>JBOHUE010000137.1:0-43831 GCA_050734185.1 Candidatus Dormibacteria bacterium | reverse complement strand
CCCGTCGTCGTGGACCGCCGCGCATCACCTCCGGCACTGGGCAGGGGAGGGTGGCACGACAGATGTGGCCAACCTCGTCAGTATCTGCCACAAGCACCACGAGAAGGTGCACGAGCACGGGTGGCGCCTGGTGCGCGCCGAGGACGACCGCATGCTGGCCCTGCCGCCGCTGCTGGGCGCACCGCGCGCGGAGTGGCCACGACCATGGAGCGCCGGCGACGAGGACGACGGGCCCAGCCCGACAAAGCGGTACTGGGATCTGGCGCACGGGCGGACTCCAGCCACATCGGACTCGCCGTCGCCCTGAAACGCTGACCGAAGTGGAGGCGCATACCTCGCGCCTCGTGGCGAAGACCGGCGCGGCTGCCCGTGATTCGGCGCTAACGGACGACGGCGAACGCGAGCCCGTCGTGTCCTTTGACGCCGACCACCTGAACGATGGTCGCTTCGACTCGCGGCTCGGCGGCGACCATCGCGTTGAACTCGCGCATCGCACTGTTCGTGGCGTCGGTGGTGCGCGTGTCGAGAATCGCGGCGTGGCGCACGACGTTGTCCGCGATGATCATCGTGCCCGGGCGAGACAGCTCGAGCGACCAGCGCCAGTAGTCGGGATACCCGACCTTGTCGGCGTCGATGAAGATGACGTCGAACGGTCCCGCCGACTCGGCGATCAGCTGCGGCATCGTCGTGCGCGCCGACCCCAGGCGCACCTCGACGTTCTTCAGGCCGGCGGAGTCGAGGTTGGCGCGCGCGACATCGGCGTGATGCGCGTCGACCTCGAGCGTGATCATGCGTCCGGCGGGCGGCAGGGCTCGGCCGAGCCAGATGGCGCTGTACCCGGCGAGCGTGCCCACCTCGAGGATCGCGCGCGCGCTCATGCTGCGCGCTATGAGATGGAGCAACCGCCCCTGCATCGGCGAGACGGCGATCTCGGGTAGCCCTTCGGCCTTCCCACGGTCGACCGCGGCCTTCAAGACGTCGTCGTCGGGAAACAGCCCACCGAGATAGTCGTCGACCTCGACCCACGCGTCAGTCATTCATCGCCTCCGTTTGCGCCGGGATATCAGGTGCGCGCGTGCGAACTGGCAACGAGCGCGACGAACAGGTAGAACAGCGCGCTCGCAGCGATCACGAGCAGGTGGAAGACCTCGTGATAGCCGAAGACGCGCGGCCAGAGTCGCGGCCTGCGCAGCGCGTAGGTGAGCGCACCGATCGTGTACAGCGCTCCGCCCGACAGCAGCAGCGCCAGCGCGGTCGTGCTGAGACGCTGAACGAACACTGGCAGCGCTGCGACGGCGATCCATCCGGTGCCCAGATATAGCAGCACCGTGACGGCTCGCGGGATGCGGATCGGTAGCACGCTGAGCACAATGCCGGCGATTGCCGCGGTCCATACGGCAGCGAGGACGGCGATGCGCGTGCCGCCGTCCAGGACGATGACGCCGGCGCCGGTGTACGTCGCGGCGATCATGAGAAAGATCGTGGCCTGGTCGGCGCGGCGCCACATCGCACGCACGCGCGGAGTCCACGGGCCGCGGTGGTAGAGCGCGCTCACGGCGAAGAGCAGGATCAGCGCTGCTCCATAGACGGCCAGCGCCGCCCGCTGCGCGGCGTCGCGAGGGCCGCTGAGCACCAGCAGCGTGGCGGCCACCGTCGCGGGAACGACGGCAATGAGGTGGGACCATCCGCGCAGCATCGGTCGGTCCAGCGAGGAGCTCGCCACGCTGTCGATTGTGCGCCGGCGTCGCACAACTGCGCTGGGCTTCACGCCGCGGCGGCGGGCTCCTCCTCCGCGGGCGGAAGGCCGCGGAGCAACCAGCGCGGCGCCCACCAGTTGGCCGGCCCGAGGAGGCGCATCAGCGCCGGCACAACGAGCGCGCGCACTAGTGTGGCGTCCGCGACAACCGCGATCGCCATGCCCAGGCCCAGCGACTTGATGGTCACGACGCTCGCGAGCGCAAAGGCGAGGAAGACGCTTGCCATGATGAGCGCGGCGCCCGTGACGAGACGGCCGCTCCGTTCGAGTCCGCTCGCGACGGCCACGCGATTGTCGTGCGTGCGCCGCCACTCTTCCTGCATCCGCGTGAGTAGAAAGACCTCGTAGTCCATGGAGAGCCCAAAGATGATGCAGAACAGCAACACCGGGATCGTGGGGTCGATCGGTCCCGCGCTGAAACCAAGCACGCCGGAGAGGTTCCCGTCCTGGAAGATCCAGACCAGCGCGCCGAACGCCGCGCTGAGCGAGAGCGCGTTCATCAACACGGCCTTCAGCGGCAGCACGACAGAGCGCAGCAGGAGCAAGAGCACGGCCAGCGTCGCCACCACGACGAACACGATGACGACGGGGATACGGCCCACCATGTAGCTGACGAAGTCGGTGTCGAACGCCGTGTTGCCGGTCACCAGAACAGTCGCGCCCGTGGTCGCGTCGTGCGCACGGATGCTGCGCACCAGCTCGTGCGCCTGATCGCTGGTCGTGAGGTACGGGGTGTTGGCGTCGAGCACCGCGATGCTGGAGCCGATCGACTGGTGCACCAGCTGTTGCGTGTCGGGGGGCAGCGTGTTGCGGGGCTGTGCGTACAGCACCTGGTACGCGGGCAGGCTCAGGGCTGGGTCCACGTTGACGTAGCTCTTGACAGAAACGATCCCGGGCGTCTGCTGCAGCCGGCGGCTGAACGCGTATGCCGTGGCCACGTTCTGCGGGTCGAGAGGCGAACCATTCGCGAACTGCAGCACCACCTCGACGGTGTTCTGGCCCGCCTGGGGGAACTGCGCCTGCAGGAGCTCCGAGCCCTCGCGCGACTCGGCGGTGGTGGGCAGCTGGCCCACGTCGGTGGTGGCCAGGTGGATGCCGAGAAACGGTGCGCCTGCCGCCAGCAGCACCGCGGCGGTGGGGATCAGCACGAGCCACGGCCGGCGCATCACCCATGTCGCGATGCGGTGCCACAGGCCCTGGCCAAACGGCCGCGGCTGCATGACTGGCACGCGCAGCCGGTTGACCCGAGGCCCGAGCATCGCGAGCAGCGCCGGCAGCAGCG
This sequence comes from Candidatus Dormibacteria bacterium, assembly GCA_050734185.1. Lineage (GTDB taxonomy): Bacteria > Chloroflexota > Dormibacteria > Aeolococcales > Aeolococcaceae > JAFALX01. The sequence goes on along the minus strand of JBOHUE010000137.1, from coordinate 40,793 downwards.
TCAGCGCGTACAGGACAGAGATGGCGACGACGCTGGCGCCGGCCGCGCCCATCGACACGAGCGACGTCCCCGTGAAGAACAGCAGACCCGCGAGGCCGAGCGCGACGGTGATCCCACTGAACGCGATGGCGCGTCCCGCCGTGGCCATGGTCACGCCGAGCGCACGCGCGCCGTCGCCGTCGCGGGCCAGCTCCTCGCGAAATCGCGTGACGATGAAGAGCGAGTAGTCGATGGCGATGCCGAGACCGACCAGCGTGACCACGTTGACGGCGTACTGCGAGACGTCGAACCCGTGCGCCATCAGCGACGTGGCCCCGATGCCGCCGATGACTGCGAACACGCCGACGCCGAGACAGAGCAGCGCCCCCACGCCGGTGCCGAACACGATCACGAGGAAGATCAGCGCCAGCGGCAGCGACACGACTTCAGAGCGACTCAGGTCGGACCCGAGGATCGTGTCGAAATCCGACGACAGCGGGACATCACCCTCGGTGGAGATCCGCAGCGTCGATGACTGCACCTCGGCACGCAGGTGCGGATATTGCTGACGCGCCGATGCGAAGTCGATCGAGAGGTTCACCACAGCGAAGACGCTGTGATGGTCGCGCGACACCATCGCCGGGGCCTGTTCAGGCGCCGCGTTGTATGGCGTCACGATGCCGGTGACCCGATTGTCGCTCCCGAGTCGAGCGAGCGCATCCTCGACGCCGCGCTGAAAGCTCGGCTCTTGGTACGTCGTGTGGTCGCCGGTGAACAGGATGAGGAACGACGTCCCGTTTGCGGATGGCAGCTGCTGCGACTCGAGCTTCGCCGCGCGTACCGAGTCTCCATCGAAACCGCTCGCGTTCTTCAACTGCCCGCCGTTGAGCATGGCGACGACGGAAAGGACGAACACGACCAGCGACAGGCCGACAACCAGGCGGCGATGGTGGTACACGAACACGCCCCATCGCCTCATCGCGGCAGTATATCGAGCGGCTGTCTGAGCTCCCTCGGTGCGTCAGGCGCTGCGAACGGCAAGCTCGCGATGCACCACCGCAGCCAGCGCGCGGATCAGCTCGGGCGATGTGTTGGGCATCGGGACGCGGTGCAACTCCATGCCGAGCTCCCGCGCCTCGTCGCCGGCTGCGACATCGATGTCGTAGAGGATCTCGAGGTGGTCGGCGAGGAACTGCACCGGCGCGATGAGGACGCCGCGTGCTCCGGTGTCGTGCAGGCCCGGCAGCAGATCCTTCACGTCCGGCGTGAGCCACGGCTCCGGCGTGTGCCCCGCGCTCTGGTACGCGAACAGCCACTGGTTCTGCGCGAGTCCGGCGCGTTGCGCCACTGCCTCCGCGGTGGCGCGCAGCTGCTCGATGTACGCGGGATCGCGGTCGACGACGGCCTTGGGCAGGCTGTGGGCGGTGAAGATCACGGGCACGTCGTGCCTGTCCGGCAGCCTGTCGAGCTCTGCCGCGAGCCGGTCGCTGAGCGAGTCGATCCACTCCGGCAACGTGTGCCAGGCGCCGGCGATTCGCAGGTCGATGTCCGGGTGCGCCGCACGCGCAGCCGTCGCGGCTCGCTCGTAACCGGCGAGGATCAGCGACGAGTACTGCGGCGCCAGCACCACGCCGATGATGTCGTGCACGCCCTCCGCAGCGAGCGCGTTGATCACGTCCGCGACTCGCGGCGCCGAGTGCAGCATCGCCGCGCGCACCACGAACGCGCCGGGGCCGTCCTCGTCGTCGAGCAGCGCCTGCACCGCCGCCGCCTGTGCCAGCGTGATGTCGATCAACGGCGAACGGCCGATCACGTCGTAGCGTCGCTGAAACTCGGCGAGCACGTCCGCAGGGACCTCACGCCCGCCGCGCACCGATGACAGATACGCGGGCACGTCTGCCGACGTCACCGCCGACCCGAACGTCAGCAGCAGCACCCCGGTGGGCGCGTTCACGCGCGAATGGTGTCCGCGTGGACGAGCTCGGTGAGGCGGCGCAGGTGGTCCGACGGGCTCTCGGGCAGCACGCCATGACCCAGGTTGAAGATGTGACCGGCGCGCCCGGCGACGCGGCGAAGAACGTCGCGGGCGCGATCCGCAACGACCTCGAACGGAGCCACCAGCACCGCCGGCTCCAGGTTTCCCTGGACGCCGCGATCGCTGCCGATGCGCGACCACGCCTCGTCGATCGGGAGACGCCAGTCGACGCTGACGACGTCGCTGCCGGCGCTCGCCATCTGTTCGAGCAGATGCGAGGTGCCTGTGGCGAAGTGGATCGTGGGAACGCGACCACGAAGCGCGGTGAAGATTCGCGCGCTGTACGGCAGGACGCTCGCTTCGTAGTCCGAGCGCGCGAGCGTTCCTGCCCACGAGTCGAACAGCTGCACCGCCTGCACGCCTGCCTCGACCTGGGCAAGCAGGTATCGGATGGTGACCTCGGTGAGCGTCTCCATCAGCCGGTGCCACAGATCGGGCTCGGAGTACAACAGTCCCTTCGTGTGCGCGAAGTCCTTCGTCGGCCGTCCCTCGAGCATGTACGACGCGACGGTGAACGGCCCGCCCGCGAAGCCGATCACTGCCGTCTTGGCGTCGAGCTCACGGCGAACCAGACGGATGGCCTCGAAGAGCTCGGGCGTCGCGTCGTGCGGATCGACGATGCGCAGCCGGTTGATGTCCTCGTCGCTGCGCAGGGGCGACTCGATGATGGGCCCGACGCCGGGATCGATGGTGAACGGCACGCCCATGCCGATGAGCGGCAGCATGATGTCGGCGTACAGCACCGCCGCATCGACGCCGAGCTCGTTCACCGGCATGAGCGTCACCTGCGCGCACAGGTCCGGCGTGCGCGTGAGGGTGAGGATGTCGTAACGCTCGCGCAGCTCGCGGTACCCCGCCAGGATGCGACCCGCCTGGCGCATGAACCAGATCGGCGTGCAGTCGACGGGCTCCCTGCGCGCCGCAGCGAGGAATCGCTCCGCCCCTGTCATGCGAGTGAGTGTGCCGTGCATCGCGCCGCGCTCAATGATGACCGTTCACTCGTAGCGCAGGACTTCCAGTGGTCGCACGCGCGACGGGCCCCACGCGACCAGGGCTGACACGAGCATCGTCAGCAGGATCACGCCCGCGATGATCACCAGCACGGTGGGAGTGCTCACCGCGAGATTGGTCTTCAACGCAAGGCCGCCGAGCAGGGCCGTGGCACCGCTGACCGCGGCCATGCCCGCGACGGCGCCGATGCCGCCCACGACCGCGTTCTCCAGCAGCACCTGCGCGAGCACGGATCGGCTGGTGTAGCCCGTCGACTTGAGGATGCCGATCTCCCGTCTTCGCTCGAGCATCGCCAGCGCGACGGTGTTGGCGATGATCACGATGCCGGCGAACAGCGCCAGCGACGCGATGCCGATGAGCAGGTCGACCAGGTTGCCCAGCACCTGCTGCACCAAGGCGCCCAGATCCGCGAGATCGAGCACGGTCGTGCCAGGCGCGGACGCCTCGATGCTCCGCAGCGCAGCGGGCTTGCTGTTCGGATCGAGCTTGAGCGCCACGATGCTGAGTGCGTTCTGGCTGCCCAGCTGCGTCACCACGCCGTTGTCGGCGAGGATGGGTTCGAAGTAGAAGTTGATGGACACGCTGCCGCCGCTCGAGCGCGTGGCGAGTGAGTAGAAGCCGATCACGTTGAGCGTGACCTGCTTGCTTGTCGCAGTGTTCTCGACCACGATCTGGTCGCCGACGCGCATGTTGAGTGGCGCGTTGCGCAGGGCGTCCACCACCATCACGTTGTTGGTGCCGGCGTCGGTGGAGTCGAGCTCGCGTCCGCTGCTGATGCCGAGGCGCGCGCGCTCCGGCGCGAGCGGAGCACCGGGTAGCTCGTTGCTGCCGGTGTTGTAGCCCTCCACGCCGGTGAGCTCGAACAGCGTCGCCTCGCGCTGCCCGGCGCGCTGGCCGCCCTGCTGGCCGCCCGCCGGCGCCGGCCCCACGGTCGTTCCGAAGTCCGCGCCGTTGACCGAGATCGGCCGAGTCTGCAGATCCTGCGTGACCCGCCTGCTCTGCAGGCCCTGCAGGTGGTCGGTCGCGGTTATTGCTGAGGCCGACTGCTGCTGCGAGGCGATCACGAACACGTTGTAGCTGGCGAGGTTGCTGAGCGCGTTGCTGATCTCGGACGAGATGTCCTGGCCCACCACCAGGATCAACCCGATCGTGAACACGCCGGCGAACAGCGCGACGAGCGTGCCCGACGTGCGCGCGCGCGAGCGGCCGATCGACCGCAGCGACAGCTTCACGATCGTGCGCTGTGAGCGCGGCAGCAGCACCACGAGGAACCCGGATGCCGTGGCCACCAGCAGCGCGACGCCCACCCCGCGCTGCTCGATGGTGATCAGCGCGGCGATCGCGACCGCGACGGCGACGGCTGCGACGTAGCCAGCGGAGAACCGTTCGGGCACGGGGAGGTGCCCGATGATCAGCAGCACCACCGAGAACACGCCGGCGAGGATCAGCAGTCCGATCAGCGAGTACAGGACGACCTGCAGCGCCAGGAAGAAGTCGCCGAGGATCGTTGCCGACAGCCCGATGAATAGCGCCGCAACGATCGCGTAGAGCCCGACCACCTGCGCGCGCGAGCCGGCGCGCGAGCCCTCGGGGAGGTCACGCAGCACCTCCTGGGGCCGGACGCCGGCGGCGCGCACGATCGGCAGCAGACCGAAGATCAGTGATGTCACGACACCGACGGCGATGCCCGTTGCGAGCGCACCGGCGCCGATCTCGAACACGAGTGGCGCGTTGATCACGTTTTCGATCAGCACCTTGACGACCAGACTCATCGCGATCCCCGCGCCGGTGCCGAGCACCCCGCCGGCGAGCCCGAGCAGGCCGACCTCGAGGCCGAACATCGCGTACAGGTCGCCGCGCCGGTACCCGGTTGCCTTCAGCATCGCGATCTCGACGCGACGTCGCGACAGCATCACCTGCAGCGTGTTGACGATGCCGACGCCGCCGATCGCCAGCGCCAGCAGGCCGATGATCTCGAGGTACTGCGTCACCTGCGACGACGCCTGCACGTTCGCGGTCAGAGCCTGCTGCACGGTCTGCACCGTCGCGGTGGGAAAGGCATCCTGCAGTTTCGATGCCGCCTGATCCGCCTGCGCGTTCGTCGCGGTGGTCATGACGACCACGCCGTACGACTCCGGCTGCGTGCTCATCGCTTGGTACGTAACTGCGCTGATGTACGCGGCGGTGGAACCGACGGCGAGCGAGCGGTTCGCGGCAAGGATGCCGCCAACGCGGAGCGACGCGCTGTTGCCACCGACGAGATTGACGGTGACGGTATCGCCGGGCCGCACTCCCAGCGAGTCGGCCAGGAACTGCGTCAGCACGACCTCCCTGTTGGCAGTCGCCCCGGCGAACGTTGCGTCAGAAGGCGTGGCGAACCCCGCGCCGCCGACGAGCGGGTACCGCGAGGGCTGGTCGAGCACGTTGATCGTGCTCGTGTACGTTTTTCCACCGTCGCGGCGCAGCGTGCCGCGCTCGACTCCAATCGCGAGGTACTGCTGGATCGTTCCCTGGTCCTGCAGCTGCGACACCGTGCTCAGGTCCGACTTCGTCAGGGGCAGCGCCGTCGACACCACCGAGACGTCGCCCCCGTTGGCCTCGCGCACGTTCGTGGTGAGCGTCGCACTGATCATGTCGCCGGCCAGACGCAGCGCGACCACCGCCATGACGCCGACGGCGATGCAGAAAATTCCGAGCACCGTGCGCTGCCCGCCGCGGCGCAGCGAGCGAATGGCGTAGCGCAGGTACAAGCCGAGCTTGCCGCGCACTAGCGCCTCATCTCAGGCCGCCGGCGGCACGGGCATCTGCGGCGCCGACGCGCCGTCGACGAGCAGCCCGTCGACGATCCGCAGCGTGCGCTCCGCCCGCGCCGCGACGTGCTCGTCGTGCGTCGCCACGAGGAACGTGGTGCCGGTGCGCTCGCGCAGTGCAGCCATCAGCGCCAGGATGTTCGCGCCGTTGGCCGCGTCGAGGTTGCCGGTCGGCTCGTCGGCGATGACGATCGCCGGGTCGGTCGACAGCGCCCGCGCGATTGCCACGCGCTGCTGCTCGCCGCCGCTCAACTGATTGGGCCGGTGGTTGGCGCGCTCACCGAGTCCGACGAGATCGAGCATCTGCCGCGCGCGCACCGCCGGCGAGCCGGGATGCTGGCCGGCGTACAGCGGCACCTCGACGTTCTCCTGCGCGCTCAGCGTGGGGATGAGGTTGTACGCCTGGAACACCATGCCGATCTTGGCGTTGCGCACCCCGGCGAGCCGGCTCTCGGGCATCGTGGTGATGTCGATGCCGTCGACGAGGACCCGGCCCGTCGAGGGTCGGTCGAGTCCGGCGATGACACCCAACAGCGTGGACTTGCCGCTCCCGCTTGGCCCCATGAGTGCGACGAACTCGCCACGCTGCACGGCGAAGCTGACGCCACGCAGGATGGGCACGACCGTGTCGCCGAGTGGCAGCGAGCGCGTGACCTCGCGCGCCTCGAGCGCAGGGGTCGCCGGGACGCCCATCAGTCGACCCCGATGTCGAAGGCCGCGGCCTCGTCGGCCCGGCCGTACGACCGGATGGCGAGGTGGGTGTCGGTGCGGCGGATCCCCGGCAGCGCCGCGACGTGTTCTGTGACAAGAGTCCCCAGGGACTCGAGATCAGGCACCCGGACGACTGCGATGAAGTCGCTCTCCCCGGTCGTGCTGTACACCTCCGCGATGCCGCCGAGGTCCGAGAGGCGCCGGCCGGTCTCGGCGATAGCCGCCGGTTCGCAGACGATGAGGAGGAAGGCGGTGATCACCGCGGGGATCGTAGCGGGATTTGGCAGCGCCGCCTCCTGTGAGGACAATGGCTGGCAGAACGGCGGGCGGATCGACCATGACACGAGGACAACCGATGCAATCGACCATGCAGGACGTGCCCCTGACGGTCACGGAGATCTTTCGCCGGGGCGCGCAGATGTTCCCCACCAGCAAGGTCGTCACATGCGACCCAACCGGGTCGCGCCGGAGCACGTTCGCGGATGTGACCTCACGGGTGCATCGCCTCGCCAATGCGTTGCGCGACCTCGGCGTGAAGCCGGGCGACCGCGTCGCGACGCTGTCGTGGAACCGGCAGGAACACCTCGAGGCCTACTTCGCGGTTCCCTGCATGGGAGCGGTGCTGCACACACTCAACCTGCGGCTCGCGCCGCAACACATCGCCCAGATCATCAATCACGCCGAGGACAAGGTGGTCATCGTCGACGCGTCGCTGGTACCGATCCTCGCCGCGGTGCGCGAATCCCTTTCCACTGTCGAGGCCGTGATCGTTGTGGGCGAGGCCGATACCTCGGCTCTGGGGCAGGCTCTCGACTACGAGGAGCTGCTGGCACGCGCGAGCGATCAATTCGAGTGGCCGGTGCTCGATGAGCGCAGCGCCGCCGCCATGTGCTACACGACGGGGACGACCGGCGATCCCAAGGGTGTCGTCTACAGCCATCGTTCGACGTACCTGCATTCGTTCGCGATCTGGGGTTCCTTTCACTTCACCGACGCCGATCGCGTGCTCTTCATCGTTCCGATGTTCCATGTGCTCGCGTGGGGAACGCCGTATGTCGCGTGGATGCTCGGCAACGACATGCTGTTCCCCGACCGCTTCCTTCAGCCGGAACCGCTCTGCAACTTCATCCAGGCGGAACGGCCGACGTACACCGGCGGCGTGCCCACGATCTATGCGGGAATCCTCGCGCACGTGGAGGCGACCGGAGTCGACGTCTCCAGCTTGAAGCGCGCAATCGCCGGCGGCTCCGCGGTGCCTGCGTCGCTCATCACCGCGTACAGGGAAAAACTCGGCATCGAGCTGATCCAGGCGTGGGGCATGACCGAGACGAGCCCCATCGGGACGATTGCGCTTCCGCCGCGTGGCACCGCTCCTGAGGACGAGATGAGATATCGCGCCAAGACCGGCCGCGCCGTCCCGGGCGTCGAGCTGCGCGTCGTCGACGACGAGGGGCGCGAGATCGCCCATGACGGCGTCGCCGTCGGAGAGATCGAGGTGCGCGGCGCGTGGATCACGGGCTCGTATTACAGGGTTGATGCCCCGGACAAATTCGACAACGGCTGGCTGCGCACGGGCGACGTCGGCAACATCGATGCGTCCGGGTTCGTGCAGATCACCGATCGGGCGAAGGATGTGATCAAGTCCGGCGGTGAGTGGATCTCGTCAGTCGAACTGGAGAACCTGCTCGTCGGGCATCCCGCCGTCGCGGACGCCGCCGTCGTGGGCGTGCCGGACGAGAAGTGGCAGGAGCGTCCGCTCGCCGTCGTCGTGTTGAAACAGGACGCAGCCGTAACTCCGGACGAGCTGCGCGCGTTTCTCGGTGATCGCGTCGTCCACTGGTGGCTGCCCGAGCGCTGGGCGTTCGTCGCCGAGATTCCCAAGACGTCGGTGGGCAAGCAGGACAAGAAAAAGATCCGCGCCGAGTACGCGGCTGGGAGCATCGCGACTGTGACAGTGCCGGCGGCAGGAGCGCCCTCAGCGGTCGGCTGATCAGCCTGGGTGCGCACGTCGAGTCGCTGGTTCAGGCCGCGGCGCTAGAGTTATGGCTGATTGCGGGAGTAACTCAACGGTAGAGTGCGACCTTCCCAAGGTCGAAGTTGCGGGTTCGAGCCCCGTCTCCCGCTCCAAATAGCGACCCAGACTTCACTGTCAGTCTGGTCGCGGAGCAAACCCCGGATTGCAGCTGTCGTAACGATCTCGAAGGGGGAGAGGTTACGTGGCATTCAACCGCTCCGGGCAGTTCTGTTGCGATCTTTCCGACGAATGTTGCCGCGAAGCAGAGCGTCGGCATCAATGCAGAATTCAATTTCGTTCTGCCTCCCGGCCACTATCGCCTCACGTCATCGCTCGCTGCGCGAGATTGATGATGCAGCCGCGTCGGCGGCTGCTGAGGAGCGTTCAACGCGTACCGATAGTCGCAGCGGACCCTCGTGAAACGGTCTCATCACGAGCACGACTCCGCGCCACGCCGGGTCGGGCAGCTGCCACGAACTCCAAGCCAGCAACTGGTCGTCGCCTTCGGCGATGCGCGTCCAGCCAAAGCGGCTGAGCTGCTCGGCGAAGCCCACTCCGATCTCAGCCACCGGGATTCTCGTGTCAGCGCTCGCATTTTGTTCGTAGTGATCGCTTCCACCGCTACCACCAGTACGGCGGACCATCACGCCTTCGGGGAGCCGCAGCTGGGGCATCAGCTCGGCGCCGGGCGGGAAACCACGGTGCCCGCGAGCCATGCCGCTGACGTGCTCTGTGTCGATGAGCAGGCGCACGTCGGTGGGGCGGCCCGGACTCTCGATTGCAGTCACGTGCATAGCCAGCTCGTCGCGCCGGAAGCTGCGTCGCGACTCCAGCGCGTTAGATGAGCTGAACACGGCCCGCACCCGTGCCGGCTCCTCAAACGGCGACCAGCCGGAATCATCGAGCAGGGCGCCGTAGCTCTCAACGAGATCGTCAGCCGAATCGACGGCGTCGATGACGATGTCGATGCGCACGATGCGGCCGTCGGAGTAACCACGGGCCGAGCTGCCGACAACATGCCAGCCGTCGGCGATCCGGATCGCGTCCTCCCACCCATTGGGTACGCGACCGAGCGAGAGCATCGTCTCGGTCTCCGGGCCGAATGGATTGTTGTGGGTAAGCAGCCGCTCGGCGAGCTGCTGCCAGCCATCCGAACCGGTGGTCGCCGTGTCGGTCATGTCGCACCCTCGCCCTGGTGTCGAAAGAGTCGCCCGAGACTCAGCCCATTCTGAAACCAAGCCTAGGCCGCGTCTCTGCGCAAGTTGAGCCGAGGGGCGAGGTCTCCGGCGTAGGCCTCGCGCTGGAAGCCCTTGGTGAAGAGCCAGACCGGGAGCGCCAGTTCGAAGAACGTGCCGGGCACCGTGAGCGCGAGCCCGATGTGGATCCCGAAGACCTCAGCGACGGCGCCCGCGAGGAGGATCGGGTAGCCGATCAAGCCCGAGATGGACAGCCATCGGGGGATCAGGCGGGTCCGGAATAGCAGCGCGCACAGGGCGATGGAACCGGCCGCGAGAAACATCTCGCCGACTTGGTACGCCATGGCGTTAGCGTGGACGAGTGCGGTGGCAGCTCCAGCAACAACACTGTGCTGATTACTCAGGGGGACAAGCATAAGAAGAGCAAATACGCCGGCGTCCAGGAGCACTACCTCGACGATCACCGCTGCGAGGTAGGCAAGTGCGGCCCTCTTGCTGTGCTTCCTCAGAATTGGGAAGAACAGCACTCCTTTGCCGACATCCACCAGAGTGTTCGTGAGCATCAGAGCGGCCCCGATGACGAGGATTATCGTGTGCGCGGAAAGGCTGCCGAGAAAGTTCGGGGCGCTGGTCACGGAGGACGTCATTGCGGCGCCAATTCCGTAGACGAGGAACCCCGACACGAAGAGCGCTGCGATCAGCCTGGAATAGGTCTTGCGGGAGCCCGTCGTGAGACGCGTCTTCAACGATTCACCGACTGCGCGCGTGCTGGTGGTACGGCTGGGCGATATGGCTTGGATCATCGGATCTCCTGCGACTAGCTGTGTATGCGATGACCGTTAGCGTAGGAAGGGTCCGCAACGATCAAATCCGTGGGAGTACGTAGGCGGCACGTAGAGTCGCCGCCGTTATTCAACTCCCTCTCGCCGGAGCCCACGTACGGGCACGCGACCAGGGCGAGCAGCACGTGACGCCTCAGTGTTCTTCCAGATGGTCGGAATCTTTAAGGGCAAGGACCGCGGACGAGGTTCGCGCGCCGAGAACCATTACGCCGTCGTCGATATCCAGGCGGCAATCTGGGCCCTGGAACTGAAACCGAGCCTGTTCAGGGTGTTGTAGACGTGAGTCTCCACGGTCCGCTCGGACAGGAACAAGCGAGTCGCGATCTCCTTGTTGCTCAAGCCCTGGGCAATCAGCTCGGCGACCTCCCGTTGCCGTTTGCCGAGCGGATCGGCCCGCTTCGCGATCACGCGGCGTGACTGCTCAACATTGGTTCCGAGAGCGAGCGCTATCGCTGCCTCACGATCGAGCTGCGTCCCTGCATCGAATGCTGCCTTGAATGTGCCCTCGCCGAGCTTGCCCTTCGCCAGTTCATTCGCCTGCTCCAACTGGAGGCGTGTAAACGGACTCACCTCGTAACCGCCGTCCTTGCGCAGCATCTCGGCTGCCCCGAGGAGCCTTGCGGCGCGCTGATTATCACCGGCACTCGCCGCATTGCAGGCGAGCGTCTCAACGCGAAGCACCAGGCCTGGTCGGTCGTCGACGGCCAACGTTGCGCGCAGTGCGCCGATCAAAGATTGCTCGGCCGCAGCATGCTCACCGAGCATCAACGACCCTGTTCCCGCGCTCGTGAGATGGGTGCTGAGCATGTACAGCTCGTTGCGCTGCCTGCACCGCGCCGCCGCGTCGAGGCCGATGTCCCGCATTCGCACGAAGTCGCCGTCGATGAATGCGAGAAATGCCTCCGACTGAGCAGCCGCAATGAAGGACATGTCATCGCCCAAAGAATCGGCCAATGCCTTGGCCTCCGCCGACGACAGCCGAGCGCCAGGCAACTCGCCGGCGATGACCTGCAGAGCCGCCTGGATCGCGAGGGTCCGCACGAGCAGCGAGTCATCTTTCAAGCGACGTGCGATCGCGCCGGCCTCCGCGACAACTCCGAGACCCGCGATGTGATCGCCCTGCGTCACCGCTAGCTCGCCGCGTACGTACAGCGCGCGGCCTCGCACAGCTTCGTCGCTACCACGCTGCCGCAGCAGAGCATCGCTCCAATGGACACCCTCGCTCAATGCTCGGTTCGCCCAGTAGCGCCCGAGACCGGCGACCATCGCCAGGCCGACGTCGGCGCCCTCAGGATCCACCAAACATTGCCGGAGAGCGGCGCGCAGGTTGTCCGCCTCGCGGTCCAGAGCGCTCAACGACTCGATAGTCGGCTCGCCGTCGGCCCGCCCGTGGTCGAATCTGGCCGGCCAGCACATTTCGGCGAAGAAGGAGAGATGCGCGTGTCGCGCGAGACCCTCCTCTCCGGCCTCGACAAGCCGCAGCAGCGCGAACTCGCGCATGGATTCGTGCAGCCGGTAGCGTGCGCTTCCACTCGTTGCTTCACAGTTGACAAACGAGCGCTCGACGAGCGCGGAGAGCGCATCGAACACGCCGCCGGGTCCAACTGTCCCGCCCTTGCAGACGTACTCGGCCGCCTCCAGGCTGAACGTGCCAGGAAAGACCGAGAGGCGGCGCAACACCGCTTGCTCGTCGGACCCGAGCAAATCATGGCTCCAGGAGATAGTTGCCTCGAGCGTCTGCTGGCGAGGGGCTGCGGTTCTGCTTCCCCCGACGAGCAGATGGAAACGGTGATCCAGTCGCTCGACCACCTGATCTACCCCCAGCGTGCGGAAGCGCACGGCGGCAAGCTCGATGGCCAGGGGGATGCCGTCGAGGCGCCGCGCCAGCTCGACAACCGCCGCCTGGTTGTCATTGGTCAGTTGGAGCGTCCGTCCGGCCTCGCCGACGCGCTCGACGAGGAGCGAAACAGCCTCAGCCTGAGCGATACGTTCCAGCGTCGTTGGCCCTGCGGCGTCCGGCACCGACAAGGGTGCAACGGGGATTACCTTCTCTCCGGCGATTCCGAGGGGCTGCCGGCTAGTTGCCAGGATCCGCAGCTCGTGTGCGTTTCGGAGCGCGGCATCTGCGAGCACCGCGCAGGCGTCGACAAGGTGTTCGCAATTGTCCAGGATGAGCAGCAACTTCTTCGTGGCGACGTGGTCGATCAGCCTCGACATCGGCCAACGGCTCGACTCATCGCGGAGCCCCAGCGAGGCCAGCGTTGTTTTGGCGACAAGTTCCTCATCGGCTAGAGCGGCGAGCTCCACCAACCAGACGCCGTCGCGAACAGCCCGTTGAAGGTCAGTTGCGGCCCGGAGCGCCAGACGGGTCTTGCCGACACCACCCGGACCCACGAGGGTTACCAGGCGAGCGGTGGAGAGAGCTGACTTGACCTCTTGGAGCTGGCGTCGCCTTCCGATGAAGCTTGTCAGCTCGGCAGGTAGGTTCCCCCTGGTCGCAGTGACCCTGCCCACCATGACCGAGAGTGTACGGCCCACCTCGCGGCTCGCCGTCGGGCGAGAGCGGTACGGCTGTCGATAGCAAAGGGCTTGGGGCTGGGGCGTGGGTTATCCAAAGCTGCTCGATGTGCAGGCCTCGACGACAGGTGATCGGACGCAAGACGTCTGCGTGCGCGCTGCTGAAAACGTTTGTCCCGTGTGCCCCCGCACGCGAGGGCAGGGCCATCAGAGCAGCTGGTTGACCAGCGCCCCGACCTGCGCAAGCGTCGCGGGGGTCGACGTCGCCGTCACCGCCACGAGTGTCCTGCCCTTGGTCGCGACCACAGCCTCGTTGTCGCGACCGGCGTCGAGCGGGACCACGAACGAGCGCGCCTGGTCGCCCACGCCGGTGACCGTCTGGGCGGCGGCCGGAAAGCGAGCGGTGAACATCGCCATCGTCGTCGACGGGTCGACGTCCGTGAGGATCTGAACGAGCACGTTGTAGGTCGCAGCGTGGTAGTTGCACGTGATTTCGGCCGCCCCTGGGGGAAGCGTCGCGGTCCCGCCTCCGCTGGCGGCAACCGGGCTCGGGAGGGTCAGGCCGCCGAGCGCAGCTCCCACCCGTGCGCTGGTCGGACACTGCGCTGACGCGGCGGCGGTTGCAAGTGTTGGCACCGGTGTCGACACCGGCGCCGGCGTCGTAGCCGCACTCGACGGCGACGTGGATGTGGTGCTGCCACAGGCGGTGAGCAAAACAAACGCTGGCGTGGCCCCTGCAGCCGCCAGCCACCCCAGGCCGCCCAATCGATGACGAGTGCGCTCTGCCGCCATGCTTCCGCTCCGAAAGCCCCCGCCGATACGTCGCGCGGATGGTACCCGAGAACGGCTTCAGGCGGACAGGCCCAGGATGCGTGGTCAAAAGCGAGCGGTACCATGCCAGCTCAACCCGACCGCTGAGGTGCGGGAAGCCGAGGTCAACACGTGCACGAGGCGTACGACGAAGCACCCGCGTCGCAGCCGCAACGGGGCGTGCGCATCGATGCGCGCGGACTGACGCGGCGCGTCGGGTCGGTGACGATTCTCGCGGACGTCTCGCTGAGCCTCGCGCCCGGCGAGGTGGTGGGTATCGCCGGGGGCAGTGGCGCGGGCAAGACCACGATGCTCGAGGCGCTTGCCGGGGTTCGGCCCGCGGACAGCGGCGCGGTGCACTTCGACTCGGTCGACCTCTACTCGCACATCGACATCTTTCGCAGCGCCCTCGGATACGTCCCCCAGGACGACATCATCCATGCCGAGTTGCCGCTGCGGTCAACGCTCCGCTATGCGGCGCGGCTGCGACTGCCGGCGTCAACGACTGCGGCGGAGTTCGATGCCGCAGCCGATGATGCGATGCGCGCGCTTGACTTGCAGGGTCGTGCGCGACTGCGCGTCGGTGCGTTGAGCGGCGGTCAGCGCAAGAGGGCCAGCATCGCGGTCGAGCTGCTCGCCAAGCCTCACGTGTTCTTCCTCGACGAACCCACATCGGGACTCGACCCCGCCACCGGCGCGGAGCTGATGCAGGTGCTGCGGAAGCTCGCTAATGAGGAGGGCGCTACGGTGGTGCTGACCACGCACTCGCCACCCGATCTCCTGATGTGCGACCGCGTGGTGTTCCTTGCCGGCGGCGGTCAGCTCGCGTTCGAGGGCACGCCCGATGCCGCCCTGCGCTACTTCGGGGCGACGCACGTCAGCGATGTCTACCTGCGCCTGAACGAAGCGGCTTCGCCCGAAGAGTTGGCACGTCGATTCGCAGAGCAGCGCGCGCCTTTGGATGTCAGCGGTGCGGACACGCCGGCCGCCGGCTCGGTCGCCGAACCACGGCGTGGCGCGAGCTGGCTACGGCAGTGGCTGGTTTCCACGCAGCGCAGTGCAGAAACGATCGTGCGCAATCGCCTGACGCTGGCGATCCTTGTCGGTTCGCCGATCGCGGTCATCGCGATGTACACGCTGCTCTTCCAGCCCGGGGCATTCGATCTCGCGAGTCCCAGCCCCACGGCGATGATTCAGATCGGTTATTGGGTGGTTTTCGCCAGCTTCTTCTTCGGTCTGACGTATGGGCTGCTGCAGATCTGTACAGAGCGCGCCATCGTCTCGCGCGAGCGCATGGTGGGGCTCAAGCTGGGCGCCTACCTCATGGCGAAGGTGGCGGTTCTGTTGCCGTTTCTGCTGGTCGTCAACGTCGCGATGCTCGGCGCGATGCGACTCTTCGGCAGGCTGCCCGCGGACAGCATCACGATTTACGCGCAGCTGTGGGTGACGCTGTCGCTGCTGTCGGCAGCAGCGCTCTGCCTGGGCCTGCTGGCGTCGACGGCGGTAGGCAATCCGGTGCAGGCGACGCTGGCGCTGCCGATGCTCTGCTTTCCCGCTGTGCTCTTCTCGGGAGCGGTGTTGCCCGTCAACCTGATGGGTGGGGTGGGCGTGGCGATCAGTGTCATTCAGCCGGCGCGGTGGGCGTTCGAGGCTGTTGGCCATGACCTGGGAGCCCGGGCCATTTTCGCCCACGGCGCATCGCCGCTGGGACCGCCGCTGCTCGCCTCGTACGGCGACGCCGGGCTGCTGCCGACCGTGGCGTATTGGGCTTGGTTGGCGGGATTCTTCGCGTTGTTCCTGGCGGGCACCTATGTGCTGCTGCGCCGGCGCTGTCGGGTGGTATCGCACTAAAGAGTCCCACCACCCGGCGCATCACATGGTGACGACTACCTTTCCCCGAGCATGTCCGCCGCCCACTCGAGCGACAGCCTGCGCCGCGTTCGCGAGCGGGTACGTTCCGTCGATGGCCGGTGTGACGGTGCCCGTTTGCATCAAGTTCCTCAGGCCGTCCAGATCCGCAGTCTTCGGAGACAGTACGAAGGTCAGGAGCTTCCGCCCTCCAGACCGTGACGACATCCGCGCGCGAATGACGCGACCCGCGCCCGCAAACCAGTGATTCTCGAACTGCCCTCCATTGGGCACGAGCGTTCCGGTCGGTGTGAGCACGGCCGTGAGCCGTGACAGCGGATGGTTGGCCACGTTGTCGAGGATGAAGTCGTAGCGTTCGCCCGTCTCGGTGAAATCCTGCTCGCCGTAGTCGATGACCTCGTCAGCGCCCAGGGATCGCACCAGATTCGCGTTTTTCGCGCTGCACACGCCAGTGACGTGGGCTCCGAGTCCCTTTGCGATCTGCACGGCGAAGGTGCCGATGCCTCCCGACGCGCCGTTGACAAGGACCCGCTGACCGGGTTCAACGCTGCCCACGTCGCGCACCGCCTTAAGAGCGACACATCCGGCCATCGGCGCGGCCGCGGCCTGCTCGAACGTCATAGCGGCCGGAATCGGTTGCAGCGCGGCCTCGGGAACCGACGCGAACTCCGCGAAGGCACCCCCCAACTCCTTGCACCACCCGAAGACCCGGTCCCCCGGATTGAACCGGGTGACGGCCGCTCCGACGGCATCGACCACGCCGGCAACGTCGGTACCGCGGATCGGATTCTTCGGCGTGCGCAGCCCGTACACCGGCCGCGCTATGAAGGGGAGACCGGCGGTGATCGCCCAGTCAGCGATGTTGACCCCCGCGGCTCGGACTCGGACCAACACCTCGCTGGTTGCCACGGCGGGGCGGGCGACCTCTCGGAGAACGAGGACGTCGGGCGATCCGTAGCTGTCCTGAACGACTGCTGACATGGTGGATCGCTCGATCGCCGGGGCAGCTGTTGCAACGCCGCCGTTCGACGGCGTCGCCGGCGGATCGAGGGCCGGTGTTGCAGCCTTCTGGTTCATGAGCGCTCCTTGGTTGAGCCGCACTCGGACGTGCTTGTTAGGATGATTGGTGTTGTGATGACTGTACGCTGATCGTGATGCCTTCATCATTGACCGGGAACCAGAAGACGGCGATCGACATCGTCGTGGCCGGCGAGAGAATCCGGCTGCGCAAAGCCGCTGTCCTGCGCGCGGCTCGAGACGGCGACTTCGGCCTGGTCCGGCAGCATGCGGTCGAGGTCGACCGACAGCTCTTCCCTGTGAAGGAGATCTTCGCTCGCGCGACCGGCCTCGACGTCCTGGACTTCAACACCACTCAGGCCCGGAACGCCCTGCGACGATTGGGATTCGAGGTGCGAACCGTCAGCCCGCTCGGTCACCGTCGCGAGGCCTTCATACGCAAGCGATAGCGCTTTGCGCTGTTAGAGGCCTCCGCCTTCTACTGCGTTCAGCTCCGCCTCGATCGCCCTGCGAAGGTCGTCGGGCTTGAAGCCGAACGGGCCCTCGTTCGCGCGGTAGGCGACGCGCCCGTCGCGATCGACCAGCCACAGCCGGACGGGCCAGCCGCCGTACGTGCTGGCGACCGAATTGTCGAGATCGTCCACGAGCACCGGCATCGCAACGTTCATCCGCTCTACGCACGTTGTTGCGAGCGCTGCGCGCTCTGCGAACGTCGTCGGGTCGTTGACCCTGATGCCGATTTTTCGGTTCCAGGTGAGGACCCATTGCTGCTCGGGATGCGCCTCCTTGATGTACACAAGAAAGAACGCCACTCGGTCGGAGTACGTGCGATAGAGCCGATCGATAGCGGCGAGATTCACGCGAAACGGCGGGCATGAGTACGACCCCAGGACCAGCACGACGGGTCGCTCGCCGCGGAACTGCGACAGCTGCACGGTTTGCTCCGGGTCGTCGAGCCGGCGCAATGCGAAGTCGGTGGCGATGTCGCCCACCGATAGCTTCGGTGTGCCCAGGTCGCGGAGCTCGGGATCGCGCGTGGTGTCCCTCATCGACATCGGCGAGTCCGTCGCTGTCAGCGTTCGCATGTCGAAGGCGGCTCTGAGGAATGGCCGGCTCGGGTCGACGGCGCTGCCGCGTGACCAGGCGCGAATCATTCGCAGATAGTCCCCGCGCGACGGAGGCGGCTCAGACAGAGTGGGGCGTTGCGGGGCTGGCGTGCTCGTAGGCGGCATTATGGGGCGCGTTCGGCCGGCGTTCGACCTCCAGTCCTCATAATTGACCGTCCGGGCAGGGTCGGCGGCATCTTCGGCGACGCAGGCCATGCGCGGGCGGCAGCGGGCCGCAGCAACCAGCGACCAGGAGGTGCAGCAAAAAAGATGGCATTGGCTCTGAATGACACGGCCCCGGACTTCGAGGCCGACACAACGCAGGGACCGATCAGGTTCCACGATTGGATCGGCGACCAGTGGGCGGTGCTGTTCTCGCACCCCAAGGATTTCACTCCCGTGTGCACCACGGAGCTGGGGTACATGGCGAAGATCGAGCCGGAGTTCGCGAAGCGCGGTGTGAAGATCATCGGGCTGTCCGTCGACGCGCACGGCGACCACGACAAATGGGCCGACGACATCGAGGAGACGCAGGGCGCGCGCCCCGGGTACCCCCTGATCGCCGACAACGACTACAACGTCTCGAAGCTGTACGGCATGCTGCCGGCGAGCGTCGAGGGCGACCCCAAGGCGCGCACGCCGGCGGACAACCAGACCGTCCGCAACGTGTTCGTCATCGGTCCGGACAAGAAGGTCAAGCTCATCCTCGTGTACCCGATGACCACCGGGCGCAACTTCGACGAGGTGCTGCGCGTCATCGACTCGCTGCAGCTCACGGCGAAGCACAAGGTATCCACGCCGGTGAACTGGAAGCAGGGCGACGACGTGATCATCGCCGGCTCCGTCACCAACGACCAGGCGAAGGAGCTGTTCGGCGAATGGAAGTCGCCGAAGCCGTACATCCGCATCGTCCCGCAGCCGCGCTGAGCATTCGCTGAAGCCGGGTTCGGGCGCACCGCGCGCCCAGCTCGGCTTTTTCGCGCGCTGCGCGGTACCCTGCGCGCGTTGATCAGAATCCAGGCCAACGTCGACGTACACATCGTGCCGGCACCGGCGGCCTGATGACGCCCCTCGGCGCCGTCATTCGCGGCGCGCTCGCCGGTGCCGCGGGCACGGCGGCGCTCGACGCCTACCAGTACGTCCGATACCGCGCGGGCGGCGGCTCGTCGCCACCATTGACGTGGGAGTTCACCGTGCCCGAGGACTGGGCGAAGGTGTCAGCGCCGGGCCAGGTCGGATGCCGGTTGATCGAGGGCTTCACCCGGAAGAAGCTGTCGCCGCGATGGGCACCGCTGGTGAACAACGTGATGCACTGGGGCTACGGCGTCGGCAATGCCGTGGCATATGGCATCGTCGTGGGATCGCTGCGACGCCCGCGCGTTGGGTACGGCCTTCCATTCGGCGTGACGGTGTGGCTGAGCGGCTACGCGCTGCTCCCCCTGTCGATGATCTACAAGCCGATCTGGGAGTACGACGCGAAGACCCTCGCCGACGATCTGGGTGGCCACCTGGTGTTCGGCGCCGTCACGGCGGCGACGTTCGCCGCTCTGTCCTGATTCCCGCCGTCACGCTACCGCGCTACTCAGCAGATCGGCGACGCAACGAGACGAGGAGCAGTAGCAGACCGGCGATGCACAGCATGCCGCCCGCCCCGACGCCGGCCCACAGCGCGTCCGCTGCGGTCGGCCCGCTCGCGGCCCGTTCCACCGCGCTCGAGTCCATCTCCACGCGCGTGAAGTACGCATCGTCGACCGCGCCGACGTCGCGGCTGTTGCGACTGTCGGCCCACGTGACGTACAGCGCGTGGTCGGTCGACGCCATCCCGATCGGGCCGAACAGGCGGTAGTAGTAGGTGCCGCCGTACAGCGCGTCGATGCCGCGGTCGTTGACGCGATAGTTCGGCGTCCACGTCTTGCCGCCGTCGGAGGACGACGTCCCGTAGATGTCGTAGAACCGCTCCACGGTGCTGTCTGGAGCTACCGTCATTCCCGACGCGAACACCGAGGTGTGGTGGTCGAGATCGTTGCGGAAGTCGTTCCACGTGACGTCGATGCGCCCGTCCGGCGCGACGCTCATGCCGGCCTCGTAGGAGTTGGCGATTGAGCGCGCGTTCTCATCCACGAGATGGAATGGTTGGCTCCAGGTCTTGCCCTTGTCGGTCGAGCTGGTGAAGTAGATGGTCGACTTCTCCGCCGGCGTGGTGGCGTCCTGGTTCCAGGCCACGTACAGCGCGGCGCTCTTGGGGGCGGCCGCGATCACGGGCGGCTCAACGAATGCCTTTCCGGCCTGATCCGGCACCTCTGATGCGGCCCAGTGAGCGCCGTGATCGGTCGATGCGAACATGATGAAGCGCGCTGGCGGTGGCGGCCCGGAGGCCGCGGGCTTGGGTACCTCCTTCACGACCGCGTAGACGGCGCCGTCCGCCGCGACGACGAGCGACGGGACGCCCGCGCCGTAGAGCGACATGCCGCTCGCGGTCGCCGAGACCTGCGACATGCTCCATGTGGCGCCGCCGTCGGACGACGTTGCGATCACCGCTTGCGTCGGCGGCAGGCCGGTTCGCTTGCCGTTGGACGGAGTCGTCACGCCCACCTGCCAGCCGGCATAGAGACGCTTCGGGTCTGCCGGATCGACCGCGATGTCGGTGTAGCGATAGTCCTGCTTGACCGTGCCGTTCGCCGTGGTCACCGGCTGCGGGGTCGCGACCGTCGCCGTGGCGGTCGTGCTCCCCGCGTCGGCGCTGCGGGCCACCAGCGGGACCTCTGGTGCGTTTGGATACCCGGTGGTGAGTGACGCGCCGCTCATCGCCACGTACAGGCTGCCGTCGCTGGCGAAGCTGGGGGAGATGTAGCGATTGCCCTGAACCTGACCGCAGAATTGCTGATCCGACGGCAGCAGCGTCGCGCTGCTCTTGGCGAACGTGAGGCCGCCGTCGTTCGAGATGTAGAGCATGCAGCCGCCGTTGCGCGCGTCGCCGACGGCCACTGCGACGCGGTCGGTGTTCGTCGGGTCGACCGTCGCCTGCGGGTTTTCGAACAGTCGGGCGGGATCGGCCGACGTCGTGACCTGGCGAGCGGCTTCGGGGATCGGGTGCACGCCGTCGGCGCGCGCCGGCTGTGACGCCGCAAGAATTACTGAGCTTGCGACGGCGAGCGCCAGCGCAACCAATGGCGCGGCGCGCCGATCCACCTTCCCACGCATCTCATCCCTCTGAGCTGCTCGCTGTCACGAGCGGCACAAAACTCCACCGTCCCATCCGGAAACGCCGTCCGGCGGTCGACAGTATAGGAGGCGCCGCGCCCGGAGTCAGCCGGCGCGTGCCGCCCGGGCCGAGCGCAGCACCCGCCACCCGTTCCGCACCGCTTCGCGCTCGAGGCGGCGGTCCGGGTTCACGCAGACCACCTTGCCGACCACGTTGAGCATCTCGACATCGTCGCCGCTGTCGGCGTAGCCCCACGAGCTCAGCAGATCAATGCGGTGGTCGCGCGCAAGGCGGCGCACGGCCTCGGCCTTCGCAGGTCCGCGACAGAACTCGACGAGACGCCCCGTGTAGCGGCCGTCCACAACCTCGGCCCGCGTCCCGGCGAAACCGTCGGCACCGAGGTAGCCGGCGAGCTCGGACACGATCTCCTCCGGTGCGGACGACACCAGGAAGATCGCGTGCCCGTTGCGCCGGTGCGCCTCGACGGCGCGCACGGAGTCGGGATAGAGGCGCGGGATGAGATGGGTGGCGACCGCGCTGCGGCCGACCGCGCGCAGCCGAACTGCGTCGATGTCACACGCTGCGCGTGCGATCGTGTGCGCCGCGCGCTTCAGTGGCCGGCCGGAGATGCCGCGCGCGGCAAACATCACCTGGCGAACACCGGCGCGCAGCAGCTGACGGCGACTCAGCAGACCCGCGCGTCGCAGGGGCCCCGCGAGCGCGAGCAGACACGAGCCCTGGATGAGCGTGCGGTCGATGTCGAAGAACGCCGCCGTGCGCAGTCCGGCATCGCGGCGCCGCAACGGGCGCTTCGTCTGGCGCGGTCCGCTCGAGGCCAGCTCGTCGTAGTCGTGCATGAGCGAGTCGAAGATCGCGTTCCAGCTGCGCGGCAGCACCGCGTCGCGTGCCTCGGCGGCCATCGACGCGCGCAGGTCCGGCGAGGCGGCGAGAGCGGCGACCGCTACGCCGAGCTCGTCGCCGGGTGGTTCGACGAGCAGGCCCGTGTGCCCGTGGCGCACGAGATCGGCGACGCCGCCGGCGCGCACGCCGATGATGGGCAGTCCCGAGGCCATCGCCTCCTGGATCACCTGTCCGAACGTCTCGGTCGTCGAGGGGTAGACGAAGAGCTCGGCGGCCGAGAAGGCGTCGGCCAGCGCGTCACCCACAAGAGCGCCGGCGAATGCGACGTTCGGGAGCGCGATCGCCTCGAGCTCGCGACGGACGGGTCCGTCGCCCACGATCAGCAGGCGGTGTTGCGGCCAGCCGCGGGCCACGTCGATGAGGCGGTGCAGGTTCTTCTCGCGTGCGAGGCGGCAGACGCAGAGCAGGCGGAGCCCGTCACCCGCCGGCCAGCGAGATGCCGCGGCGCTCGCGCCGTCACGCCCGGGCCGGAACCGCTGTGCGTCGACGCCCCGTCCGCTCACCTCGACCCCACGGAATCCGCGCGACGTGAGCGTCGCCGCCATCGCCGGCGTGGGCGCGTACGTCACCGAGCAGCTGTTGTAGAAGCTGCGCTCGAGGTGGCGCGTGACGTGCATGGCCGGAGCTCCGGCGTAGTCGCGTGCATACGCGACGAGGTCCGTCTGGTAATGCGCAGCGACGGGAAGGTTCAGCGACCGTGCGACCAGTCCGCCAAACACTCCCAGCGACGCGGGAGATGACAGATGCACCACATCGGGACAGAAGTCCCTGAGGCGGCGGCGCAGCGCGATGTGTACCGGAGAGAAGGTGAGGTCGGGATAGACGAGGCCGTGGATGCCGCGAACGCGGACGACCGGAAAGCCGTCGTGCTCATCGAGCCGGCGCGTACCGTTGCCCGGCGCGATCACCATCGCGTCGTGGCCGGCGCTGCGAAGGTACGAGGTGTACGCGGTCACCGACCGGGTGACTCCGTTGATGCTGGGCAGAAAGCTCTCGGTGACGATCGCCACGCGCATCTGTTCCCATCATTTCCCCAGATGCGTAAGGGCAGGTAAAGATTCCGGGGTCATCTGCGAAAGAACAGGTGATGATCCTGACAGCGGCCGCGATCGTCGACCCCGGATAATCGCGGCAACCGCGATCTCATGAGCCAGCAAGTAGCGTCGTCGCCCGCCCCGAGCTACCGAAGCCTTCTCCGGGTGACGGGGTTCAAGCCTCTCCTGGCGACCGCGCTGCTCGCGCGCACCGCGCTGATGATGTCGACGGTCGCGTTCGTGCTCTTCGCGCTGCAGCGCTTTCACTCGCCGGCGATCGCCGGGCTCACCGTCTTCCTGCTCGTCTTCCCTGGAATGGCGATGAGCCCGATCAACGGGGCGCTGCTCGACCGCTTCGGGCGCGCGCGGATGATGGCGGTCGACCTCTCGCTCACCGCCGCTGCGGTGCTCGCCATCGCGGTGCTGGCGTGGAGCGGGGCGCTGACCGCCGCGGAGATGCTGCTTATCGTCAGCCTCGCGTCGCTGACCGGATCGCTCAGCAGCGGCGCCACGCGCGCGCTGTTCCCGCTCGTGGTCCCCGAGCCACTGTGGGAGCGCGCCAACGCGATCGACATGATCGGCTACGCAGGAGGCGCGATCGTCGGGCCGGCGCTCGCCGGGGGCCTGACCGCCACCGTCGGAGGACCCGGCGCGCTGCTCGCCATCGCCATTGCGTACGTGGCGGCGGCCCTGCCGCTGCTGGTCGTGCCGGATCCGACGGTGCAGCGGCCGGCGTCGCGCGGGGTCTTTCGCGACGCGCGCGACGGCCTCGCGTATGTCGTCCGAAGTCGCAGCCTGCGCTGGCTCGCGGTTTCGCTCTTCCTGGTCAACGCCGGCTGGGGCATCGTGACCGTCGCGCTTCCGCTGGCCGTCTTCGCGCGAGGGAGCGGTCCGGGCGTCGTCGGCGCCATCTTCGCCGTGGAGGGCATCGTCGCCGTGCCGGCAGCGATCCTCGGCGGCCGGCTGAATACGCGGGGCCGCGAGCGCATCATCATCTCGCTGTGTGCGGCGGCGATGGGGGCTGCGACGCTGCTGCTGCTCGCGCCCTCGCTGGCTCCACTGTTCCTCGGGCTCGCGGTCATCGGCGCCGCCAACGGACCGATGAATGTCGCGCTCGCGGCGCTGCGTCAGCGGCGCACCGCACCCGCGTGGTTCGGGCGAGTGTTCGCGATCTCGATAAGCCTGAACTACGCGGGCATGCCGGTCGGTGCCGCGATCGCGGGAACCGTGGCGGCTCGGTCGATGACCGCCGCGCTGCTCGTCGCTGCCGGCCTCGCACTTGTTGGGGCCATTGTCGTCTGGAACATTCCAGCAGCCGAGGCGGCGGTGGGGATGCCGCCCGCGGACGACGCGGGCGTTGCGCTCGGTGACGGCGCGCCGCGTGGTCAGTCGGTGGCGGTGGCCAGGGCGGGGACGGCGCGCCTGCGCACCTGAGCCACCCTCAGGCTCGTGCGCCCCGGCCCATTGCAAACCAGACGATGCCGACAATGACGAGCAGGACGATGACGTAGACGATGATGTGCTTGGCGTCGAGGGCGAACAGCGCGAGACCAACCATTGCTCCCTCCGGATCAGCCGTCTGCCTGAACCGTCTGCGACGCTGCTCCCCACCCGCGCGCAGGCGAGGCGGCACAGCCTAGCTCAGCAGGGGAGGTCGGCGTCGAAGCCGCCAGCGTGGTACTGCGTCAACGTGATGCGCGAGTTCGCTCCGCCGAACGGTGTCTGACCGCAGAACGACTGAGCCTGACGCACCGACCCCGCGCCGGCCAGCCATTCGGGTGTCGAGCTCGGGAACGTGTAGCCGCCGGTGATCGTGTTCCACTGATACGCAGTCGAGTACACGCCCACGACGCTGACGCCGACGGAGTGCAGATAGTCGAGCGAACCCTGCACGTCCTGCGCGTTGGCCGCACCACTGCCGTCCCAGCTGTTCCCCGTCTCGACGTCGAGCCACCAGGTTTGGCTGGCGGCGCCGGCGAGCGGCGCGGCGCGCCCGTGCGCGTTGCCTGCGGCGTTCCACCCGTAGTCATAGGCGCAGGCGATGTACGCGGCTGAGGTGGTGTCGGTGTTGGTTGGATCGCAGGCGGCGCCCTTCGGCCCGCTGCTGCTCCAGTGCGTGCTCCGCGTGCCGGGATTCGCCGCGTTCATGTAGACAGCGGGCTGGCCGGGGCGTGTGTCCGCCCATCGAGCCTCGTATGCCAGGCACGGATTCTGCGACCACGGCAGGCCATCGGTGACGCCCACGATGCCGAACGCGCCGCCGGTCGGCGTGCTCGCGCGGCCACTCGATGAGCACTGCGGCCACGAGATGTCGTACCCGGTGCTCCCTGACGCTTCGGCGCGCATCGCCGCCGGTACCGCCGCGCCCGCGGCGAGCACGGCGACCACACAGGCGGCAAGCAGGCGGTTCATGTCATTCCCTCGAGGACCCACTCAGGCGCGTCCAAGCGCCGAGGCCGCGAGGATATCAACGAATCTGGATGTGTGCCGCCGGCACCTCTCGCGGGACACGGGCGAATGCTTGCGCGAAACCTCTTGATTGCTGGCGGCACCCGTAGTAAAATCACTCGTTGGCTCTAGTGCGGTGGAGTGCCCTCCTCCGTCTGGACGGCCAGGGGTTCCGCGGGCATGCGGGATCGCGACCGGGTCGGGCGCACTGGCTGCCGCGAGGCAGCCGGCGCCCGGCGCTGTACTCCAACTAAGGAGCCAGCGCGTCCGCAGCAGACCGCGCTTCACGTTCAGGCGACGGGTGTGACCGGCGATGTGCAGAAGCTGCAGCGGTGCGCGGCCTTCGGGATCGAGCTCATGCACTCGGGGCACTCGCGGGTGGTCATCTCTGCCGGCTTGGTCCGCGCCTGCGCGAGCCGGTTCACCGGCATCACGACGGCGTAATACACGACGAGCGCGATCACCACAAACGATATCAGCGCGTTGATCACGTCGCCGTAGAGAAAGCGGCTGTTGTTGATCGTGAACGCCAGCGAGCTGAAGTCCGGCTTGCCGACGATCGCGGCGATCAGCGGCGTCAGCAGGTCCTTGACGATGGCCGACACCACGGCGCCAAACGCCGTGCCGATGACCACCGCGATCGCCAGGTCAACGACATTGCCGCGAAGGACGAAGTTGCGGAAGCCTTGGAACATCTGCACTCTCCCCGCCACTCGGCTGACGCCCGAGTGTAGCTCAGCCGATTGCTTCGCGTGAGGGAGCGACGACGCGCGGCTTGGTGTGCACGACCCGGCGGATCGCGGCCACGCGGTCGGTCGTGATCATGTCGACGTTGC
Organism: Candidatus Dormibacteria bacterium; assembly: GCA_050734185.1. Lineage (GTDB taxonomy): Bacteria > Chloroflexota > Dormibacteria > Aeolococcales > Aeolococcaceae > JAFALX01. The sequence continues at coordinate 14,435 of JBOHUE010000137.1, read as the reverse complement.
AGGCCGCGACGCGGCGTGCAACCTCGGGCTCGTTGACGGTCCACGCAGTGACCGTGAGCCCGTTCGCGCGCGCCGCCGCGCAGAGCTCGGGCGTGATCAATGCGTGGTGCACGGTGACGCCGCAACCGCCAAGGTCGTCACGAACTGCGCCCATCAGGCGGGGCAGGAGGCGGCGCCAGGGCACACCGGCGAGACGAGCCAGCGCATCGTTGGGCTGCATACCGATGCGGCCGATCACCTCGGCGACATCGCCCGCGATGCGCAATGCGTCGCGGCCGCGGTGCTGGAACAGCCCCGCGATCACGCGCGCGACACGCTCGTGCGCGTGGCGGCCGACGTTGGGGAAGGTTTGCCAGATCTGTGTCGCCGGTGCGCGCAGCGTCAGCGCTCGCAGCGCGTCGACGCGCTCGGTGCACACGAACACGCGCGAGCTGTCGTCGCGGCGCAGCAGCCAGCGTGCCAGCGGCTCCACCGCCTCGATCGCCTTGAGATCGAGGACGAGTCGCGTCGCCGCGTCGAGCTGGGCCACACCCTCGTCGAGCGTGAGGAGTCCCGGCTGAGTGCGACGGAGCTCGCGCAGCGTCAGCGCCGCGAGCGGGGTCCCCAGCCGGGTGTGCAGGTCGTGGTGCAGCACCAGCTCGCGATCCGCCGTCGTGCAGATGTCGACCTCGACAGCGTCCGGTGCGAGTCGCGCCACGCGTTGCATCGTCACGCGGTTGGGTGCGCCTCCAGGTCTGCTGATGCCGAGCCCGGCATGGGCGACCAGCGCGATGGGTCGGCGGCCGGGCGGCTCCGAGCTGTCGTTGCGGTCGAACGCGGTAACAACTCGAAGTCGCGGCTGTGTTCCGATCGGAACGGCGACCACGATTCGAGCCTACGTGAAGATGTGTTAAGGCGACGTGATTGTTTGGTCATCATTGGCTTGTGATCTGGCCTCATGAAGCCGAAAGGCATGGGCGCGCAGGCTCGTCCCATGACTGACGACCAGACCCCGGCGGCGTGGGAGCCCCCGGTCGCACCGCCCCTCGCCCCACCCGCGCCACCGCCGTGGCCGCCCCACAAGACACCGGACACCAGACGGCGGACCACGCCGCGACTCGCGTTCCTCGGCGCACTCTTCCTCGCCGGTGGACTCGCCGGGTTCGGCATCGCCTCGGGCGTGGCGCTCACGCATAACTCCAACAATGGGCCGCTCGGCTCGCTCTCGCAGAGCGGCACAGGCGCGAATCCGTCGAGTCCATCGAACAACGGCAACAACCCGGTCACGCCGCCATCGGGGCAACCGTCAGGGCAGCCGGCGTCGCCGGATGGCATCGCCGCGTCCATCGATCCGGCCGTGGTTGACATCAACGGCACGTTGTCCGGCGGAGGAGAGGTCTCCGGAACGGGGCAGGTGCTGACGTCCTCCGGCATCGTGCTGACGAATAATCACGTCATCGAGGACACGACGAGCCTGTCGCTGCAGATCGATGGCGCGGGGCAGACATACACCGCCACGGTGCTCGGCACCGATGTCACCGACGACATCGCGCTGCTCCAGATGAACGGCGCGTCCAACCTGAAGACCATCAACATCGGTGACTCCTCGAGCGTTCAGATCGGCGACTCCGTCATCGCGATCGGCAATGCGCTGGGCCGTGGCGGCACACCGCAGGCGACGTCGGGCAGCGTCACCGCGCTCAACCAGACCATCACCGCCGGCGATAGCTCCGCCACCGCCGAGACTCTCAACGGCACCATCGAGGTGAACGCGTTCATCCAGCCGGGCGACTCCGGTGGTCCGCTCGTTGACGCGAACGGCAGGGTGATCGGTATCGACACCGCAGCGCAGTCGTCCGGGAGGCTCGGCAGCCAGAGCGGCTCCAACATCGGCTTCGCGATTCCGATCAACAGCGCGATGGACATCGCCCGCCAGATCGAAGCAGGCCATTCGTCGTCGAACGTGCAAATCGGCACTCGCGGCGTGCTCGGTGTCGAGGTGTCCACGACGCAATCTGGATCGGGGGCCGTGGTGAGCGGCGTCCAGTCCGGCAGCCCTGCCGCTGCGGCCGGCATCCCCTCCACCGGCGCGGTCATCACCGCGATCAACGGTCAGTTCGTCTCGGGACCGGCTCCGCTGTCTGCGGCGCTACTCGGCAAGCACCCGGGTGACACCGTGAACGTCGGCTGGACCGATGCGTCCGGCGGCCACCACACCGCGAACATCCAGCTCGAGGCGGGCCCGCCCGCGTAGCTCATCCGGCTGCCGCGGCCTCTCGCACTAGCCGAACCGCCTCGCTGACCCCACCGTCCCAGGCGGGTCCATGGCCCGGCAGCACCCAGGTCGCGTCGACCTCCGCGAGGCGGTCGAGCGATCGGACGGCCTCGTCGGGCTGCAGCGTGAACGGCGCCGGCTTCGGGCCCGTCACGCCGGTGAGCACGTTGCGCGTCGTGAAGGTGTCGCCGAGCATCACCGCGTCCACCGACGGCACGTGCACGGACACGCTCCCCGGTGTGTGACCGGGCGTATGGATGATCCGCGGGTGGCCGGGGACATCGAGCACGTCGCCGTCGCCGATCGCCTGCAGGTGCTCTGCCGGCGGGATGCGCAGCCCGCTCTTTCGCGCCGAGTACCACAGGAACCCCATGAGCGGCCCGACGCGCACCGGCCCCCAGCCGAAGCTCCGTTTCTTGACCTTGAGCTGCGCGCGCTCGACGTCGGCGGCGTGAATGTATGCGGCGATTCCCCTCTCCCGATACAGGCGTGCGGCGAACCCGATGTGGTCGGTGTCGCCGTGTGTCAGCACGAGTGCGCGCACGTCGTCGACGCTCTTGCCGATCGACGCGAGCTCGGCGCCGAGCAGACCCCAGTAGCGGGGCAGGCCGGCGTCGACGATCGTGACGCCGTCGCCGTCGACGATGAGGTAGCTGTTGACGAGGTCGGAGCCGATGCGGTGCAGGCCGCCGGCGATCTTCATGAGCCGTCCCTCCGTCGCGCGCTGTCCGGTCGCGGGTTCGATTGACCCGTCTGATGGGGGGGTATCACCACCGTGTTATGAGCGAACCCACTGGCGAGCTCCTCCCCGTCCTCCCGCTGGACGACGTGGTGGTGCTTCCCCATATGACCGTACCTCTCGGCGTCGCCGAGGAGCAGCAGGCCGCGCTGGACGCGGCGCGCAAGGGCAGCCATCGAATCCTGCTCGTCCCCCGCATCGACGGCGAGTTCCGTGGCATCGGCACTGTGGCGGGCGTCCAGGAGTCCGGCAAGCTGCCGAACGGCGCCGAGGTCACCATCGTCCGCGGCGACCACCGCGCCCGTCTCGGCGCGGGCCAGGCCGACATCGGCGGCGTGCTCTGGGTGCAGGCCGACGCGATCACCGACCCTGAGCCCAGCGAGCAGGACCAGACACTGGCGCGCGAGTATCGCGCGCTGCTGGAGAGCCTGGTGGAGAGCCGGGGCGCCGAGTCCGTACTGCCGTTCATCCGGCAGGCCAGGACCCCGGGCGCGCTGGCGGATCTCGCCGGCTACTCGCCGGACCTGACCATCGATCAGAAGGTGCTGGTCCTCGAGACCCTCGACGTCGAGACGCGTCTGCGCCAGCTCATCGAATGGACGCGCGCCACACTGGAGGACGCCTCGCTCAAGGAGCAGATCCGCAACTCGGTCAGCGAGGGGATGGAGAAGCAGCAGCGAGAGTTCCTCCTTCGCCAGCAGATGGAGGCCATCCGCAAGGAGCTCGGCGAAGGCGGCGACGACATCGTCGGTACCTACCGCGAGCGCATCGAGCAGGCGGGCATGCCCGAGAACGTGCTCAAGGAGGCCCAGCGCGAGCTCGGGCGGCTTGAGCGTACCAGCGAGCAGAACCCCGAGCACGGCTGGATCCGCACGTACCTGGATTGGATGCTCGACATCCCGTGGAACGTCCGCTCTGAGGACAACTACGACCTGGTGGAGGCGCGGCGCATCCTCGACGAGGACCACACCGGCCTCGACGACGTCAAGGCGCGCATCATCGAGTTCCTCGCGGTGCGTAAGCTCCGCGCGGAGCGCGGATTGTCGGTCCTCGGCGGCCGCGGTTCGGGCGCGATCATCACGCTCGTCGGCCCGCCCGGCGTCGGCAAGACGTCGCTCGGTGAGTCGGTCGCGCGTGCGCTCGGACGCAAGTTCGCGCGAGTGTCGCTGGGCGGCATCCACGACGAGGCCGAGATCCGCGGGCACCGGCGCACGTACATCGGTGCACTGCCCGGACGCATCGTGCGCGCCCTCAAGGAGGCTGGCACCAAGAACCCGGTCATCATGCTCGACGAGATCGACAAGGTCGGCGCCGACTGGCGCGGAGATCCCTCGTCGGCGCTGCTCGAGGTGCTCGACCCTGCGCAGAACAACACGTTCCGCGATCACTACCTCGAGGTCGACCTCGACCTCTCCGACGTGCTCTTCATCCCGACGGCGAACGTGTGGGAGACGATCCCCGCGCCGCTGCTCGACCGCATGGAGCTGATCAGGCTCGACGGCTACACCATCGAGGAGAAGCTCGCGATCGCTCGTGACCACCTGCTGCCGCGGCAGATCACCCAGGCGGGGCTGCGCCCCGACGAGGTGACGTTTGACGCGGACGCCATCGAGGCGGTGGTGACCGGCTACACGCGTGAGGCCGGCGTCCGCAACCTGGCGCGCGAGCTGGGCAAGGTGGCGCGCAAGGTCGCGACGGAGTTCGCCACCGGCACGTTGCAGCCACCTGTGGCGGTAACAACCGAGCAGATCAGCAAGTTCCTGGGCAAGACCAAGTTCGACAACGAGGTCGCCGAACGAACAGCCGTGCCCGGTGTGGCCACCGGACTCGCGGTGACGGGAGTCGGCGGCGACGTGCTGTTCGTCGAAGCAACCAACGCCGGAGAGCAGGGCTCGCTGACGCTGACCGGTCAGCTCGGAGACGTGATGAAGGAGTCCGCGCGCATCGCGCTGTCGTTCGTGCAGTCGCATGCGGCAGAGCTCGGCATCGACGCCGAGGCGGCGAAGCAGGGATTCCACATTCATGTGCCCGAGGGCGCTGTTCCCAAGGACGGACCGTCCGCCGGTGTCACCATGACGACGGCCATCGTCAGCCTCCTGAGCGGGCGGCCGATGCGCAACACGGTCGCGATGACCGGTGAGGTGACGCTGCAGGGACTCGTGCTCCCGATCGGTGGTGTCAAGCAGAAGGTGCTGGCGGCGCATCGCATGGGGCTGAAGGAGGTCATCCTCCCGCAGCGCAACGCGAAGGACGTCGACGACGTGCCCGAAAGTGTGCGCGAGCAGATGACCTTCCACTTCGCGAGCCGGATGGGCGACGTGCTCGACGCCGCGCTCGAACCGGTCGCCGCGACACTCGAATCCGCAGCCTGAGACAACGCGACAGCGGCCCGAGGCAGTCGGGTAGTGTGTCCGGCCGTGAAGGCGGTGCTGCTGCACGAGACGGGACCCATCGACGGGCCGGTCCTCCGAGTGGCCGACATCGACGTTCCCGAGCCGGGCGCGGGTGAGGTGCTGCTGCGGGTGCACGCGTGCGGTGTGTGCCGCTCCAACCTGCACATGGTGGAGGGCGATTGGGTTGCCAACGGTGTGCCCGGCAAGCTGCCCATCGTTCCCGGTCACGAGGTCGTGGGCACGGTCACCAAGATTGGACACGCGGTCGACGGCGTCGCGGAGGGCGACCGTGTCGGCGTGCAGCCGCTCTGGTGGACATGCGGCCGCTGCGAGTTCTGCCTGACCGCACGAGAACAGCTCTGCTGGTACAAGCAGATCACCGGTGAGACCGTCGACGGCGGCTACGCGGAGTACATGGTCGCGCCGGCGGCACACGTGCATCCGGTGCCGCCGCGGTTGACCGACGTCGAGGCGGCGCCCCTGTTCTGCCCGGGCATCACCGCGTACACCGCCGCGTCGCAGGCGCGCATCCGTCCCGGGGACCGTGTCGCGGTGTTCGGGCTCGGCGGCGTTGGTCATATGGCCGTACAGTTCGCGCGTGCGTTCGGCGCCGAGGTGATCGCGGCGGACCGCAATGCGCTGCACCTCGATGTCGCGCGCGACGTCGGCGCGTCGCGCACCATCAACGTCCGCGACGAGGACGCGGGAGCGGTGCTTGCGGCCGAGGGCGGCGGCGTGGATGCGGCGTTGGTGTTCGCACCGTCCGACGAGCTGGCGCAGCAGGCGCTCCACGGCGTCAAGCGCGGCGGCACGCTCGTGCTCGGCGTCACCGCGCAACTCGGCAGGCTTCCGTTCTTCGACGCCAAGACCATCGTCGAGTCCGTCATCGGGAACCGCGCCGACATGCGCCGCGTGCTGCGCATGGCGGAGCTGGGCATGGTGCGCAGCGTCGCCGAGCCGTACCCGCTGGACCGGGCGCTCGACGCACTGCGCGCGCTGAAGCGCGGCGAGCTGCGGTCGCGCGCGGTGCTGACGCCGTAGCCGGCCAGAGCTACGACGCGGTCGTCGTCGGCAGCGGACCCAACGGGCTCGCCGCTGCGGTCGAGCTCGCGAGCAGCGGCGCATCCGTGCTGGTGCTGGAAGCGGGGGAGACCGTCGGCGGCGGCACGCGCACCAGCGAGCTCACGCTTCCGGGCTTCCTGCACGACGTCTGCGCGGCGTGCCATCCGCTCGCCGTCGACTCGCCGTATTTCACGACGCTCCCGCTCGCCGAGCACGGGCTCGAGTGGGTGTTCCCGAACGCGTCGCTGGCGCATCCACTGGACACGGAGCCTGCCGCTGTCCTGCGACTGAGCATCGAGGAGACGGCCGCCGGGCTCGGCGTCGATCAACGCAGATACGAGCGCGTGATGCGTCCCCTTGCGCGCACCGGGCGCCAGCTGCTCGACGAGATTCTTGGGCCGCTGCCGCACGTGCCGCGCCATCCGTTCGTGCTGGGGCGGTTCGGCGTCCCGGCGCTCGCACCCGCTGCGATGCTCGGCCGCCTTCTGTTCCGCGGGCCGCAGGCGCGCGCGCTCCTGGCCGGCTGCGCGGCGCACGCGATCCTCCCGCTGGAGCGCGTCATGACCGGTGCGGTCGGCCTGCTCTTTCTCATGACGGGTCACCTGCACACCTGGCCGGTGGCGCGCAGCGGTTCCGCCATGATCACCCGTGCGCTGGCCTCGTACCTCACAGCCCTCGGCGGCACGATCGAGACGGGGTGCGCTGTCACCGCACTCACCGATCTGCCTGACGCGCGCGCATACCTCTTTGACACGAGCCCGCGTCAGCTCGCAACCATCGCCGGTGACGCGCTCCCGAGTCGCTACGTCAACCAGCTCCGCCGCTTCAAGTACGGAGCCGGCGTCTTCAAGGTCGACTGGGCGCTCGACGGACCCGTTCCGTGGCGCGACCCGCGCTGCCTCGAGGCGTCGACCGTGCACCTCGGCGGCACGCTCGACGAGATCGCCGCCAGCGAGTCCGCGGTGGCGCGCGGTGAGCATTCGGAGCGGCCGTTTGTGCTGTTCGTGCAGGCGAGCAATTTCGACGCTACCCGAGCGCCCGCCGGCAACCAGACCGGGTGGGCATACTGCCATGTGCCCGAGGGCTCGACACGCGACATGACCGACGTCATCGAGCGCCAGGTCGAGCGTTTTGCACCCGGGTTCCGCGATCGCATCCTTGCCCGTCATGTGATGAACACAGCAGACCTGGAGCGGTACAACCGCAACGACATCGGTGGCTCCATCGCCGGCGGGTCCGCAAACCTGATGCAGATGCTCATCCGCCCGGCGCCGCGCATCGACCCATACTCGACTCCGAACCCGCACTTCTACCTGTGCTCGGCGTCGACGCCGCCCGGCGGCGGCGTGCATGGCATGTGCGGCTACCGCGCGGCGCGGAGCGCGCTGCGGCACCTCTCGCGCCTGCAGGTGACGCGACCGGTCTGACGAGCCCTCACGCCGGCGCATCCACGTGCTTCACCTCCGCCTGATCGAAGATGTAGTAGACGGCGACGAGCGCGTCGATGATCAGCACGGCGACCGGGTTGGCAAACGCCAGCGGGATGCACGCGAGGTACGCGAGCGGCCCGACGCCATAGCGCAGCTGCTGGCGGCGCGTGAGTGGCTCCAGGCGCTCGCGCAGCAGCTCGTGGTGACGCCCGACCCAGACCACCGACGCCTGGAATGCAGCCCCCATGAGCAGCATGCTCGCGTTGTACAACGCCGCAGCGACGCTCGCCTCTGAGCCTCCGGTCGCCACGTAGCCCGCGAACAGGGCGGTGACGAACGGGATGAGGACGATCGCCATCAGCAGCCCGAGGTTGATGAACAGCAGCGTGCGGTCGGTGTACAGGAGCAGGTGGAACAGCGTGTGGTGGTTCACCCACACGATGCCGATGACGAGAAAGCTGATGGCGAACGCGGCAAACGCGGGCCACTGATCCGCCAGCGCGCCGATCAACGATCCGTTCGTTGCCGGGATGCGGATCCCCAGGACAAGGAGCGTGATCGCAACAGCGAACACCGCGTCACTGAATGCCTCGACACGTGCAGTCTTCATGGCCTGATGGAGGCGCCCGAGGGGTGGTCGCGCTAGTTGTGGGGGACCGTCAGGTCCAGATCGATCTCCACCGCGTCGCGAATCTTCAGCGCACCGAGCAGCCCCTGGTACGGCTTCACGCCGAAGTGCGTGTGATGCAGGGTCACGCTGCCCACGAGCCGGTCGCTGCCACCGTTGGTCTGCACCTCGAGCTCGAGCGTCACGTGACGGGTGGTGCCGGCGAGCGTGAGGTCGCCCTGGACGTGGAGCTTGCCGTCGCCGGCAGGCGTGACGGTCTTGGACTTGAACGTCACCTCGGCATGACGGTCGAGATGGAGGGTCTTGCCCAGGTTCTTGAAGATGTCCCTGCGGTCCCCGTCGGACAGCGGCTTGACCCCGCCCGTCGCCTGCTTGATCTCGAGCGAGTTCAGGTCGACGGTCGCCTGGACGCTCGACTCGGCGGGATGGTCGCGGTCAACATGGGCCGCCGCGTTCCAGTTGGTGGCCTCCATCACGAGGTCGTGTCCGGCCCGCGCCGCCATCCCCTCACGGTACGTTCGCACCTGGATCGAGCCGTCCTTGGGACCAAGGGTCACCGGGGTCGTAGCCATCTCGACAACCTCCTGAACCCCCTCGACCTGACGCGGCGCTGAATCCTAGCGCGGACGGACGCGGCGGTCCAGCGCCCATGACCGGGCCGGGCGCGGCACAATGGCGCCCCTGTGGCTGAACCGCTTCTGATGATCCCGGGGCCAACCCCGGTCCCCCCCGCCGTGCTCGCGACTCTCGCGGAGCCGGTGCGCAGTCACAACGGCGCCGAGAACGCGGCCACGATGCAGGAGGTGCAGGTGCTGCTGCGCAGCCTCGTCGGCTCGGAGCGCGCGCGGGTGTACGCCTTCGCCGGCTCCGGCACCCTGGCGATGGAGGCGGCGATCGTCAACCACGCACACCCCGGCGACCGCGTCGTGGTCGTCAGCCACGGCTTCTTCGGCGATCGGTTCAGCGAGATCGCAACCGCTCATGGCATGCCGTCGTCGGTGTTGCGGCCCCCGTGGGGTGCCCACGCGGATCCGGCCGCGGTCCGCGATGGGATCGGCCGCGGCGTGCCGCCCGCGGTCGTGACCATCACCCACGTCGACACCAGCACGGGCGTCATGGCCGACTGCCGCGAGCTCGCACGCGCCGCGCGGGACGCGGCGCCGGACGCGATCATCGTGCTCGACGCCGTCTGCGCCACCGGCGGCATCGAGGAGTCGATGGACGCCTGGGATGTCGACGTGGTGCTCACGTGCGCCCAGAAGGCGCTGGGCGCCCCGCCCGGACTGGCGCTGCTGGCCGTGTCCGCTCGAGCACGTCGCCGGCGAGCGGAGCTCGAGGACGTGCCCGCGTATTACGCGGACCTCGCCCGGTGGGACGCGTCGGTGGACGACCCTCGCGTGTACTTCTCCACGCACGCCGTCTCGGAGTTGCGGGCGCTGCAGGTCTCGCTGCAGGGGATCGGCATCGAGGGCTCCGGCGAGCGCTTTGCGCGCCACCGCCGCGTCGCGGACCTGCTGCGCAGCCGCATGGCCGAGCTCGGTTTCACGCCGCTGACCGATCCCGAGTTCCTGGCACCCACCATGAGCGTCCTTCAGCTGCCCGACGGTGTCGACGACGCCACGTTCCGCGCCGGGATGGAGGAGCACGGCGTGCTCGTCGCAGCCTGCATCGGCCCATGGGCGGGGAAGGGAATCCGCGTGGGCCACATGGGATGGGTCGCGGAGCCGCAGGTCGAGCGCACGGTGGACGCGGCGGCAGCGGCGCTGCCGGGCTGACGGCGCGTGGCAGACTGGCCACGCGATGACTCACAACCACGACGTTCTCGACGAACTGCGCGAGCCGGTTGCTCAGCTGCGCAAAGCGATTCCCGGCGTGTTCAAGGCCTACGCGGACATGCACCACGCGGCGCTGTCCGAGGGTGCGCTGCCCGTCAAGATGAAGGAGCTGATCGCCCTCGCCATCGCGATCACGCGTGAATGCGACGGGTGCATCGCCCGGCATGCGCGCGCCGCCGTGCGGCACGGGGCGACCGTTGACGAGGTCGCGGAGACCATCGGCGTGACCATCCTGATGAACGGGGGACCGGCGACGGTGTACGGCCCGCGCGCGCTCGAGGCCTTCGCCGAGTTCGCGGCGGCGCAGACGTCCTGACCGTGTCGCGTTTTCGCCGGGCATCGCTCGGCCCTGACTTCGGCTACACGCCGGGCGAGCAGCCAGAGGGCGACGAGTGGTTGAAGCTCAACACCAACGAGGCGCCTCTGCAGCCGTCGCCGGCCGTGGTACCCGCCGTCGCGGCCGCGGCGAAGGAGCTGCGCCGGTACCCGAACCCGTACGGCGAACCACTGCGCAGCGCGCTCGCGCTGCACCACGGCGTCGAGCCGCCCGAGGTCTTCGTCGCCAACGGCGCCGACCAGGTTCTTGACTGCTGCTACCGCGCGTTCGCCGAGCCCGGTGCCGCCGTGGTGCACGGGACGCCGACCTACTCGCTGCTCCCGGTGCTCGCCCGCGTGTTCTCACTGCGGGACATCGCGCTGCCGCTCGGCGGCGATGGAACGTTGCCGCAGGAATTGGCCACAACAGAGGCGCCGCTGCGCGTGGTGGTCAACCCCAACTCACCGACAGGACTCTGGATCGCACCGGACGCTCTCGAGCAGCAGCTCGCCGCCGCGGCGGGCGTTGTGGTGATCGACGAGGCGTACTGCGACTTCGCCCCGGCGTCGGTGGTGCCGCTGCTGTCGCGCCACCCGTCGTGGCTGGTGGTGCGCACGTTCTCGAAGGGGTACGCACTCGCAGGGCTGCGCGTCGGCTACGCGGTCGGCGGGGCCGGTGTGATCGCCGACCTGCTCGCGGTGAAGGACTCGTACCCGGTGGACCGGTGCGCCATCGCCGGCGCGGCTGCGGCGCTGGGAGACATCGAGCACCACAGCAGGCTCGTCGAGACGGTGCGCACGCAGCGTGCGCGTCTGACCGACGCGTTGCGTGGCGCGGGATGGGACGTGCTGCCGTCGCAGACGAACTTCGTGTTCGCGCGACCGCCCGCGTCATTGCACGCGTCCGCGGTGGCAGCGGGCCTGCGCGAGCGTCGCATCCTGGTGCGGCACTTCTCGCACCCTGGAATCGACGATCGCCTGCGCATCACCGTCGGTGACGCCGCCGCGATCGACCGGCTGCTCGCCGGGATCGCCGAGACAACCGCGACACACGCCGCGGGATGAACGCAGAGCTCTCGCTGGCGCTGCACCTTGCCGACGCCGCCGACGCGATCACCGCGGCGCGCTTCCGTGCGCCCGGGCTCCAGGTCGACACCAAGCCCGATCAGTCGGTCGTCACCGAGGCCGACCTCGCAGTCGAGCGGGCGCTGCGTGACATCCTGGCGCGAGAGCGTCCGGCACACGGGATCGCGGGCGAGGAGTTCGGCACCGCGGGCAACAGCGACTGGCGCTGGTACCTCGATCCCATCGACGGCACGATCAATTACGCGCGCGGCATTCCGGTGTGGGCGACGCTTATCGCGCTGCGCGAGAACGACGAGCCGGTCTGTGCCGTGGTTTCGGCGCCCGGGCTACATCGCCGCTGGTGGGCATCGCGCGGCGAGGGCGCGCACTCGCGAGAGTCGGGGCGCATCCAGGTCTCATCGGCAGCGACGCTGGAGGAGGCGTACCTGTCGACGACCGACGCGCGCGACTTCGACGGTCTCGGCCTGGGGGACGGCTATCGCTCGCTCGCCGCACGCTGCCACGACGTGCGCGCGTTCGGCGATTTCTGGACGCACATGCTCGTCGCAGAGGGTGTGATCGACCTCGGCCCCGAGCCGCTGGCGAAGCCGTGGGACCTGGCGGCACCCCAGCTGATCGTCGAGGAGGCCGGCGGAACCTTCACCGACCTGGCCGGACGGCGGCGCATCGACTCCGGCAATGCGCTCAGCAGCAACGCGCTCCTGCATCCGGCAGCGCTGGCGGAGCTCACCGGAAAACCCAGGCTCCAGGGTCGAATTCAGGAGCCCGGATAGAATCGTCAGCACCATGGCTGCGGTGACCGGTGACGTCCGCGGCGCACCCGCGCGCGGACGGGCCGCCGGTTTCAGCGACTGGCTGCCCGGCGCTGCGGCACGCCGCCGCGACCTTGCGGACACGCTCGTGACCACCTTCGAGGCGTGGGGCTACAGCCTCGTCGGCACGCCGCTGGTCGAGCCGGCCGAGACCGTGGCCGCAGGCGTCGGCGCCTCGGCGCAATCGCGGCTGTTCCGCTTCATGGACGCGGACGGCACCATGCTCGCGCTGGTGGGGGAGCGCACCGTCAGCGTCGCTCGCGTTGTGGCCACACAGCTGCAGCGCTCACCACTGCCACTCCGGCTCTGCTACGCGGGCCCGGTGCTGCGTCACGGCGCGCTGCTCAACGGCCGCCGTCGCGAGGCCCTGCAGGCGGGTTGCGAGCTGGTCGGCGAGCCCGGTCTCACCGCCGACGCGGAGTGCATCGCCCTGGCGGCGGATGCGTTGATCCGTGGCGGGGTGCCTGGCGTGCAGATCGACGTCGGCCACGCGGACTTCATTCCGGCGGTGCTCGACTCCGCCGGCCTCGGCGGCGAATCGCGCGACGCCGTGCTCGGCGCGCTGCGCCGGCGCGATCTGGTCGCGGTTGAGGCGGCATTGGAGAATACCGAGGTGGGCGAGGCCGAGCGCCGCCTGCTGCTGGCATTTCCCGCGCTGCGGGGCGGCCGCGATCTCCTCGACAGCGCCGCGGTCGACCTCTCGCACCCGCGGCCGCACGCCGTGCTGGATCAGCTGGCGCAACTCTGGGATCTGCTCGAAGATCACGGCGTCACCGGCGTGGTGCACCTGGATCTCGGCGCCGTGCGCGACTGGGACTACTACACGGGCCCGACCTTCGAGGTGTTCAGCATCGACTCCGGTTTCGCGCTCGGCACCGGCGGACGCTACGACGGACTGCTGGCGCACTTCGGCGCCGAGCTGCCCGCCACCGGCTTCGTGCTGCACGTCGATCGCTGCGTCGACGCACTGGAGCGGCGCTCCGCCGCCGCCGTGCCCGCGCCGCTCCGCCTCTCCTGGTCGGTCGGTGGACACGAGTCCGCGCTGCAGCTTGCCGCGTCGCTCCGGCGTCGCGGCGTCGCCGCCGCGTGCGATCTCACGCCGGTCCCCAACGCGGAGACGCCCGCCGGCGCGGCGGCGCTGGTCACTCCCACCGGCGTGCGCTGGCGCTCACCGGCTGGGGACGGCCAGGGATCGGTCGAGACGGCCGAGGTCGCCCTGGCGGCGGCGCAGCCTCCAACGGTTGCGACATGAGCGGGCTGACGCTCGCCCTTCCCGGGGGTGCGCTCTTCGACGGCGCCTGCGAGCTGCTGGCCGCCGCCGGGGTCGGCCGCGTCAGCGACAGCGTCTTTGCGCGCGCGCTGATGGTGGAGGACTCCGGCACGACGTTCGTCAAGGTGCGTCCGACCGACATCCCGGTCTACGTCGAGATGGGCGCAGCCGATTGCGGCATCGTGGGCAAGGATGTGCTCTGGGAGTCGTCGCGCGAGTCGTACGAGCTGGTCGACCTGCACTTCGGCGCCTGCCGCATGGTGCTGGCCGCTCCCCAGGGTTCACCGCTCGCGCGCGGTGACTGGAGCGGGGCGCTCCGCGTGGCGACGAAGTATCCGGAGTCGGCGCGTCGCTATTTCTCGGAGCTCTCGGTGACGGTGGAGCTCATCCGCCTGCACGGCTCGATCGAGCTTGCTGCGATCATCGGGCTCGCCGATGCGATCTTCGACATCACCGCCACCGGCACCACGCTGCGCGCCAACCGTCTCGTGGAAGTGGCGGAGGCCGGCTGCTCCACCGCGCGGTTGATCGTCAACCACGCGGCGTTGAAGACGAGGAGCGACGCGGTCAACGCGCTGGCTGCGACGCTGCGCCGCGCCGCGGCTGCGCGC
>JBOHUE010000136.1:0-26305 GCA_050734185.1 Candidatus Dormibacteria bacterium | reverse complement strand
GCCCTGGAGCACGCGAAGGCCGGCGGCGGCCCCGCCCAGCGTGCCAGTGACCAGCAGGGCGTCGCCGGGCCGGCCGGCATCGCGCTGCAGCCATCGGCCGGCAGCGCCGCTGCCCCCGACCGCGACGTCGATCACCAGCCCTCGCGGGATGTCACTCAGGTCGCCGCCCGCGGCAGCACAGCCCGCGGCCATAGCGGCCTCGACCAGTCCACGCTGGATCTCGAGGACGTCCTCGACCTCGGTGTCCCCTGGTGCGCAGAGAGTCGCCATGCACCACGCGGGTGTCGCTCCCATCGCTGCAAGGTCGGAGAGCGCCACTGCAAGCGCACGCCGCCCGAGGGCGCGTGGCGAGAGCCAAGCGCGGCGGAAGTCGCGGTCCTCGACGAGAGCGTCCTGGCTGAGCGCCACCTCCGATGTCGCCGGCGGCGCCCACACGGCGGCGTCGTCCCCGGGCCCGAGTCGCAGGCCGGCAGCGACTGGACCGCTCAGCTCCTGGAGGCGCCGAAGCACCTCCGACTCGCCCACGTCGCGCAGTCGGGGGCCGCCACCGTCGAAGAGTCGCTCAGAAAACACCACCACACCACTGTGAGGTTGCTAACGCCTCCCGCAAACGGGTATGTTGCGCCGGTCCTTTTTCGGGGAGGCGTTAGGGGGATTCTGCCGACGGTTTGAGGGGGCCAGCCGTTCGCGTCCGCGCGCCGGGCGCCAGCCGACCATAGAAGGAGGAAGGAGGGCAGCCTATTGAAAAGGAGCCACAAGTTCGCCCTCATCCTCGCGGGCGCTGCGGCTCTGCTGACCACAGGCATCGGTTCGATCCCCTCATCGCACGCTGCGACCTCTTCCAGCACGATCGACGACCTGCGCGCCAAGCGCGCGGCGCTCGTGGCAGAGCTCGCATCGGTGCAACCGAGCCTCAATGTGGCGCAGGGCCAGATGAACGGCGCAGAGGCCGCGTACAGCTCGCAGCAGGACAAGGTGCTGACGCAGCAGAAACAGCTCGACTCCTTGAACGCGAGCCTGCTGTCCACGCAACAACAGCTGCAATCGAATCAGGCGACGAGCGACAAGAACAAGCAGCAGCTCGCTGCTGTGATTCGTGCCACCTGGGAGAGCTCGAGTGCGAACCAGGTGCTCGCCGCTTTGCTGAGCGCGCAGGACTTCAGTCAGGCCGTCGACCGGCTGAAGGCCACGACGCAGGTGTCGTCGCAGGTGGGCGAGCTCGTCAACCAGCTCGCGACTCAGGACAAGCAGATCAAGCAGGAGCAGGCGCAGATCCAGACGCAGTTCGATCAGGCGTCGCAGATCGAGAACTCGCTCTCGACGACTCAGGGACAGCTCCTCTCAGATCTGCTCAACCGCAACGCCGTCTACGACAACCTGAACGGTCCCGCGCGCAGCCTCGCTGCGCAGATCAGTGACATCGACAATCAGATCGCCGCGCTGTCGAACCCCGTCGCGAATGTCGGCGATGGCTCGTGCGGCAACCACTTCGCGTACGGGCAGTGCACGTGGTACGTGGCGACGCGGCGCTGCGTGCCCTGGATGGGGAACGCGAACCAGTGGTACGGCAACGCGGCCGCGATGGGCTACCAGGAGGGACACAATCCCCAGCCCGGCGCAGTCGTGGTGTTCTGGCCGGGCGGTGACGGTGCCAGCAGCATCGGCCACGTTGCGTACGTCGAGGCGGTCGGTCCCGCGGGCGATGTCCCGGCGGGGGCGTTCCTCCTCTCAGAGATGAACTTCACCGGCTACGGTGGCGGCTGGGCCCGGGTCAGCTACCGCACGATTGCCAACAACTCGTCCGGCATTCAGGGCTTCATCTACAACCGATAGTCACCCTGTCTCGCGCCTGCGTCGCGCTCTAGGGCGCGGCGCAGGCGTTCCTGCGCCTCGGGAAGCGCATCGATGACGTCGGACGCGAGGGCTCCCGCGCGGCCGCGCCGGGCCTGCACCAGGAGACCCGCTTCTGCGTGCACGCTCACCGCGGCGACGGCCGCATCAAAGGGGTCGAGCCGTTGCGCGAGCATGGCGCCGAGCAGTCCCGCAAGGACATCACCCGTGCCGCCGGACGCAAGCGCGACGACGTGGTGCGCATCGATGTGCATGCGCCCGTCCGGCGCCGCGATCACCGTCTCCGCGCCCTTGAGCACCACGACGACCTTGTGTGCAGCCGCGTACTCCGCCGCGAGTGCGACGCGGTCGCGCTGCACCGCCTGCGTGTCCGTGCCGAGCAGCCGGCTCATCTCCGCCGGGTGCGGCGTCAGCACCACCGGCTGCGTCAGCTCGCGCCAGTCGAAGCCGCGCTCGGCGGCGATGTTCAAGCCGTCGGCGTCGACCACGACCGCACACGGGGCGCCGCGCAGGATTGCGAACAGCGCTTCCTCGGTGGCACGTGCTCTGCCCAGCCCAGGGCCGATGACCAGCGCCGCGGCGCCCTCGAGCAGATGACGGACCGTGTCGAGCGCGTCCATGGTGAGCGTCCCGCTGCCGCCGTCGGGCAGCGGCGCCGGCATCACCTCGAGCACGTTCGCCGCAACGATCTGATAGATGGTGTCCGCGATGCCGAGGGTGACGAGTCCCGCACCACCGCGCGCCGCGCCCATCGCCGCGAGTTGCGGCGCGCCCGTGTATCCGCGCGCGCCCGCGACGACGACGACACGCCCGAACGTGCCCTTGTGCCCATCGTCGGGTCGCGGCGCGAGCTTCAGCCCGGCGGGCACGGAGGCCAGCGACTCGGTGTGCAGTGACTCCGCCGCGACAACGGCGATGGCGATCCCCGCATCGTGGGTCAGCGTCACCGCGATGGACGTGTCCACACCGCGGACGCGGATCCGAGGGGCACCACGGCCGCGCACGACCTCGATCTCGTGCATCCACGGCAGCGGGTAGCTGCGCGCCGTGCCATACAGCTTGCGCACCGCCTCCTTGGCCGCCCAGCGAGACGCCCAGCGCTCTGACTTTGCCCCGCAGTAGCGCTGCTCCGCCTCGGTGAAGATGCGGTCGGCGAATCGCGGATGACGTTGCAGCGCGCGCCCGATCCGATCGATCGCTGCGACGTCGACTCCCAGCAGCATCAGCGCTCCACGCCGGCGCCGGCTACTCGACCGTGACCGACTTCGCCAGGTTGCGTGGTTGATCGACGTCGCACCCTCGCTGCACAGCCACATAGTAGGCGAGCAGCTGCAGGGGTACCACGTTGATCATCGGTGAGACGAGTTCGTCGCACGCCGGCACGCTGATCGTGTCGCTGGCGAGCCCCGCGTCGAAGGGATCCTCGTGCTCGGTGACGAGCGCGATGATCGGCGCGTCCCGCGAATGCACCTCCTGGACGTTGCTGATCGTCTTGGGCAATGTGCGGCCGCGCGTGGCGATGGCCACGACCGGCACCTCGGGGTCGAGCAGCGCGATCGGGCCGTGCTTCAGCTCGCCAGCCGCGTAGCCCTCGGCGTGCACGTATGCCACCTCCTTGAGCTTCATCGCGCCTTCGAGCGCCACAGGAAAGTTGATGCCGCGTCCGATGTACATCGCGTTGCGCACGTGCGCGTAGCGTTGGCCGATATCGGTGACCTGCTCCTCGACCTCGAGCACGCGCCGGATCTTGTCCGGAACGGCGCACAGCTCTTCGACGACGGCACGATGCCGGTCGACGTCGAGCGTGCCGCGCACCTCACCGATGTGCAGCGCGAGCAGCAAGCCGCACGCCACCTGGTTGACGAAGGTCTTCGTCGCCGCAACGGAGATCTCCGGGCCCGCCTGCATGTACAGCACGCCGTCGGCCTCCATCGACAGCGCCGAGCCCACCACGTTGGTGACGGCGATGACGGGTGCACCGCGCGCGTGCGCCTCGCGCACCGCGGCGATCGTATCGGCCGTCTCGCCCGACTGCGATATCGCGATCACGAGCGAGTGCTTGTCGACCACGATGTCCGTGTAGCGGAACTCACTCGCAGGCTCCACCGAACAGCGCACCCGGGCAAGCTGTTCGATCATGTAGCGCGTCGCCATCGCGGTGTACCACGCGGATCCACACGCGACCAGCACGACCTCGCGGGCGCCGGCAATCGCGTCGAGGCTGACGCCGACCTCCGTGAGATTGACCAGGCCGGTGTCGGCAATGCGACCGCGCAGCACGTTCTCCACCGCCTCCGGCTGCTCGTGGATCTCCTTGAGCAGGAAGTGCGGGTACCCGTTCTTCTGCGCCTGCGCCGCCTCCCAGTCGACGGTGATGACGCGCGGCGCCACCGCCTCGCCGCGCTGCGTCTGCACGCTGATGCCGTCCGGTGTGGCGCTCACCACCTCACCCTCGCCGAGGAGAGCGACCCGCTTCGTGAACGGAATCAGCGCGGCGATATCGCTGCTGATGTACGTCTCGTCACGCCCCAGACCCACCACCAGTGGCGCGTTCAGGCGCGCGCCGACGATGCGGCCGGGCTCGTCGGCGCTGATCACAACGAGCGCATAGGTGCCGCGCACACGATTGAGCGCGAGGCGCACCGCCGTGGCGAGGTCACCCTGGTAGCAGTCCTCGATGAGATGCGGCACGACCTCGCTGTCGGTCTCGCTCATGAACTCATGACCGCGCAGCGACAACTCGGCGCGAATCTCGCGATAGTTCTCGATGATCCCGTTGTGGATCACGTGGATGCGGCCGGTGCAGTCCTGATGCGGGTGGGCATTCTCTGCCGTCGGCCTGCCGTGCGTGGCCCAGCGCGTGTGGCCGATGCCCGTCGTGCCGTCGGGAAAGCCCTCGGCCTCGACCTGGCGGACGAGCTCATTGACCTTGTGGGTGTCCTTCGTCACGGAGACCTGGTCGGCGACCGTGTCCAGCACCGCGATCCCCGCGGAGTCGTAGCCGCGGTACTCGAGGCGGCGCAGCGCGTCGAGGAGGATCTCGGCGGCGGGCTGGTGTCCGGTGAATCCGATGATGCCGCACATGCTTGCGTGAAACGAATACCAAAGTTGGGCGGTTACGGGGTCGGCGTCGCCGGTGCGGGCGTCGCGGTTGGCGACGGTCGCGGTGTCGGCGACGGCGTCGGCGACGGCGCCACTGTCGGGGCCGGGAGTGTCACCACGTCGATGGTAACCGCGACGGTTCCCGGCGACGCCGTGACACCCGCCGGCGGCGTCACCGCCACATTTAGCGTTATCGAGCCGGTGAGGGTGTTGAGGAACAGGTTGGCCGTGGGCACCGAGTCGAGCGCGTTGAGCAGGTCCTGCGGCCCCGACAGCACGACCGTCGCCGGGTTCACGTGGATGCCCACGAGCTGGTGGCCGCTCGAAGGATTGCCGACAGTGCTCGGCACCACGGCGCTGGCGCGCGAGGTCTGACTCGCCGACACCGTGATCGTGAGGAGCACGGTGTTGGGAGTGATGCTGCTCAGGTTGCTGACCTGGTTGTCGTGTGAGTCGTAGACGAGGACGTCGAGGCCGGCCTCGACGTTGGTCTTGCGGTCGCTGAGGTCGACCTTCACGCTCGCATGCAGCCCGGGCAGCTCGTGTTGCGCACCGGCCACAACCACAGACGCAGGTGACGCCGATTGCGTCGACACAACATAGCCGGGCGGTGGCAACGCCGTGATGTTGATGTTCACCGGCAGAGTCGTCGACGACAGGTTGTCAAGGTTCGCTGTGATCGAATTCGGTGCGTCGATGAGCTGGACGTTCGGGTCGCTGTTGGTGATGCTGATGGGCACGTTGACCATCCCCGCCTTGTTTACGCTTTTCCAGTTGACGTTGACCGTCAGCGACGATGTGTTGAAGGCGTTGAGGCTCTGCCGGTTACCGCCGATGTGCAACGAGAGGTTGTTCACCGGCGTCACGAGGATGAACTGCGCCGGAATCACCTCCGGCGACTGCGGCACCGCGACGCTGACGGTCTTGGTCTCCGGCGGATTGCCGGCGTACACGACACCGACCCACGACACCAGCGCAACCCCCGTGGACGCGAGCTTGAGCCGCCAATTGCGGGTCATGAAACCCGGAAGGTTCACCCGCCGCCTCTGCGCCGGATCGCTCGCATCTCCTGCACGCGCGTGAGCGGCCGCAACACCGCGCGCCGCTGCAGCGGCCGGCGAGCGGGCTCACCCGACTCGCCGAGCTCCTCCAGCAGCATCTCGTGCAGCGCGGGCTGATCCAGGCCGCGGTACAGCTTCCCCTGCGAGGCGGTGCTGATCAGCCCGGTCTCCTCGCTCACGATCAGCACGAGCGCGTCACTCTGCAGCGTGAGACCCAGGGCGGCGCGATGCCGCGTCCCCATGCGTCCCACGCCCGGCAGCGTCTCTGCAAGCGGCAGCACGCACCCCGCCGCGACAACGCGATCGTGGCGGATGATCGCTGCGCCGTCGTGCAACGGCGAGCCGGGAACGAAGATGGTCGCCAGCATCTCCGCGGTGACCTCGCCATTGATGTGCACGCCGGTGGCCGCGACGTTCTCCAGGCCGGTCTCGCGCTCGAACACGATCAGCGCCCCCTCATGCTTCTCGCTGAGCGACCGCGCCGCGCGCAGCACCTCCTCGACGGTGCGCGTGATCACCGTCTCCTCGTGACGTCCGAGCAGGGTGCGCACGGCGCCGAGGCGGCCCACTCTGTCGAGCGCACGGCGCAGCTCCGGCTGGAACAGGACGACCGCCGCGATGATGATCGCCTGCGTCCCGTTGGTGAAGATCAACGCCAGCAGCTGCAGGTTGAGCAGCTGCGCGATCCACCCGATGGCGAAGATGACGGCGAGGCCGAGCAGCAGCTGCACCGCCTGCGTGCCGCGGATCAGCTTGAACAGCTGATACAGCAGGAAGGCCACGATCAGGATGTCGAGGAGGTCGCGCCAGCTCAGGTTCTGCAGGAAGAAGTGCGCGTTGCGCAGGAAGTCGCTCATGCGACGCGCTCCGCCGGCGCTGCATAGAGCTGTGCGAGCAGCGCCATCTGCACCCAGAGGCGGTTCTCCGCCTGCTCGAACACGATGGACTGCGGTCCGTCGATCACCGAGTCGGTGATCTCCTCGCCGCGATGCGCGGGCAGGCAGTGCATGACGCGGGCCGCCGCCGGCGCGAGCGCGAGCAGCTCGTCGTTGACCTGCAGCCTCGCGAAGTCCGTGCGGCGCCGCTGCTGCTCGGTCTCCTGCCCCATGCTGGCCCAGACATCGGTGTACACGATGTCGGTGTCGCGCAGAACGTCACTCGGGTTCTGCGTCAGCGTGAACGGCGTGCCGTGGCGGCGCAGCTGCGCGCCGCGCTGCAGCACGCTGACGTGCGGCTCGTAGCCCGAGGGCGCAACAACGCGCAGATCGACGCCGCACAGCGCGGCCCCGTAGATCCAGGACGTGCACACGTTGTTGCCGTCGCCGATGTAGGTGACGCGCACACCGTCGAGGTGCCCGCACACCTCCGTCACCGTCATCAGGTCGGCCAGAACCTGACACGGATGCTCGAGATCGGTCAGCGCGTTGACCACCGGGCGCCGCGCCGCGGCGGCGATCGCCTCGAGGTCGCGATGGGAGCCGAGCCGGGCGACGATACCGTCGGCGTACCGGTCGAGGATGCGGCTGATGTCGGACGGCGACTCGCGCTCGCCGAGCTGGACCTCGGGGTTGAACAGCGCGATCGGGTGCCCGCCCAGGCGGTGGATCGCGACCTCGAAGGACACACGCGTGCGGTTGCTCGGCTTCTGGAAGATGAGCGCCAGCGACATCCCGTCGAGGGGCCGGCCCAGCGTGGCGCCCGCCTTCGCGGCGCGTGCGAGGTCGATCACGCTCGCCACCTCACCCGCGCTGAGGTCGGCGATGCTGAGAAAGTCGCGGCCCACAAGAGTCGAACTCATCGGTGCCGCCTATGGTTGCACCGAGTGGTCGATAGCAGGCCACCGTGTGACGCGGCCGCTTCGATCGGCGCAGGGACAACCCGGTACCGTGTCCCCCGTGGACATCGCCGTGGTCGTCGCCGGCGGCGTCACCCAGACGCTGCACGCGACTCCGCTGCTGCGCACGCTCCGCGCAGCCGAAGGCACCGCTCGAATCGTGCTCCTCTGTCCGGCAGCGTCCGCGCCGCTCTGGGGCGGGTTGCCCGGCGTCGACCAGACCCTCCCGCTCGTGGCACTCGATGGCCGCGTTTCGGTCGCCACGGCGGCGACCGTGTGGGCACAGTTGCGCAAGCGGCGCCTCGACGCCGTGCTGCTGTGCTCCGCCGCTGCCGAGCTGCGCCTGGCTGCCTATCTGGCCGGCATCCCTCGCCGCCTCGGGCCCGGAGGCGGTCCGTCCGCCGTGCTGCTGACCGATCGCGGGGCCGTGCAGGCCGGGGAGAGCCCGGCAGCCACCTGGGTGCGGCTGGCCGGCTTGTTGGGGATCCAGAGCCAGCTTCACGCGACGCAGTTCGAGCCGGGGTCAGAGGCGCGCAACCGGGCCACGAGGATGCTCATCGAGGGGTGCGGCAGCGAGGGCGGCCGGCACTGGGTCGCGATCGCTCCGGGCAGCGGCACGGGCGGCCGCCACGGCAACGGACACGGCGGGGCGGCGTGGGAGCCTGAGCGCTACGCGCTGCTCGCCAACGCGATCGCGACACACAGTGGCGCCCAGGTGATCGTGGTGGGCACCGAGGACGAGCGCCCCACGGTCGAAGCGTCGCTGCTCGACACGGGCGTCGAAGTGGTCGACTTCAGCGGCGAGCGCGACCTGCGGGTCACGGCGGCGATCATCGCCCGCTGCGACGTGCTGGTGGCGGCGGACGGGCCGCTGCTTCACCTGGCCGCGGCTGTCGGCACGAGGTCCGTCGGGCTGTTCGGACCCACACACGGGGTCACCCGGGGCCCGTACGGCGGCGACAATCGGATCGTCCAGGCTGTCGGGCCGGCGGGCGACGACGACGACACGCCGATGATGGAGCGCATCCGCGTCGAGGACGTGCTCGCG
Source organism: Candidatus Dormibacteria bacterium (assembly GCA_050734185.1). Classification (GTDB taxonomy): domain Bacteria; phylum Chloroflexota; class Dormibacteria; order Aeolococcales; family Aeolococcaceae; genus JAFALX01. The sequence continues at coordinate 17,409 of JBOHUE010000136.1, read as the reverse complement.
GCGCTCGACACGCTGCTTTAAGGGGCGACCTCGGCGGTCACGCGGGCGAACAGGAGGTGGTCCTGCCAGCGTCCGGCGATGCGCAGGTACTCGCGCGACAGCCCGATGCGCTCGAACGCGTTCTTCTCCAGCACTCGCTGCGATGCGGTGTTGTGCAGGAGCGTCGCCGCCTGCAGACGGTGCAGATGCAGTTCGGAAAACGCGATCTCGACGGCGTGTGCCACCGCTGCGGTCGCCACGCCGCGGCCGTTCACCGGACGGGTGACCCAGTAGCCGAGGTTCGCACTTTGGAAGCTGCCGCGGACGAGGTCGGAGATCGTGAGCGTGCCGACGAGCTGGCCATCCAGCTCGATTGCGTATGAATAGGTCTCGTCGGCGCGCGCGCGCCGTCGTGTTGCAGCGATTCGCTCCAGCTGCGCGGTCGACGTGTAGAAGGAGTCGTCGGCCTGCGGTTGGTACGGCGCCAGGAACTCGCGATTGGCTCGGTAGACCTCGGCGAGCGCCGCGGCGTGGCGGCGCTGCAGCGGCGACAGGCGCACCGTTTGCAGGGGTTGCGTCATATGCGAATGAGGCAAGCCTATAAACTCTTGCGTCGAGGAACACGTCCAGGGCCACGGTCAGCTTCCCGGACGTGCTCCGCGGTCTCGCGTGATGCGCTCGGGGCTACACCCCGGCCAAGTGGTCGACCGTCAGATCTCCGCCGCGCACTGACCGCTGGTGTGTCCGGTCACCGAGTTCGGCACCGCGAAGCCATCGCTCAGGTGCGGTGTGGGCGAGTCGCCCGAGCAGCTGAGGTTGCGGGCGATGGTGTTGCCACCAACAAAGTTCCCGTCCGGAAGCACAGTCTGGTTGTTGGTGTAGGCGACGTTTCCTCCGACCTTGTTGTTCGAGAAGCCGGACCAGCATGTCTGGATGCCGGTGACCGAGGCGTTGCGGCCGATGGAGTTGTGGTCGAAGTCGATGAACGGAAAGGAGTCACAGCTGAGCCCGCCCCCGCCCCCCTCGACGCCGACGTTTCCATCGATCTTGTCGAAGTGGATGATGAGCAGCACTGCGCCGTGGCTCCCCAGGTTGCCGTGGATCGTGTCATTGCTCGTGACGTCGGCACCCTCGGGGCAGGCGGCGTCTTCGATCGGTCCGCAGCCGAGAGCCAGCATGCCGCCCTTCTGAACGTCGACGCTGCCCCCGATCGTGACGATCGAGCTCGCGTCCTGGCTGAGGAACCCAGCCCCTGGTGCGATCGTCAGGCTCTTCAGCACCTTGACCGTCCCCGTATCCGGCACGCAGAAGCCGGTGACGGTGATCGATGCGTACGTGCCGGCGGGGATGACGCTGGGACTCGAGGGCGAGCCGCCACTGCAGGTGAAGCTCCCCGCGGCCGCAGCCGTCATAGGTCCAGCAATCACGAATGCCCCCGCGAGGGTCGCCGCCGCAAGCACGCCTTTCACCCTGGTCAGCAACACAACACTCCTCCTGTCGTCAATCGAAGCCCCGCCCGCGGATCGATGGCGCCTGCGGCTTCCGAATCGTACGCGGACCGCATCGACATCGGCAACGGGCACTCAGCGTTTGGTCGTTGCCCCCGTGGGCTACCGGATGTACATGAAGTTGCGCTTGAGCACATCGAGGTTGTCGAGGGCGTAGCCCGTACCTTTCACCGTGCAGAGGTGCGGTTCGGCATCGACGTGCACGTCGATCCCACTCGACGCCTGCAGCGCGCGGTCGAGTCCCTCCAGGCGCGCGCCGCCACCGCACAGGACGATCCCCTCGGTGCGGACGTCCTGGAGCAGGGTGGCCGGCGTGTCGCTGAGCACGGCATCGAGCGCGGCGGCGATCCCACGCACGTGCGCGTCGAGACACGGCCCCAACTCGGTGGACGTGATCGTCACCTCGTGGTCGGTGTTGCCACGCCGACCGCGCAGCGACAGCCGGCGTTCCTCGTGGCTGCCGACCCGCGCCAGCGAGGCGATCAGCTCCTCGATCGTGGACGCCTCGACGGTGATGCCGTGCGCGGTGGAAAGGTGCTCGGCGATGCACGCATGCAGCCGCTGTCCGCCATGGTCCGCGAGCGTTCGTCCCGCGACGGTGCTCTCCAACGCGAGCACCGCGATATCGCTCTTTCCCGCTCCGATGTCGATGACGCAGTGGCCATTGGAACCGGAGAGACGCATGCCGCAGCCCATTGCCGATGCGATGGTCGTGTTGAGCAGATACGCGGTGCGGGCGCCGGCAAGCATCGCCGCCTCCAGCAGCGTGCGCCGCTGATCGCCGGGCAACCCTGCCATCACGGCGATCACGACGTCAGGCTTGAAGATGCGCTGCCGGCCGACAGCGCGACTCACGACGTGATTGATGAGCGCGCGAGCGGCGACCGGATCGACGACTGCGCCGCCCATCACCGGGCGATACAGCCGCTGCTGTGGCGCGAGCGCGGCAGCCTCGAGCGCGGCGGTGCCGAAGACTCCGGACCAATCGCCGTCCGCGCCCATCGCCACCACCGACGGCTCGCCAGCAACCAGGCCTTCGCCCTTCACCACCAGGCGCACGGTCGCGGTGCCGAGGTCGATGCCCAGCTTCTTGCCGAGCATGTCAGTCGCCGATGACACCGGTCAGGTCGCGCACCTCCGGCTCCTCACCGGCCGCGACCACGCGCACGACGTCGGCGCCTAGATTGCGCAGCTTCGCCTCCATGTCCTCGTACTTGCGGTCGAGGTGGAAGATGTGCGCGAGATGCGTCGGGCCCTCGGCGCAGAGGCCGCAGATCACGAGCGCGGCTCCGCTGCGTATGTCCGGGATGGTGAGATCCGCGCCGTGCAGCCGCGACGGGCCGTTGATGATCGAGCTGCGACCATCAATGGCGATCGCGGCGCCCATCGCGCGCAACTGGGGGACATGGCGAAATCGGTTCTCGTACAGGGCTTCGCTGATGATGCTGGTGCCGTGCGCCTGCGTCATCAGCGCGCCGAATTGGGGCTGCAGGTCGGTGGCGAAGCCTGGGTGCGGCCACGTGGTGACATCGACCGAACGCAGACGATCGGCGCGCACGCGCACGTGGTTTGCACCCTCGGTCAGGTCGCAGCCGGCGGCGCGCAGCTTGCCCACCAGCGCGCGCATGTCGGTCGGGCGGATGAGGTCAACGGTGACGTCGCCGTGCGTCGCGGCGGCGGCCACCATGTACGTGCCGGCCTCGATGTAGTCGGTGGTGACCGAGTGCGTCGTGCCGTGCAGAAGGCCGCCCGATCCCTCGATCACTATCAGCTCGCTGCCCACCCCGGAGATGTGCGCGCCCATGCCGACGAGGCAGCGGGCGAGGTCGTACACATGCGGCTCGCGTGCGGCGTTGCGGATGACGGTAATGCCCTCGGCGAGAACGGCAGCCATCATCAGGTTCTCGGTGCCGGTGACGGTCGGGATGTCGAGGTCGATGCGAGCGCCGCGCAGGCGCCGCGCGCCCGCGATGTACGCGTCCGATGTCTCCTCGACGTCGGCGCCCATGAGTCGCAGCCCCTCCAGGTGCTGCTCGACGCGGCGCATGCCGATGTCGTCGCCACCCGGCTTGGCGATGCTGGCGCCGCCGGCGCGGCCGACCATGGCGCCGAGCAGGAGCAGCGAGCCACGCATGCGCCTGGTGAGGTCGGCGCCGACCGAGTTCAAGCTGACGTCCGCGGCGTGGAGGCGCCACTCGTGCACGCCCTCGCGCTGGACCGCGACGCCGAGGTGCTCGAGCACGCGGGCCATCGTCACCACGTCCTCCGTGCTGGGCACGTTGCGCAACTCGACGGGCTGATCGGTGAGGAGGCTGGCAGCCATCGCCGGAAGGGCAGCGTTGGTGCTTCCAGAGACGGGCACCCGCCCCTCCAGCCGCCCCCCACCGGCGATCCGCAGGAGTTCCATCTGGCGATCTACCGTACCCGGAATCGGGTTCTGCGGGGGCGGTTGGAGGCTAGCGCCCCTCCTCGCGTTTCAACTCCTCGCGAGCGATGGCGGCGAGATGCACCTCGTCGGGGCCGTCCATGAAGCGTGTCGCACGCGCGTACGCGTACATCTGCGTGAGCGGCAGGTCCTGAGACACGCCGGCGGCGCCGTGCACCTGGATCGCGCGGTCGATGACCGCGCAGGCGACGCTCGGGGCCACCACCTTGATGGCCGAGATTTCGAAGCGCGCACCGCGACTGCCCTCGGTGTCGAGCAGCCACGCGGCCTTGTGGCACAGCAGGCGCGCCTGTTCGATCTCGACGCGCGACCGTGCGATCTGCTCGCGCACCACGCCCTGCTCAGCCAGGCGCTTGCCGAATGCCACACGCGTACGAGCCCGGTCCACCATCAGCGACAGCGCGCGTTCGGCGAGTCCGAGCATGCGCATGCAGTGGTGCAGGCGCCCCGGTCCGAGTCGCATCTGCGCGATGAGAAAGGCCATACCCTCCTCGCCGACGCGGTTGGCCTGGGGAACGCGCACGTTGTCGAAGACGATCTCGCAGTGGCTCCCTGGGTCGTCGAACCCGAACACCTGGAGCTGGCGCACGACCGTGACCCCCGGCGCATCCAGTGCCACCAGCACCATCGTGTGCCGCTGATGCCGCTCGGCGTCGGGATTGGTCAGCCCGATGAGCAGCACGACCTTCGCGTTGGGATGCGCCGCACCGCTGATGAACCACTTGCGTCCGTTGATGACATAGTCGTCACCATCACGGTCGATGCGCAGCGCCAGCTGCGTCGGGTCCGAGCTCGCCACGCCGGGCTCGGTCATCGCGATGCAGGAGCGAATCGTCCCGTCCAGCAAGGGTTGCAGCCACTGCTCCTGCTGCTCCGGCGTGCCGAACTGAACCAGCACCTCCATGTTGCCCGTGTCCGGCGCCGAGCAGTTCATCGCCTCGGGCGCGAGCGGTGACCAGCCCGAGATCTCCGCGAGCGGTGCGTACTCGACATTGGTGAGGCCCGGCCCGTACCGCGGATCGGGAAGGAAGAGGTTCCAGAGGCCGCGCCGCCGTGCCTCGGCTTTCAACTCCTCCATCACCGGTGAGATGCGCTGCGGGATCGAGGCGGCGGAGAACTCCTCCCAATACCGCGCCTCCGCGGGTCGCACGCGCTCGTCGATGAACGCCCACAGCCGCTCGCGCAGCTCGCGCACCCGGTCCGACTCAGTGAAGTCCATGCAGCGTCTCCAGTGCAGCGACGGCGATCCCGGGCACCATCGCACCCACCGACTCGAAGCCCTCGCCCACCGTCATGCCCATGAGATACCGGGCGGTGATGCCCTCGGCGATGATCGCCAGCTTGTATGCGCCGAGCGCGACATACCAGTCGAGTGCCGACATATCGCGCTCGCTTGCCGCAGCGTACGCGCTCAGGATCTCGTGGCGCCGGTAGAAGCCGTCCTCCGTTGTGATTGCGCGGCCGTGCAGCGCGGTCGCCGCCGGCTCGTCGGGGCTGTCCGCCCAGTACACGAGCAGCAGGCCGAGATCGCACAGCGGGTCGCCGATCGTGCTCATCTCCCAATCGACGACGGCGACGATGCGCGACGGATTCGCGGGCGCGAACATCACGTTGTCGAGCCGGTAGTCGCCGTGGACGATCCCGGACGCCGACTGGACGGGAAGCGTTTCCTCCAAGCGGTGGTGCAGCTCGTCCATCGCCGGCAGGTCTCGGGTGCGCGACGCCTCCCACTGCTGCCACCAGCGCCGAACCTGCCGTGCCAGAAACCCCGCGGGATGACCGAAGCTCCCGAGGCCCACCGCATCGGGATCGATCGCATGCAGTGAGACCAGCGTCTCCACGATCGCCTGTGACATCGCGCGACGCGTCTCCAGGGTGTCGGCAAACTCGCGAGGAAGCGCGCTGCGCACCACGTGGCCGTCGACGTACGACATCACATAGAACGGTGCGCCCAGCACGGAGTCGTCCTCGCAAAACGCCAGCACTCGCGGCACGGGGATGGACGTCTCCGCCAGTGCTCGCATCACCGTCGACTCGCGGCGCATGTCGTGTGCGGTCGGCAGCACGAGCGCCAGCGGCGGCCGGCGCACGACGAATCGCTGCTCGCCGTCGCTGACGACATACGTCAGATTGGAGCGACCACCCGCGACGACCTCGGCGTGCAGCGGGCCGGCCACATTGCCGACGTGCTCGGCGACGTAGCGCGCCAGCGCCACAAGGTCGAGCCCGGGTGGATTGGCGTCGTCGGCCGTGCGCGCGTTACTCCGGTGGGGCTGCCGGCGGGCGCTCGCGGCGATGGTGCCGCCGCACCTCGGCGACACGCAGACGCAGCACCTCGCGCTCGAGGATCGCCGCCGCCGCGATGTTCTCCGGCTCCTGCTTGAGGATCTCCTCGGCGCGCTTTCTCGCCTCCTCCGCGTGAGCCTCGTTGATGTCCTCGGCGCGCTCGGCGACGTCGGCAAGAATCACGACCTTGTCGGGCAGCACCTCGAGAAACCCGCCGGCCACGAACACGTAGTGGTCCTGACCGTCGTTGCGCACGGTCACCTCGCCGGTCTTCAGCGGCGTCAGCAGCGGGATGTGCTTCGGCAGAACGCCGAGCTCGCCGTCCGCGCCAGGGGCGAGCACGAAGTCAGCATCCTCACTGAGGACGCGACCCTCGGCAGTGACAACCTCTACGCGCAATTTCGCCATCGTTCGCTACTGCTGCTCGCCCTCGCCTGCGGCGCGGGCGCGTTCGACCACCTCGTCGATGGATCCCGCCATGAGGAAGAAGTCCTCGGGGATGGCGTCGTGCTTGCCGTCCAGGATCTCGGCAAACCCGCGAATGGTCTCGGCCAGCGGCACGTACTTGCCGTCGCGTCCGGTGAACACCTCGGCGACGAAAAACGGCTGCGACAGGAAGTTGCGCACACGGCGGGCGCGCTGCATCGTGACCTTCTGGTCCTCGCTCAGCTCCTCCTGGCCGAGGATCGCGATGATGTCCTCGAGGTCGCGGTACTCCTGCAGCACACGGCGCACGCCCTGCGCGACGCGGTAGTGCTCCTCACCCACGATGCTGGGCGCGAGCATCGAGCTGTTCGAGACCAGCGGATCGACCGCCGGGTAGATGCCCTGCTCGACCAGCTGGCGGCTCAGTGTGACGCTCGCTCCCAGGTACGAGAACACCGTCGACACCGCCGGATCGGTGAAGTCGTCCGCCGGCACGTACACCGCCTGGACCGAGGTGATCGAACCCTCGCGGGTCGACGTGATGCGCTCCTGGAGGTCGCCCATCTCGGTCTGCAGCGTGGGCTGGTATCCGACCGCCGACGGCATGCGCCCCAGCAGCGCCGACACCTCGGCGCCGGCGAGCGTGTAGCGGAAGATGTTGTCGATGAACAGCAGCACGTCGGCGTGCTTGGTGTCGCGGAACCACTCCGCGATGGTGAGTCCCGTCAGCGCCACGCGGGCGCGCGCGCCCGGCGACTCGTTCATCTGCCCGTAGACGAGTGACGTCTGCGCGAGGACCTTCGACTCCTCCATCTCGCCGTACAGCGCGGTGCCCTCGCGCGTGCGCTCACCGACGCCGGCGAACACCGAGTAGCCCTGATGCTCGCGCGCGATGTTGCGGATCATCTCCATGACGATGACCGTCTTGCCGACACCGGCTCCGCCGAAGAGCCCGATCTTCGAGCCCTTGGAGAACGTGCAGATGAGGTCGATGACCTTGATGCCGGTCTCGAGGATCGCCTTCTCGGTCGACTGCTCCGCGATGCTCGGCGCGCGGCGATGAATGGGGAGGCGTTCCTTCGTTGCGACCTCACCCTTGCCGTCGATGGGATCACCGGTGACGTTGAACATGCGTCCCAACGTCTCCTCCCCCACCGGGACGGAGATCGGCGCACCGGTGCTCACCACCTCGTCGCCGCGCCGCAGCCCTTCGGTGGTGTCCATCGAGATGCAGCGCACCACACCGTTGCCGACGTCCTGCTGCACCTCGAGCACGATGCGCTTGCGCTCCTTGCCCTCGCCGCTATAGACCTCGAGCGCGTCGTAGATCTCGGGCAGCGATCCCTCGAAATCCACGTCGACGACAGCTCCGACCACCTGCGCGACGCGCCCGGTGGTCTTCTCCCGCTCAGCTACAGCCATGTGACTCTCCTCAGCCCTGGAGCGCGGCGGCGCCGCCGACGATCTCCATGAGTTCCGTGGTGATCGAGCTCTGCCGCACCTTGTTCGCGGTGAGCGTGAGGTCTGTGATGAGGTCGGCGGCGTTGTCCGTCGCGTTGCGCATCGCGATGATCTTCGCCGCCTGTTCCGATGCGATGTTCTCCAGCACTGCGCGGTAAACCTGCGCTTCGACGTAGCGCGGCAGCAGCGCATCGAGCACGTCCTTCGGTTCGGGCTCGTACTCGAAGTCGGCCGCGACCTTTTCCGCGCCTTCCGGTGGTTCGACCGGGATCAGCCGCTGCAGCGTCGCCACCTGGCGGCCGGCGCTGAGGAAGCGCGCGTAGACGAGGTCGACCTGGTCGGCGTCGCCGCTCTCGTACTGATCCATGGCCACGCGCGCGGCAGGCAGCACGTCGCCGAGACCGGGCTGGAAGCCGAGATCGCTGACGTCGGCGATCAAGTCCTTGTGCAGCCGCCTGACGATGTCGCGTCCCTTGCGGCCCACCGTCACCACCGCGACCGGCACCGGCGATTGGTTGATCTCGCGCAGCCCGAGCCGGGTGTTGTTGCTGTTGAGCCCACCCACGAGACCGCGGTCGGTCGTGACGAGGATGAGGACGCGGCGCTTGACCTCGCGGACGTCGAGGAACGGGTGCTTGTACTCCGGCGTGCGCCGCATCAGCTCCGCCATGATCGAGGTGACCTCGTCGGCGTACGGACGTGATGCCTCCACGCGCTCCTGCGCGCGCCGCATGCGCGCGGCCGCGACAAGCTCCATGGCCTTGGTGATCTTCTGCGTGTTCTGAACGCTTCGAATCCGGCGTCGGAGATCACGGAGACTTGCCATCGACGAGCTTACCTACGCGTTGCCACGGATGATCTGTTGTTGCGCGGTGGAGACACGCATCATCCGGCCCAGCTCCGCTTGAAGTCGTCGATGGCGGCGCGGAGTGCCTTGTCTGTCTCGTCGGTGATCTTGCCGTCCTTCTCGATGGTGCGCTGGAGCTCCGGGTGGTCGTGGTCGAGGAAGCGCATCAGCGCCGACTCGAAGGCAGCCACCTTGTCGATCGCGACGTCATTCAGATAGCCGCGCGTGCCGCAGAAGATGGCGATGACCTGCTTGCCCAGCTCCACCGGCTCGTACTGCGGTTGCTTGAGCAGCTCGGTCATGCGCTGGCCACGCTCGAGGCGCTCGCGCGTGCGCTTGTCGAGGTCGGACGCGAACTGCGCGAACGCGGCGAGCTCGCGGTACTGCGCCAGGTCGAGACGGAGCTGGCCGGCGACCTGCTTCATCGCCTTGGTCTGCGCGTCACCGCCGACACGGGAGACCGACAGACCGACGTTGATCGCCGGCCGGATACCAGCGTTGAACAGGTCGGTCTCGAGGTAGATCTGGCCGTCGGTGATCGAGATGACGTTGGTCGGAATGTACGCCGACACGTCGTTCGCCTTGGTCTCGATGATCGGCAGCGCGGTCAGCGTGCCGCCGCCGTTGGCGTCACTCAGCTGCGCGGCGCGCTCGAGCAGGCGCGAGTGCAGATAGAAGACGTCACCGGGATACGCCTCGCGCGACGGCGGCCGGCGCAACAGCAGCGACAGCTGACGGTACGCGTCGGCGTGCTTGCTCAGGTCGTCGTACACGATGCAGGCGTGACCGCCCTTCTGCATGAAGTACTCGCCGATGGCGCAGCCCGCATACGGCGCCAGGTACAGCAGCGGCGCCGGGTCGGAGCCGGTCGCGGCGACGATGATCGTGTGCTCCATCGCGCCGTTCCGTTCCAGCGTCGCGCGGGTCTCGGCAACCTTCGCGGCGCTCTGCCCGACGGCGACGTAGATGCAGATGACGCCGGTGCCCTTCTGGTTGATGATCGTGTCGATCGCGATCGCGGTCTTCCCGGTCTGCCGGTCGCCGATGATCAGCTCGCGCTGTCCGCGCCCGATCGGGATCATGGCGTCGATCGCCTTGATGCCGGTCTGCAGCGGCGTGTCGACGTTCTTGCGCTCCATGACGCCGGGCGCGACGCGCTCGACGGGCAGCGATTGCGCCGTCTCGATCGGGCCGCGGTCATCGAGCTCGAGTCCGACCGGGCTCACCACGCGGCCGACGAGCTCATCGCCCACCGGAACCGACGCGATCCTGCCGGTGGTGCGGACGGTGTCGCCCTCCTGCAGGTGCTCGTACGCACCCATGATCACGGCGCCGACGCCGTCCTCACGCAGGTCGAGCGCGAGCCCGACGACGTTGCCCCGCCCGCGCGGGCCGGGGAACTCCAGCAGCTCGCCGGCCATGGCCTGCTCGAGGCCGTAGACGCGCGCGACGCCGTCGTACACCTGGGTGATGACGCCCTCATGGGCATCAACCACCGGAGCCTCGAAGCTCTTGATGCGCTGCCGCAGGATCTCGCCGATCTCGTCGCTACGAATCGCCATGTGTCGTGACTTCCCCTTATTTGGTGCGAATCACGCGAGCGCGGCCTGCAGCTGCTGCAGATGCGTGCGGATGCTGTCGTCGATGACGCGGTCGCCGACGCGGACCACAAGTCCGCCGAGAATCGAGGGATCGTGCCGCACAGTCGGCCGCACCGACCGGCCGAAGCGCCGCGAGAGCTCGAGCGTGATGCGCTCCTGGAGCTGTGCGTCGACCGGAACCGCGGTGAGCACCTCGGCGCGAAGCACCCCGGAGGCGCGATCGGCCAGCTCGTCGTACGCGGACAGGATCTCCGCTGCTCGCTGCGTGCGCCGCCGTTCGATGAGGAGGCGCGCAAGGTTGCGCCCGGGTGTGGCTGCGCCCTCGAGCAGGCTCATGCCGAGACGCACGCGTTGTGCGAGCGGCAGCCGCGGATTCTGCAGCGCCGAGGCGACGTTCGGATCCGACAGCGTCGATGTCACGGCGGCGAGCTCACTGCGCCAGCCTGGAATGTCATGCGCGTCACGCGCGAGGTCGAAGTAGGCCCTCGCGTAGCGACGAGCGACAGGACTGGCGCGGACCATCAGTTGCGCGCGCTCGCTGAAGCACCGCCGTCGCCCATGCGGTTGAGCGCGTCGTCGATCAGTCGCCGATGCTTCTGATCGTCGAGGCTTTCGCCGATGAGCTGAGTCGTGGCCTGGATGACCAGCGCGCTGACCTCGGTGCGCAGGTCCTGGATCGCACGATCCTTCTCCGCGCCGATCTCGGTCCGCGCACGCTCGATCTGCGCCTCGGCGTCGGCGCGAGCACGCTTGAGCACGTCGTCCGCCTCGACGCTCGCGTCGGCGTGCGCGCGCGAGAGGATCTCGCGCGCCTGAACCTTCGCCTCGTCGAGAGTCTTGCGCACGTCCTCCTGCACCTCTTGCAGACGCCGTTCCGACTCCTGCGCCGCCCGCAAGCCCGCCTCGATGCGGTCCTCTCTGGCGCTGGCGGCGGCCATGATCCTCGGGTAGGCGTACCTGCCAAGGACCAGGATCATCAGGATGAACGCGATCAGCTCGGCGATGAACGTGCCGTTGAAGTCGAGCAGGCCCGCGTCAGCAACCACCAGTCCAGATCCTTCTACTTGACGTCGCTGGCGATGACGAAGACGAAGAAGAAGCCGAGCGCGAGGTTGATGAAATACATGCCCTCGACCAGGCCGATGATCAGGAACATCGTGACCTGAAGGCGTCCCTGCGCCTCGGGCTGGCGTGCAGTCCCTTGGATTGTCGCGCTGCCCGCGAGTCCGTCACCGATGGCGGCTCCGATGGCCCCGCCGCCCAGTGCAAGGCCGGCGGCGATGAGCCCGCCCATGATGGCGAGTGCATGGTTCATGTGGCTTCACTCCTTAGTTCTGTTGCGTGTCCCGCGCTCGCGTGGTGCTCCTCCTCGAGCCCCTCCCGAGCCATGCCGAAGTAGATGATCGTCAGCAGCATGAAGATGAACGCCTGGATCGTGCCGATGAGGAAGACGTCAAAGATCTTCCAGACGACGAGGAAGATGATCCAGAGCGGTGAGGCGGCGGTCTGAATCGGTGAAGATCCGACGAAGGCGTGCCACGCGAGCGTCAGCAGATACACCATCACCAGTCCGCCGAATATGTTGCCGAACAGTCGCAGCGCGAGGCTGATCGGCTTTGCGATCTCTTCGATCACGTTGAGCGGGACGTAGACGGTGCGCGCCACGATCCCGAGCTCGAATGGCTTGGTGTAGCGGCGGAAGTATCCCTTCCAGCCGAGCACGCGCACGCTGTACCACTGCACGACGACGATCACGATGATCGACATCGCGAACGTGAGGTTGACATCCGCGTTCGCGGGGATGAGTGGCGATGTCAGCGGGAAGAAGTCAACCCAGTTGGCGATGAGAATGAAGAGAAAGATCGTCGCCGCCAACGGCAGCACGAAGTTCGCGTCCTCGGCGACGTAGTCCTTGATGAGTCCGCGTGCGTAGCTGAGGAGCAGCTCCAGCACCATCTGCACCTTGCCCGGCCGGCCCCCGTCGGTGCGCACCATTCTCGCGACGCCGAGGACGATGATCAGCGTGAGCACGATGGCAATCGCGCTCGAGATGATCGTGTCCGTGTTGAACGTGCAGAACGTCGAGCTGCAGATCTGAAACGTCGGATGAGTGCCCGGGACGGCTTCGGCAAGCATCATTGGTGCAGCTGGGCGCGCACCGCCGATCCCGCAAGCGCGAGCTGGGCGACACCGAGACCAAGGATCACGAGCCAGACGCGCGACAGGCCGAACGCAAGCCCGATGGCGATGCCGACCATGGTCAGCGTCAACAGGCGCGCCAGGCTCGTGGCAAGGAATGGCACGGGCAGGTTGATCAACTTCGACGCGGCCATGCCGTTGAGCGCGCCCAGGAGCAGCCCCGTGCCAAGCGCGCCACCGGCGAGCGGCTGGCGAAACGCGGCGATACCGATCACGGCGGCCAGGACCGCGAGCACCGCGCACGCGATCGCCGCGTTGCGAACCGCGCGCGCCGGATGTGCGGTGGCCGTCTGGGTGCTCATCACAGGTAGCGGCGGAACTGCATCACGACGAACGCCGTGGCCGCGACGATGCCGAGGAGCAGTCCGACAAGGAACCCCACCGGACTGCTATGCGCCAGCGCGTCGATGCCGACTCCTGCACCGAGCGGGAGCAGGAGCGTCGCTGCAATGGCAACGCCCAGTCCGATCAGCTCGCTGCTGGACGGGGTTGCAGCCCGGGGCCGATTGCCCCGTCCATCACCCTGCCCGGTCAGCCCGTTGACCCCCGCGAAACTCGCCGCGCGCAGCGGCCATTCGAGAGCTTGATTCAATCCTGGAAGGCACCAAAAGTCGGCCCACACCGAACGGGCCGGACGTTAGCACAGCGACGCTTCTCGGCGGGTCGAGTGGATGCCTCAGCTAGTCGGCTTCGCTGCGGTGCGCGCGCGAGCGCACGGTGTGCCCGGGCAGGTCGAACTCGTCGCCGTCATCGGTCGATATCACGGCACGCGGCCGGCGCCGGCGGCTTCGATAGAACAGCGCAAACAAGGAGACGACGAGCAGCGCAAGTGCAGCATCGAGGATCTTGCGGTGCCCGTAGATCGAGAGAGCGATGCACCCGAGGATTCCGGTCGCGAGATAGAACGTGAGCGCCGTCTCGAGCGGGGTCATGCCGCGGGCGAGCAACCTGTGGTGCAGGTGTCCGGCGTCCGGCTCGGCAGCGCTGCGGCCGGCGCGCCGGCGGCGGACGATCGCATACGCCGTATCGCTGATCGGCAGTCCGAGCGCGATGATCGGCACAAGCAGTGAGAGCCCGACCACGATCTTGGCGACGCCAAGGATCGTGAGCATGCCCAGCGCGACGCCCAGGAAGTGGCTGCCCGCGTCGCCCATGAACACGCGCGCGGGCGGCAGGTTGAACACGAGAAAGCCCAGGCAGCACCCCATGATCGCCCCGCTCATGACGATCACGCCGCTCTGCACATCGCCGGGCGATTCGAGCCGGTTGATCGCCGCGAGCAACATGACGGCCGCGACGATGGCCACCACGCCGGCAGCGACACCATCGGCACCGTCGAGGAAGTTGACCGACACCTGCATCCCGGTGATCCAGACGACGGTGATCGGCGCCGCGAGCCAACCCAGCTGCCATACCGCTGTGTGACCCAGCCCGGGTATCGCGATGAACGAGATCACCACTCCGGAGGCCGCGACGAGCACACCCGCACCGACCTCGATGATCAACTTGGCCTGCCAGCTGAGATCGAAGATGTCGTCGATCGCCATCGCGATGGTGATGGCGCCGCAGACGGCGACCACCTGCCACCGGTAGGCGATCGACTCGCCAAAGATCGCGACTGCGACGGCGAAGCCGGCGAACATGGCGATGCCGCCGAGACGCGGCGTCGGCTGACTATGAATGTGGCGGTCGGCGTCGGGCTCCGCGACCGCGCCGGTGCGGCGCGCCAGCGCCATCGACAGGGGAACGCTTGCGATGGTCAGAACGCTGGCCACCAGAAACGGCGGGAGCGCGGGCAGCCAGGGAGCCGCCGCGGCGATCACGGGCTGGATCGGTATGGCAGCGGGAAGCGGCGGCAGAGGTCCGCGCTCTGACGCCGAACGCGCTCGCGAGTCTCCGGGTCGTCGAGATGCTCGAGCATCGTGACCACGAGGCCGGCGATCTCGTCCATCTCCTCTTCGCGCATGCCGCGAGAGGTGACCGACGGGCTGCCCAGTCGGATCCCATTCGGGTTGAACGGCGTGCCGCCGTGACCGGGGAACGTGTTGGCGTTCACCGTGATCCCGGCCTCATCGAACCCGGCCTGGACGGCGCGCCCGCGAAGGCCGTACGGGCGCAGGTCGATCACCATCAGATGGTTGTCGGTCCCGCCGGTGGTCAGCACGGCCCCGCGATCCTGCAACGCCCGCGCCATCGCCGCCGCGTTCGCGACCACCTGGCGCGCGTACTGCCGGAACTCCGGCTGCAGGCACTGATGCAGCATCACGGCCTTGGCCGCCATGCCGTGCGGGTGCGGTCCGCCCTGCACCCCGGGCACCACGGCCTTGTCGACGGCATCGGTGTGCTGGGCCTTGCACAAGATGATCGCGCCCCACGGGCCGCGCATCGTCTTGTGCGTGGTGAGCGTCACGAAGTCGGCGTACGGCACCGGGCTCGGGTGTGCCCCACCGGCAACGAGGCCGGCGAAGTGCGCCATGTCGACAAGGAGCAGCGCGCCCACCTCACGGGCGATCTCGCCGAACGCGGGGAAGTCGAGCACTCGCGGATACGAGCTGTAGCCGGCGACGATCATCTTCGGCTGCCACTTGAGCGCCCGCCGGCGCACGTCCTCCATGTCGAGCACGCCGGTCTCCTCGGACACCAGGTACGGCTCGAAGTGGTAGATCTTGCCGCTGAAGTTGACCGGGGAGCCGTGACTCAGATGGCCGCCCTGGTCGAGCGCCATGCCGAGCACGCGGTCGCCCGGGTCGAGCGCGGCCTGATACACGGCCATGTTGGCCTGCGTCCCCGAGTGCGGCTGTACGTTGGCGTGCTCGGCGCCGAAGAGCTCCTTGGCGCGGTCGCGGGCAAGGATCTCGATCTGATCGACGATCTGACAGCCGCCGTAGTACCGCTTGCCCGGCGTGCCCTCGGCGTACTTGTTGTTGAGCCACGAGCCGAGGGGGTCCAGCACCGCCGGTGACGCCAGGTTCTCCGACGGGATCAGCTCGAGGGTCTGCTCCTGACGCTCCAGCTCGGCGTCCAGGAGCGCCGCCAGCTCGGGGTCCGTATGACGCACGAACGGCTTGGCGTTGAACGCGTCAGGGGCGGGCGCGTCGGCGAGCGCCGTCCCCACCGCACTGTCTCCCGATGGCCCTGCATTCATCCCGCGTCGTACCTCGTCGTGGTCTGGATAGGAGCCGAGGCGAGCAGCTCCGCCTCCGGGATCGGCCCCGCACGCAGCACCCGGGGTGGGGTGCGGCTGCAATCGATGATAGTTGAGGCCAACCCGGCTGCGGACCCGCCATCGAGCACCGCCGCGACGCGGCCCCCGAGTTCGGCCGCGGCCGAGGCGGCGTCGGCCGCCGGCCGCACACCATGGCGATTGGCGCTTGTGGACGCGAGCGGTCCGGTGCGGCGCAGCAGCTCGAGCAGGAGCTGGTGATTCGGGATGCGGGTGCTGAGTGTGATGCCGGCTCGCGGGATCGCCAGGCGGCCGCCACGGACCGGCGCGACGATCGACAGCGGCCCCGGCCAGTACCGTGCCGCCAGAGAACGGGCGAACTCGTCGAGCTCGACCGCCTCCTCAACGGCGGCGACGTCCGCCGCGAGCAGCGTGAGCTCGAGACCTGCGGGCCGCTCCTTGATCGCGTAGACGCGTTCGACCGCCTCCCGATTTGCCGGGTCACACACCAGGCCGTACACGGTGTCGGTGGGAACGGCGACGACCTCGCCGGCGGCGAGCGCAGCCACCGCGTCGTCGAGGGTCGTGCTCACGGCAGCATCCCCTGCACGACGCGCACCCGCCGGGCGAGATCCTCGTGCGTCGTGATCGTTGCGCCGGGAAACGAGTCGCCGATCGCGTCGCCGACGGCAGCCGCCCGCCGCGGGTCCACCTCGAACAGCAGCACGCCGCGCGTTAGAACGCGCCCGGCAAGCGTGGCCAGCAGCGCGCGATACGCATCCATCCCGTCGCGGCCGCCATCGAGAGCGAGGTGGGGTTCGAACTCGCGCACGTCCGCATCGGCTGCGCTCAGCTCGTCCGTCGTCACGTACGGCGGATTGCTCACCACGAGGTCGACGGCGTCGTTGATTGGTTCGGCCCAGTCACCGCGCACGAAGTCGACTCTGTCGCCGACGCCGTTCGTCTCTGCGTTGTCGCGAGCGACGGCAAGTCCGTCGTCGCTGATGTCCGTGGCAACCACAGCGACGGCGGGAAGCTCGGCGGCCAGCGTGACCGCGATGCATCCGCTGCCCGTGCCCAGGTCGGCGACGCGCGCGGCCTCACCCGTCGTGCGCAGCCGCTCGAGCGCCACCGCGACCAGCGTCTCGGTCTCCGGTCGCGGGACCAGCACCGCACGGGTCACGGTGAATGGACGCCCGTAGAACTCGCGCGTCCCCGTGATGTACGCGACCGGCTCTCCCGTGCCGCGACGTCGTATCAGCTCGCGCGCGGCCGCCAGCTCGGGTTCAGCGAGGGGACGGTCGTGCAGCAGATACAGGTCGATGCGCCGCACGCAGAGCGCGTGCGCGAGGAGCAACTCGGCGTCGAGGCGCGGGGACGTGCTGCCGCGCTGTTGCAGGTAGTCGGTGCTGAGCCGCAGCACTTCCAGGACACTGCGGCCGGCGGCGGCGCGCCCCGCGGGCGCCGCGCCCGTCACGCGGCCGGGCTGGGGA
>JBOHUE010000135.1:0-3637 GCA_050734185.1 Candidatus Dormibacteria bacterium | reverse complement strand
GGCACGGCGCCTGCGCCGCGCGGCGCGCCGCGACGCCGCCGACTTCGCGTGGCCGGTCGTGGTCGACGGCCTCGTCGAGCGGTTGCGTTTCGTGTGCCAGCGGCAGCGCGTGGTGATGCCGAGCTGACACACGGCGGTTGTGCCGTACCGGCCGCTACAGTCGAACGCATGGAGTCGCAGCTGCGCATGCGCGCGGCGGAGCTGGGCCTGGGGGATTCCGACGTCGCCGACTGGGAGGGCGCGGTCGACGACGACCTCGTGGCGGCGCTGGTGAGCGCTCTGCTCGTCTACGAGGACGCCCTCGCGGAGCTCGCTCTGTGAGCGGCCGCGTGCTCACCCTCGAGGAGGTGCGATTCATCAACCTCGTCGCAACACGTCGAGTCGCGCACGACGCTGCCGCCACGCCGGCGCCGCCGCACACGACGCTGGAGCAGGTGAGCTCGGAGCAGCCGGCGCAGCGGGCTGCCCAGCTGGGCGCCGCCCTCACGCGGCCAGGCGCGCTCGACGAAGTCGCGTTGCCCAGTGCACTCCTCGCCGTGCTGTGCCAGCTGCATCGCGACGGCTTCCGGCTGGTCGCGCCGCAGGGCGCGGTCGCCGGCATGGTCCGCGGCCTCAGCAGCGGGCGTGTCGGGTTGAGCGACTTCGCCGCCTGGGTCGAGGACCGTTCCATCCCCGATTAAGACGGTTTTAACCTCGTTCTACCCGCCGCGAAATATGATGGGCGGTGAGCAGGCAGCACGCGAGGAGAGGCGCGGGCAATGAAGGCGGTGGTCATGGCCGGCGGCGAGGGTTCTCGCCTGCGACCGTTGACGAGCCGCCATCCCAAGCCGCTCGTCCCCGTGGTCGGTCTCCCAGTGATCGAGCACATTCTGCGGCTGCTGCGCGAGCACGGCATCACCCAGGTGGTGGTGACCCTCGCCTACCTCGGCGCGGAGATCCGCAACCGGCTCGGTGACGGCAGCGACCTCGACATGGAGATCGAGTACGTCGTCGAGGACCGGCCGCTGGGCACCGCCGGCAGCGTGCGCAACGCGGCGCATCTGCTCGACGACACCTTCCTCGTCATCAGCGGCGACGCGATGACCGACCTGGACCTCACGTCCGTTGTGGAGGAGCACCGCCGCCGCCAGTCGCAGGCGACGATCGTCCTGCACCAGGTGCCCAACCCGCTGGAGTACGGCGTCGTGGTCACCGACGATGCCGACAACGTGGTGCGCTTCCTCGAGAAGCCCTCGTGGGGCGAGGTTTTCAGTGATCGTGCCAACACCGGCATCTACGTGGTCGAGCCGGAGGTGCTCCGCCACGTCGAGCCGGAGACCGTGTCCGACTGGTCGCAGGACGTGTTCCCTGCGATGCTGAAGCGCGGCGAGCCGCTGCGCGGCGTCGTCAACGACGACTACTGGTGCGACATCGGCTCGATACCCTCGTATCTGCAGGCCAACTGGGATGCGCTCGAGGGCCGCGTTCGCTGCCACATTCCGGGGAGGCGCGAGGGCCGAGTGTGGATCGGCGAGGGCGTGGAGTTCGGGCTCGGCGTGCAGATCGAGGGGCCCGCGTTCATCGGCGACGAGGTCAAGCTCAAGGGCGGTGCGTGGCTCAACGACCGCGTCATCGTCGACCGCTTCGCAATCATCGACGAGCACACGAAGCTGAGCAACAGCATCATCTGGCCGCACACGTACATCGGTGAGAGCTGCCGCCTGCGCCAGACGATCGTCTGCCGCAACGTCACGATGAAGAACAACACGTTCGTCGAGGAGAACTCCGTGATCGGCGACGAGTGCGTCGTCGGGCGCGGCTCGCGCATCCGCGCCGGCGTGAAAATCTGGCCCAACAAGGAGATCGAGCCCGGGTCGACGGTGACCGAGTCGGTGATCTGGGCGGGGGAGTGGCGGCGCGGCATCTTCACCTCGTACGGCATGACCGGGCTCATCAACGTCGAGCTCACACCGGAGTTCTGCGCCCGGCTCGGTGCGGCATTCGGCGCCATGCTGCCCAAGGGATCCGACGTGGCGGTGGGCCGTGACCACGCGCGCTCCTCGCGCATGATCAAGCGCGCCATCGTCAGCGGCATCGTCAGCGCCGGGGGCAACGTGCGCGACGTGCACGAGCCACCCGTCCCGGTGATCCAGTTCGCAACGCGCCAGGCCCGATGTGCGGCCGGTGTGCAGGTGGTGGTGTCACCGCTGGATCAGCGCAGCGCGGACATCCGCTTCCTCGACGCGGACGGACTCCAGATCGACAAGCGCGCCGAGCGGAAGCTGGAGAATCTGCTGTTCCGCGAGGACTTCCGTCGCGCCGCGTTCTACGAGATGGGCGACATCGAGTACCACGATCCCATCCCCGCGTACCGCGCCCACCTGCTCGGCGCGGTCGACGTCGATGCCATCCGCGAGGCTGGGCTGCGCCTGCTGATCGACTACGACTACAGCGAGGCGTCGAGCGTTCTGCCCGCGGTGCTCAGCGAGCTCGGCGTGACGACGATCCCGCTCAACGCCGGCCTGCACGAGGGCCCGCACCACCGCGCCGTTCCCATGGAGACGGCGCTGATCAGCCGCACCGTCAACGCCGACCTCGGCTGCATGCTGGGACCGACCGGAGAGCGGCTCGCGCTCATCGACGAGACCGGGACAGTGCTGAGCTCGCATGAGACCTTCGGCGTCATCGTCTCGTGGTTCCTGCGCACGTCCCCGGGCATCGTGCTCGCTCCGGCGGCGACGCCCGACTGGATCGCGCAGCTCGTGCGCGATGTGGGGGGCACGTTCAGCGCGACGGCGGCGGACGCGCCGGCGGTGCTGCGCGCCGCTGCAACGCCCGGCACCTGCCTGGCAGCCGACGGCACCGGCGGCTTCGCCTGGACCCGCTACCTCGCCGCGTTCGATGCCATGTACACCGTGGTCAAGCTGCTGGAGCTGCGCGCGCTCACCGGGATTCCGCTGCGCGACGCTCGCGAGTCGCTGCCACGCACCGCGTACGTCACCGCCACCGAGTTCTGCCCGTGGGAGGCGAAGGGCCGCGTGATGCGCGTGCTGCTCGACGGCCATCGCGAGAAGTCGGTGGACCTCGTCGATGGCATCAAGGTGTTCGTCGACGACGGTTTCGTGCTGGTGCGGCCCGATCCCGATGAGCCCTCGTACCACATCGTCGCGAGCGTGCGCGACGAGAAGGAAGGACGCGAGCTCGTCGGCCGTTATGCGCAGCTGGTACGCGACGCGCAGTCCGGCAACGGCCGGCACGCTCCGCACGAGGTCGGCGTGTAGCAATCGCCCCGCGAGGGTGAGAAGTCATCGCCGGCGATCGCGCCGACGCATAAACCTTCCCGGCTATCCCCGTCCGCCCTCCTTCCCACGAACACATGTTCGTGTATACTACAGCAATGTATGAGGAGGTCGACGGGCCGACGGCATCCCCGCCGCTGCCCCCTGCGCTGATCGCGCTCCGCGATGCCGTCGCCCGGTACTGCGCCGAGCTGCAACCCTCCGCTGACGGCGAGCAGGTCCGCGGCGAACTTCAGGTGACGCGCTGGATGATCAACCAGCTCGAGCTCGGCTTCGCCAAGCAGGCCGCGGTGCTCGCCGCCATGAAGGAGTCCGAGTTCTGCGGCGCGCTCAGCGCGATCGCCTGGATACGCCACACC
>JBOHUE010000134.1:0-4740 GCA_050734185.1 Candidatus Dormibacteria bacterium | reverse complement strand
GCTCGCCGCCGCGGCGGCCGGACGCGCGGGCGGTGGCTGCTGCTGCTCGCCGTTGCGACCAGACCCGGGACGGTCCGCTCGCGGTGACTGCGGTGCCGACGCCTCGGCGGCTCCCGGCGTCGGCGGGTTCAGCGGCTGGCCCGGCGCCCCAGGCTCGTTGCGCTGGATCTGCACGTTGAGCAAATAGCGAACGATCTCGCGCTGGATGTCCTCGGTCAGGTCCTGGAACGACTCGAACGCCGCCGACTTGTACTCCAGCAGCGGGTCCTTCTGGCCGTATGCCTGCAGGCCGATGCCCTCGCGGAGGTGGTCCATCTGGGTGAGATACGCGCGCCAGCGCTGGTCAATCACCTGCAGCATCAACTGTTGCTCGACCTGGCGCATCAGCTCGCCGCCGTATTGCTGTTCCTTCTCCTCGTACAGCGCCGTCGATTCGCTGACGATGGTCTCGGCAACCTCATCGGCTGAGGAACCCAGACTCTCGGTGTTCACCTCGCTCAGCGGCGGCAGTGCTGCGGCGAACTGACGCGCGCGTTCCCACAGGCCGTCGTAGTCCCACGCCTCGCGGTTGCGGCCGTCGCAGTACAGCGGGACCTCCGCTGACATCACGTGCTCGACCATCCCCAGGAAGTTGGCGCGCGTGTCGGTGCCCTCGAGGATCTTGCGCCGCTCACCGTAGATGATCTCGCGCTGCTTGTTCATGACGTCGTCGTACTCGACGACGTGACGCCGCGAGTCGAAGTTGTGGCCCTCGACGCGTGACTGCGCGCTCTCGATCTGCCGAGTCACCATCCGCGACTCCAGCGGTTGATCCTCGGGCACGTGCAGGCGCGACATCACGCCCTGCATGCGCTCCCCGCCGAACACGCGCATGAGGTCGTCCTCGAACGACAGGAAGAAGCGCGTCTCGCCGGGGTCGCCCTGGCGTCCCGAACGGCCGCGCAGCTGGTTGTCGATCCGGCGCGATTCATGGCGCTCGGTGCCGATGATGTACAGGCCGCCGACGTCGGGCACGCCGTCGCCCAACACGATGTCGGTGCCGCGGCCCGCCATGTTGGTGGCGATGGTCACCGCGCCGTGCTGGCCTGCATCGGTCACGATCGATGCCTCGCGCTCGTGCAGCTTGGCGTTCAGCACCGCGTGCTGCACGCCGCGCTTGTCGAGCAAGCGCGACAGTCGCTCGCTCTTCTCGATGCTCGTCGTGCCGACGAGGATGGGCTGCCCCTGTTCGTGCCGCTCGGCGATCTCCTCAACGACGGCGTTGTACTTCGCCTCTTCGGTGCGGTAGATGAGGTCCGGCTCGTCCTTGCGGATCATCGGCTGATGGGTCGGGATGGACACGACCTCGAGGTCGTAGATCTTGTGCAGCTCCTCGGCCTCTGTCAGCGCGGTGCCGGTCATGCCCGCGAGCTTGTCGTAGATGCGGAAAAAGTTCTGGAACGTGATGGTCGCCAGGGTGACGTTCTCCTGGTTCACCTTCACGCCTTCCTTGGCCTCGATCGCCTGGTGCAGGCCGTCCGACCAGCGCCTGCCCGTCATGGTGCGGCCGGTGAACTCGTCGACGATGATCACCTCGCCGTCGCGCACGATGTAGTCCTTGTCCTTCAGGTAGAGGGCGTGCGCGCGCAGCGCCTGGTTCACCTGGTGCGCGTCGACCACGTGCTCCATGTCGAAGATGTTCTCGATGCCCGTCCACTTCTCGATCTTCTCCGAGCCGGAGTCGGTGAGCGTGGCGGACTTCGTCTTCTCGTCGAAGGTGTAGTCCTCCTCCTCCTCGAGCCGCGGGATGAGGCGCGCGTACGTGTAGTACTTCTCGGTGGGCTCCTCGGCCTGGCCGCTGATGATCAGCGGTGTCCGCGCCTCATCGACGAGGATGGAGTCGACCTCGTCCACGATGGCGTAGTGCAGGCGTCGCTGCACGCAGCCCGCGAGCGCCTGGGACATGTTGTCGCGCAGGTAGTCGAAGCCGAGCTCGTTGTTGGTGCCATACGTGATGTCGGCCGCGTACGCCTCACGCCGGGTGCACGGGCGGAAGTGCTGCAGGCGCGGATCGGGGTGCGACTCGTCGAGGTAGTCGGGGTCGTAGAGGAACGACCCTGTGTCGGGCTGGCCGGCGACGGTGCCGGGCACGATCACGCCGACGGTGAGACCGAGCGCGTGATACAGCGGGCCGTTCCAGCCGGCGTCGCGTCGCGCCAGGTAGTCGTTGACGGTGACGAGGTGCGCGCCGCGCCACTCGAGCGCATTGAGGTACAGGGGCAGTGTCGCGACCAGCGTCTTGCCCTCGCCGGTCTTCATCTCGGCGACGCGGCCTTGGTGCAACACGATGCCACCGATGAGCTGCACGTCGAAGTGACGCATGCCCAGCACGCGCTTCGACATCTCGCGCACCACCGCGAAGGCCTCGGGCAGGATGTCGTCGAGGCCGCGCTCTCGCTCACGGTCACGCTCCTTGCGCTCGCGATCCGCATGCTCGGCCTCGAGCTCCTCCTCGGACTGCTCAGCGGGCGCCACCAGGCTGACCACGCTCTCGTCCTGCGACGACTGCCCGTAGCTCAGGTCCGACGCCGTGACTCCGAGGCGCTCGCGGAACTCGCGGGTCTTGTCGCGCAGCTCCTCGTCGCTGAGCTTCGCCATCTCCTCTTCGAGGGCGTTGACCGCGTCGACGGTGGACCGGTACTTCCTGATGTCGCGGCGAGACGGGTCGCCGCCAGGCAATTTGTTCCAGAAAGGCATATCAGTCTTCCAATTGTCTCAGCCGCGGCGACGGTCGGCGGCGCTACTGCGCGGTGTGCGCCGTTCTGCGATCGGATTCGGCGACGCCGTCGGCGCCGACCCTACCCTTGTGGGACGTGACGCGGTCCTTCCGCCGCAGGACCTGGCGGTCCGCGCGATCGACGGCGAGGTCGATCGCCTCGGGCAGGGTCGGAGCCTGCGCCTCTGCCGCCACGCGGACGTGGTGGAGGTGGGCCACCACCTCGACGCGGCTCGGCCGGTGGCTATGGATGTCGTGGTCGATGATCACGTTGACGTCATGGAGGTTGGTGTGGCGCGTGAGCCGTTCGAGCTTGGCGCGGACATAGTCCTCGAGGCTCGCGGGGAGCGGCTGCCTGACAGTGATGCTGACGCGGTTCGCGGCCTCCCCGCCGGGGGCACCGCCGGAGGTCATGTCCCGATGATACGCCCGCGCTCCTGCCGCCAAACCCCAAACGCGTCACTCAGGGGACGCAGGCGACGACCACCCCGCCGACGAGCGCCGCGCCGGCGTCCCGGATCGCTACCGCCGCAGCGTTGATCGTCGCGCCGGTGGTGAGGACGTCGTCCACCAGCCAGATCCGGGCGCCGCTGAGGTCGGTGCCGCGCCACGCGAACGCGCCCGCGACGTTCGCGCGGCGATCGGCCTCGCCACGGCTGGCCTGCGCCTGGGTCTCGCGCTCACGCCGCAGCCCTGCGAGCAGCCGTGCTGCGCTGGCCTCCGCGATCAGCGTGGCGACGATCTCCGCCTGGTTGTAACCGCGCTGCCGGAGCCGCCGGCGCCCGAGCGGGACGGCGACAACGGCGTCGGGCCCGCGCCTGCTGCCCAGCTGGAGACGGTCGGCGGTCAGCGACCCGAGCCGGGCGAGCGCCGCGCGGTTCCCCTGAAACTTGCCGCGGTGCAGCACCTCGCGGACAAGGCCGTCGAAGGTGAAGCCGCCGAGCACGCGCACGGAGCCGGTGTCGACCGGCCGCGGCAACGGCAGATCGCGCAACTCGGCGACACACGCCGCACAGATTGGCGCGTGGGTGACCTCGTCGCAGCCCGCGCAGTGCAGCGGGGCGACGGCGTCGAGCAGCAGGCGTCCGAGCGACGCAAGCGGGGCCATGCGTCCGGTATCGCACGCGGCGTGAGACGGGCGGCGGACGACGTCACGCGATGGTCATGCGTCGACGAGCTCGACCTGGTCCCCCACGTGTAACCCCTTCGCCGCAGCGGTGCCGGCGGGCAGCTCGATGCACGCCTTCGCCTTCCACACGATGCCGCTCACGCTCCACGGCCTGATCGACCCGTAGATGCGCAGCACCAACCCGTCCGCGTCGACGAACAGCGCGTCGATGGGAAAACGCATGAAGAACATGTGGATGCTGCTGCAGGGCCGGATGCAGATGCCCTCACCCGCGGGCAGCTCGGGCTTGCCCATCAGTCCCATGAAGCGCGACCACAGCGAGTCCGCCACATGGAGGTGCGCTGCGAGCTCGGTGCCGTCGGGCCGCGTCAGACGAAGCGGTGGTTTCTCGCGGGGCACCCGCCCATGCTACGGGCGGGCGGGCAGCGTGAGGTGCACCTCGGCGCCGGCGCCGGTCTGGCTGCGGACCTCGACCCGGCCGCCGGCAATGCGGGCGCGCTCGTACATCTCGATCATTCCCAGGCCCCGGGTACGCCCCAGGCGCGCCTCGGTCGCGACGACGTCGAACCCTTCGCCGTCGTCTTTGACGACGAGCGTCGCGCGGTCGCGGTGGTAGGAGAGCACCACCTCGATGTGCTGCGCGCGGCCGTGACGGACCGCGTTGTCGACCGCCGCCTCGACGGTGCGGAAGGCGGCCAGGTCGGCGTCGCGGGCCAGGGGCCGCTGCGCGCCGAAGACGACGAGGTGGGCGTGGCGCCCGAGCGGCGACCGCTGGAGCAGCGTCCGGATCGCCTCCGGCAGCCCATGCTCGCTGTCGACTGGGGCCAGCCGGGCCAGGCGCTGATCCAGCGCGGCG
>JBOHUE010000133.1:0-47711 GCA_050734185.1 Candidatus Dormibacteria bacterium | reverse complement strand
GTGCTCAACGGGGCGTCCGGCCCGTTGCTCAGCGCGGCGCTGCAGCGGCGTGGCTACGAAGCCCGCACGCTCGTCACCTCACTCGCCGACGCCGTGCTGCGCGCGCGCGGGCTGGCCCGCGCGGGCGACGTCGTGCTCCTCTCGCCGGGTTACAAGAGCTTCGACCAGTTCCACGACTTCGAGCAACGTGGTGACGCCTTCCGCGACCTCGTGTCAGCGGATGCGTCGCAGCGGGTGGGTCAGGCCTGATGGCGGCGAGCGCCGGCAGCATCGAACGCCCGGGAGCGTTGGGCGCAACGGCCGCCCTTGCGTCGCGGGCGATGCGCGCCGCCGACAAGGCAGCCGCCGCGGCGGGAGTCGACGGCTGGCTGCTCACCGTGGTCATCGGGCTCGTCGCATTCGGACTCGTGATGGTCTACAGCGCGTCGGAGGCGCTCGGCTACCTGTGGTTCCAGAACCCGAACTACTTCTTCGAGCACCAGCTGATCGGTGTCGCGCTCGGCGCCGCCGGCATGGTGGCGTTGGCGCGCTTCGACTATCACCGGCTGCGCTTCTTCGCACGCTCCGGCATGGTGGTGATGGTCGGGTTGCTGATCACCGTCCTCATCCCGCACGTCGGCACGCAGGTGTACGGCGCGCAGCGCTGGTTCCAGCTGGGGCCGCTGTCGGTGCAGCCGTCGGCGGTGAGCATCGCCGTCGTGATCGTGTTCTTCGCACGCTGGCTCGACGAGCGCGCCGCGCGCGTGCGCACGCTCGGCGGCGTCCGCGACTACGTGATCGTCCTCGCGCTCATCCTCGCACTCATCCTCGCCGAGCGCGACCTCGGCAGCGCGCTCGTGATCACCGGCGTGGGGATCGTGCTGCTGGCGCTCGGCGGAGCAATGAAGCGTCACCTGGTGCTGATCAGCGGCGGTCTTGCCGCCGGCGGGTTCGCGTTGGTGGAATTCGTGGCATACCGGGCAGACCGCGTGGCCCACTTCCTCAACCCGTGCGCCGACCCCCTGGGCTCGGGCTTCCAGAACTGTCAGGCGCTGTACGCGCTCGGGTCCGGCGGGCTCAGCGGCGTCGGCTTGGGCAACTCGGTCCTCAAATTCGACTGGCTGCCCGAGGCACACACCGACTTCATCTTCGCCATCATCGGGGAGGAGCTCGGCCTGATCGGAACCTGTGCCGTCATCGCCGCGTTCCTGTTTCTCGCGTGGCGCGGTATACGGGCCTCGCTGCGCGCCCCGGACCGCTTCGGGGCCCTTCTCGCCGGAGGCATCACCGCGTGGATCTGCATCGAAGCGTTCATCAACGTCGGCGCCGTGACCGGCGTGATCCCGACCACCGGGATCCCGCTGCCGTTCATCAGCTACGGCGGCACGGCGCTGGCGACGAGCATGGTGGGCATGGGCATCCTGTGCAATATCTCGACGCAGGGCAGGCGTCATGGAACGGTGCACCGTGCGGGTGTTGATCGCTGGGGGCGGGACCGGCGGGCATCTGACGCCGGTGCTCGCGACGGCGCTCGCGCAGCGCGCGTCTGATCCCGACGGCGAGGTCATAGTCGTCGGCCGCGCCGGCGGAGTTGCCGAGCGGCTCGTTTCCGACGCGGGGCTGCCGCTCGTGTCGCTGCGCATCAGCGGCGTTGACGTCAGCCGGCCGGCCACCGTGGTCAGGGCGCTGAGCCAGCTGCCGTCGGCCACGCTCGCGGCCCGTGCTCTCCTCCGCGCCCACCGCCCCGACGTGGTGGTGGGCGGAGGTGGCTACGTCTGCCTCCCCGTCGTGGCGGCCGCCCGAGCCCGCGGCCTCCCGGTGGTGCTGCTCGAGCAGAACGCGCTGCCGGGGCGCACCACGAGGCTGCTGGCGCGGCGGGCCCGCGTGGTCGCCACCTCGTTCGAGGAGACCGGGCGACACCTCCCCGGCACGCGCACCGTGTTCACCGGCAACCCCATCCGTCCGGAGGTCCGCGCGCACGTCGGCGCGCCGCTCGGCGAGCGCTGCACCCGGATCCTCGTCACCGGCGGGTCCCAGGGAGCGCATCAGCTCAACCTCGCCGTCGCCGGATCAGTGCGCGCGCTGCTCGAGCTCGACCCCGAGCTGCGCATCACCCACCAGTGCGGCCTGCGAGACGCCGAGGAGATGGCGGCGGTGGCGGCGGCCCTCCCCGGCTCGGCCGGCGAGCGCTATGTCGTGCAGCCCTTCTTCGACGACATCGGCGCCCTCATTGCCGCCGCCGACCTCGTGGTGA
This sequence comes from Candidatus Dormibacteria bacterium, assembly GCA_050734185.1. Classification (GTDB taxonomy): domain Bacteria; phylum Chloroflexota; class Dormibacteria; order Aeolococcales; family Aeolococcaceae; genus JAFALX01. Next base: position 45,478 of record JBOHUE010000133.1, on the reverse strand, counting down.
TGCGCGCCGGCGGGTCCTCGCTTGCCGAGTGCTCTGCTCTGGGCCGGCCGATGATCCTGGTCCCCTACCAGCACGCCGGAGGCCACCAGCGGCACAACGCCGAGCCGTACGCGCGGGCCGGGGCCGGCGTGATCATCGACGACGAGGGCTGCACGCCTGAGGCCCTGCAGGCGACGATCGACGCCATGCTTCGTGATCCCGAACGCTGGCGGCGGATGGCGGAGGCCAGCCGTCAGATGGGCAAGCCCGACGCCGCCGACCGCGTGGTGCGGCTCATCCGCCTCGTGGCGGAGGAGCGTGCATGAGCCGGCACGTGCACGTGCTCGGTGTCTGCGGTTACGCCACCAGCGGCGCGGCGATGCTCGCGCTGGAGGCGGGCGACCGGGTGACCGGCTCCGACGATCACGCATATCCGCCGATGAGCGACGCGGTGACCGAGGCGGGGATCCTGTGGGAGAACCGCAGCGACCCCGCCAACCTCGACCGCTGGGGCGTGCCCGACCTTGTCGTCGTGGGCAACCAGACGCGGCCAACCAACCCCGAGTACCTGGCGGTGCTCGCGCGTGGCCTGCCCTACACGAGTGAGATCGGCTTCTACGTCGAGCTCGCCGGGCAACGGCCGCGGTTGAGCGTGTGCGGCACGCACGGCAAGACCACGACATCGGCGCTGCTGGCGCACATGCTGGCGCGCGCCGGGCTCGATCCCGGGTTCCGCCTGGGCTCAACGTCGCTCGACCTGGGCGGCAGCGCGCGTCTCGGCAGCGGGCCGTTCGTTTTCGAGGGCGACGAGTACACGACAGCCCCATGGGATTCAAGGCCGAAATTCATCCACACGCGGCCACACGCCGCGTGTGTCACCCGGCTCGAGTGGGACCATCCCGACGTGTATCCCAGCCTCGACGCGTACCGCGCGCCGTTTGTCGGCATGGTGGCCGACCTGCCGGCGACGGCGCTGCTGGCACTCTGCGCGGACGACCCCGAGTGTCTGGCGCTGCGCGAGCACGCGTCGTGCCGTGTGGTGACGTACGGCACCGACGCGCGCAGCGACTGGCCCATCGGCGACGTCGGTGACGACGGCGCGCTGCAGCACTTCACCGTCACGCGTCCCGATATGCCGCCGCTCCGGATTGCGTGCACGTTTCCCGGGGTGCACAACGCGTGCAACGCGGTGGCCGCGCTGCTGCTGGCGACCTTCGCCGGCGCCGGCGAGGCCGCGGCCGTCGCCGCGTGCGCCGATTTCCGGGGACCGGCGCGACGCTTCGAGATCCTCGGCGATGCGCGTGGCGTCACCGTGATCGACGACTACGCGCATCACCCCACCGAGGTCGCCGCGGCGATCGACGCGGCGCGGCAGCGATTCGGTGCGCGGCGGCTGATCGCCATCCACACGCCACACACGTACTCGCGCACGAGCACGCTGCTGGAGAGCTATCGCGAGAGCTTCGTGGACGCGGACGTTATCGTCATCGGGCCCATCGAGGAGGCGCGAGAGCGCGGCCAGCCCGCAACCGTGCGCAGCGTCGACGTCGCGGAGCGCGCCGGGCCCTCGCGTGACGTGCAGGTCGTCGACTCCTCCGCGGAGGCGATCGCGCTGCTGGGCCGCGTTGCACGCGACGGCGACGTGATCCTCGTGCTCTCGCTCGGCGGGTTCGACAAGCTCGCGCCGCGGCTGTTCGCCGCATTGGAGGCGCAGCGTGTCGAGGTCTGATTGGCTTGCGGACTTCGACGGCGTGCAGCGCGACGAGCCGCTGTCGCGGCAGAGCCAGTTCGGGGTCGGCGGCACGGCGGACTGGTTCGTGAAGGTGCGCGATCCCGCGACGCTGCAGCGCCTCGTTCGCACCTGCTCTGAGCACGGTGCGCCGCTGACGATGATCGGCGCGGGCAGCAACGCGCTCATCCTCGACGGCGGCATTCGCGGCGTCGTGGTGCGCTATGACGACAGACACTTGCGGCGCGTGGCGGATGACAGCGTCGAGCTCGGCGGCGGCTGCATGCTGCCGCGCGCGGCACTCGACTGCGCGCGCCTCGGTCTCGCCGGGCTGGAGTTCGGCATCGGTGTGCCCGGAACATGCGGCGCGAGCGTGTACGGCAACGCCGGCGCGTTCGGTGCAGAGATGGCCGACGTGCTCGTGGACTGCGCCGCCCTGACGCCCGACGGCGACGAGCGCGTGCTCACGGCGGCGGACTGCGGGTTCGCGTACCGGTACTCGCGATTCAAGGATCAGCTGCGCGGCCACGTGGTCACCGCCGCGCGAGTGCGCGTGCACAGCGACGACGCGGCGTCGGTGCGGCGGCGCACCGACGACATCCAGCGCACGCGCAAGACGACGCAGCCCTACGGCGTGCGCAGCCTGGGCAGCGTCTTCAAGAACCCGCCCGACGACTCCGCGGGGCGCCTGGTCGAGGCCTGCGGCCTGAAGGGGCGGCGCCACGGCGGCGCCGAGATCGCCGCCAAGCACGCGAACTTCATCCTCAACGTGGCCCACGCTACGGCCGCCGACGTGCTCGAGCTGGTGCAACTGGCGCACGACACCGTGCAGGAACGCTTCGGCGTCGACCTGGAACGCGAGATCGTCGAACTCGGTGAGCCATCTGCTGCGCTGGTGCGCGGCGCATGACCACCGTGGGCGTGTTCTTCGGCGGGCGCTCGGTGGAGCACGAGGTGTCGGTCATCACCGCGCTGCAGGCGATTGCTGCGTTCTCGTCTCGCCTCACCGCGGTGCCGGTGTACATCACCAAGAACGGCGCGTGGTACACGGGCGACGCGCTCACAGACATCGATTCCTATCGCGACATCGACCGGATGCTCGGCGATGCGACGCGGGTGAGCCTGCGCCCGGAGCCCGACGCGCGCGGTCAGCTCACTCCCGTCGAGGGACGCCGCGGGCTGCTCAGCGGCGCGCCGCGGCTTGCCGCTCAGCTCGACGTCGCCCTGCCGCTGGTGCACGGCAGCAACGGCGAGGACGGCACCCTGCAGGGGCTGTTCGAGCTGAACAACCTGGCGTACAGCGGCTGCGGCGTTGCAGCGGCGGCGCTGAGCATGGACAAACGGCTGATGAAGGACGCGTTCCGTGCCGCGGGGCTGACCGTGGTCGACGACGTGCTCGTACGCCGTGCCGCCTGGGACGCGCACGCCGCCGGCGTCGTCGCCGAGTGCGAGCGCCGCTTCGGCTATCCGGTGTACGTCAAGCCACTGTCGCTCGGCTCCAGCATCGGTGTGTCGCGAGCGGAGTCGCAGGAGCAGCTCCGCGATGCAGTGGAGGTCGCGCTTGCGTACGACACACGGTGTCTCATCGAGCCCGCTCAGGACGATGCGACCGAGATCAACTGCGCCGTGCTCGGCGAGGGGGAGGAGGTGCACGCCTCGGTGTGCGAGCAACCCAAGGCCGGAGGGCTCCTGACGTACGAGGACAAGTACCTGAGCAAGGGCGGCAAGGCGGCGGCGCCCACGCTCGCCGGCGGCAAGTCAGCCTCGCAGCGACTGGTGCCCGCACCGCTCGGCGATTCGTTGACGGACCGGGTGCAGGACACGGCAATGAGGGCGTTCCGCGCCATCGACGCCGCCGGCGTGGCGCGCATCGACTGCTTCGTCGACACGGATGACGAGTCCGTGATCGTCAACGAGATCAACACGGTGCCGGGGTCGCTCGCGTTTCATCTGTGGGAGCCCGCGGGGCTGTCGCTCGGCGAGCTGATCACCGAGCTCATCGACATGGCACAGGCACGGCACGCGGCCCGCGAGCGCACCGCATACTCGATCGACACGTGGTTGTTGACCGGGCGGCCGCCGGACTGACGCCGGTGACGGCCGAGCTGCCGCTGGCGAGCGTGACCGTGCGCGGCGAGGGTGCCCCACTGCTGATGCTGCACGGCTGGGGTGCGACGGCGGAGCTGTTCGCACCGCTGCTGAACGCTCTGCAGCCCGGGCGGACGCTCATCGTCCCCGACCTGCCCGGCTTCGGCGCGACTCCGCAGCCACCAGTCGCGTGGTCGGCGCACGAGTACGCGACGTGGACGCTCGCACTGCTCGACCGTCTGGGCGTCGAGCGCTGCGACGTCATCGGCCACTCCAACGGCGGGCGCATCGCCATCGTGCTCGCCGCGCAGCATCCGCATCGCGTGCGACACGTGGTGCTGACCTCCAGCGCCGGGATTCCACCGCATCGCGGGGTGCGGCAGCGGTTCGCGGTCGGCACCTACAAGGCGCTGCGCGGCGTGGAGCGGTCATCAGTCTTCCCCGCGCCGCTGCGCACAGCGGCGCGGCGTCGTGCGGACCGACGCGGCTCCGAGGACTACCGCGCCGCCACCGGAGTGATGCGCGCAACACTGGTGCGCCTGGTCAACCAGGACCTGCGCCCGCTGCTGCCGCGGATCGCCGCGCCGACGCTGCTCGTCTGGGGCGATCACGACACGGAGACACCGCTTGCCAATGGCCGCGAGATGGAGCGGCTGATTCCGGACGCCGGGCTCGTCGTGTTCGAGGGCGCCGGGCACTTCGCGTACCTCGAGCAGGCGCAACGGTTCTGCCGCGTCGTCGATTCGCTGCTGAGCACGCGCGAATGAGCGATGCGCTGACGCTGCTGCTGGTGGTGCTCGCCGCTCTCGCGTGGCTGGCGCGTGCGGCTCCGGTGACGTTGGTCGCGGCGCGCATGCTGCAGATAGAGGAGTACGAGCAGGCGCGATTCGTTCGCTGGGGGATGACGCGCGGCTGGATCGCGCACCGCTCGGTCGTCGCCGCCGCCACGGTGTCGGTGGCCGCGCTCGTCAGCGCGCTGCTCACCCACGCCCTCGGCGAGCGCATCGTCGCCGCCGGGTGGCTCGTTGCGTCGCTGAGCGCAGCACTGCTCTGGCGCTGGGCCGAGGCGAAGCGACCGCTGGTCCTGACGGCGCGCATGCGGCGCATCCTGGGTGTGTCCGCGGCATACGCGGTGGTGCTGGCCGCGGGGGTCGCCGCGCTCCTCATCACCGGCGCATGGCCGGCGGCCGCGATCCTGTGCATCGCCCCGCTCGCGGCAGTGCCGGTCGTGAGTCAGGTTCTGCTCGTCGCCGCAGATCAGTCGTTGCGGCCGGTCGAGGCCGCGATCCGGCGCCGCTACCTGCGCACAGCGCGAGCGCGCGTCCGCGAGCTGTCGCCGCTGGTCGTGGCGGTGGCGGGGAGCTACGGCAAGACCAGCACCAAGCACATCCTGGCGCAGCTGCTCGCAGGTCAGGTCGAGGTCCTGCCCACGCGCAAGAGCTTCAACACGCTCATGGGAGTGACGCGCGTGATCAACGAGGATCTCGCCGCCTCGCACCGTCTGTTCATCGTCGAGATGGACGCGTACGCCAGGGGAGAGATCGCCGCGATGGGCGATCTGGTGCATCCGTCCTTCGCCGTGCTGACGTCGGTGGGGCCGCAGCATCTGGAGCGCTTCGGCGACATGCAGGCCATCAGCGACGCCCTGTACGAGGTGGTGCAGGCGCTGCCGGCGGACGGAACCGCCTTCATCCACGCCGGCGATGAGGGAGGCACGGCGCTCGCGGCCCGCGCCGCGGGAGAAGGGCGCACCGTCGTGCGCTACGGCGTTGCCGGCGACTCTCGCGGGTCCGACGTCACCGCGTCCGACATCGTCATCGACGCGCGCGGCGCGAGTTTTCGCTGGTCATGGCCACAACAGAAGGTCGAGCGCGCGGTCTCCATCCCGTTGCTGGGCCGCCATCAGGTGCTCAACGTCACCGTCGCGCTCGCCGTCGTGCACCACCTCGGCCATGGGCTCGACGCCGCGGTCGAGGCGGCCGCGCATCTGCAGCCGGTGGAGCACCGCCTGCAGTCGATGCCGCAGACCGGTCCGGTGCGCGTCATCGACGACTCCTACAACGCGAATCCGGTGGGCGTGCACGATGCGCTCGATGTCCTCGCGGCGATGAACGGCGCCAAGGTGCTTGTTACGCCGGGGCTGGTGGAGCTGGGACCCGTCGAGGACACCGAGAATCGCCGCTACGGCGAGCACGCCGCGACGGTGTGTGACCACGTGATCGTCATGGACGCGCGCCCCGCGGCGGCATTGCAGGCCGGGCTGCGCGCCGGCGGCATGTCGCCCGAGCGAATCCACCTCGCGCGAAGCCTCCCCGAGGCGACGGCCATCATCGGGCGCATCACGCGTGCCGGTGACACGGTGCTGTTCGCCAACGACCTGCCCGACACGTACCTCGCGGGCGTCTGAGAGCGCGGTCGCAGCGCCTGACCCTGGGCCATAATCGAGATCCCGACGCACCACCACCGTCCCACTCCACGTCCATGCACACATCCTCATGAGCACCGCGGTTCGCGACGACCGCGATCAGCAACGCGCCGCGGCTCGCGCCGAAGCAGTCTCGATCCTCGACCGGCCGCGCCGTGCGAAGCGCTTCCAGGCGGTCGCCGGGGTGCATCTGCGCCCGTCGGGCCGGCCGCGGTCGCATGCACGGCCGAGACCCGCTCCCACCGAGCGTGTGCGCCGGCCCACGGTGCGGCGGATCGTTGCGGCAGCGCTCGTGCTGCTGCAGGTGGTGCTGCTCGTCCTCGCGCTGACCCTTCCGGTCTTTCAGGTCACGGGCGCCCAGGTGACTGGGCTGCACCTGCTGCGCGAGCAGGACGTGCTCAACGCCGCCGCCGTCCCGCACCAGAGCGTCTTCACGGTTGACACGCAGGGGATCCGGGGACGCATCGAGGCGATGCCGTGGGTCGCGAGCGCCGACGTGAGCACGACGCTGCCCGCGTCGCTCCACATATCGGTGATTGAGCGTCAGGTCGCGCTGCGCGTGCGCCGCGACGGCGTCGACACGCTGGTTGCCGTCAATGGCGCGACACTTCCCGTGACGGCGGTGCCCGCGGCGCTGGCCGCGGGTGCCATTCCGCTGATCGACGACCGCGCGGGTTCCACCGCGCCGATCGACCCCACCCTGATCCAGGATCTGTCGACGATCGCGCAGCGCTTTCCGGCGGTCTTCGGCGGGCGCGTGGCCGCGTATCAGTGGGGCGTCGACGACGTCCTGTCGCTGTGGGCCGGCTCAGGATGGGAAGCCGTGCTCGGCCACCTCGACACCCAGGACGCGATGGCGCAGCTGCCCGCGCAGATCGCGGCGCTGGCCGCGCTCCGCGGCGCCCTGGACTTCAACCACCCGACCTTCGGATACGTCGACCTCGAGGACGCCGCGGCCCCCGCCGTGGGCGGCAAACCTGGGCTACCAGCTGAGGTGCAGGCAGCAGTTCAGGCGGCCGCGGCGCCCTCGGGGCCGCCCGCGGCGGCTGCTATCCCCGTGCCCAACGCGCTACCGACGCCCACGCCCAAGCCGTCGCCGAGCGCGTCGCCACGTCCGAGTGCGAGCGCCTCGGGGGCTCCGCCGGCATCCTTCTCCACTGCGCCCGCAGCTTCTGCAACCGCCGCTCCGCACTGACGCCGCCGGCCGCGCCCTGAACGCGCGGGCGCGTTAGCGGCGACGGTCCCACGGGCGCGTGGCCCGCAGTGCGGTGAGGATCGCGCGCGTCGCCGGCGAGCGGTTGAGCGTGTAGAAGTGGATGCCCGGTGCTCCGCCCTCGAGCAGCTCCGCGCACTGCAGGGTGGCCCAGGCGACACCGAGTTGCAGGACGGCGTCCGGATCCTCCTTTCGTCCCTCCAGCGGCTCCAGCAGCGACGCGGGAATGCGCACGCCGATCTTCGTGGTGAAGCGCCGTATCTGGTCGACGTTGGTGACCGGCATGATCCCCGGGATGATCGGCACCGTGACCCCACCCGCTCGCGCGCGGGCGACGAAGTCGAAGTACACCTCGTTGTCAAAGAAGAGGTTGGTCACCAAGAAGTCGGCGCCCGACTCCTCCTTGAGCCTGGCGTAGCCGACGTCGGCGTCCACGTGCTCCGACTCCGGGTGCTTCTCCGGGTGGCAGGCGCCGCCGATGGACACCGCGTAGTGATCGCGGATGAGGCGTATCAGCTCATGGCCGTGCGCCAACCCGCCGGGGACCGGTTCGAACTTCTCGGCGCCGTCGGCCGGGTCGCCGCGAAGGGCCAGCACGTTGTCGATGCCCGCCGCGACGAGCGCGTCGAGCGTGCCGCGCAGCTCGGCGACGGTGGCGCCGGCGCACGTCATGTGCGCCACCGGCTCGATGTTCGTCTCGCGCCGGATGCGCGTGACCATCTCCAGGGTGCGCGTGCGCGTCGATCCACCAGCGCCGTACGTGACCGAGACGAACGTCGGCTCCAGCTCGCGAAGGTGCGCGATCGTCTGGAACAGCGCCTCCTCGCCCGCCTCGTTCTTGGGCGGGAAGAACTCGAACGAGAAGACGGGACGTCGCGGGTGTGGCGTGAGGTCGAGCCGCATTGCCCGATATCGTGCCCCACCGGCGCCGATTGAGGGCACGGTCCGCGAGGCCGCGATCACTGTCTGCTACGGTCCAGCGCCATGCGCGCCGTCTACGCAGCACGGACGGGAGGCGAGGATCCGCTGGCCAACCTCGAGGTCGGTGACGTCGACGAGGCGGTGATGCGGCCCGGGTGGGCAATGGTCCACTTCGCCGCCGGATCACTCAACCATCACGACCTCTGGACGCTGCGCGGCGTGTCGGCGACGCCGATAGTGCCGCCGCACGTGCTCGGCTGCGATCTCGCGGGCACGCTGTTCGGGTACACGGACCCCGAGCAGCCGGAGGACGTTCCCCAGCCGGGCGCGCGCGTCGTGGTCCACGGCGTGGTGCGTTGCGGTCACTGCGCAGCGTGCCGCGGCGACGAGGCGGCGCCGTGCCGCACCGCGCGCCTGTTCAGCGAAACACCGGTCGCGGGCACGTTCTCGGACCAGGTGCTGGTGCCGGCGGAGAACCTCATCGCGCTCCCTGATTCGGTGAGCTTCGACGCCGCGGCATGCCTTCCCACCGCGTACCTCACCGCGTACCACATGCTTTTCGCGCGCGCCGCGCTGCAGCCCGGGATGACCGTCCTCGTGCACGGGGTCACCGGGGGGGTCGCGTCCGCCACGATCCTGCTCGCCACCATCGCCGGCATCACCGTGTACGCCACCTCCCGCGACGAGTCCAAGCGCGCGCTGGCGGTCGAGCTCGGCGCACGCGAGGCGTTCGCGCCCGAGCGCGAGACCGCACGTGCGCTCATCGCTCGCACCGGCGGCATGGGCGTCGACGCTGTCATCGAAACCGTGGGCGATCCCACGTGGGAGCTGAGCCTTCGCGCCGTGCGCGCGGGCGGCACCGTGGTCGTCGCCGGCGCGACCGGCGGGCACAACCCGCCCGCCCAGCTGAACCGCGTCTTCTACCGCAACGTCACCGTCGCAGGCTCGAGCATGGGAACGCGCGCCGAGCTGCGGCGGCTCGTCGATCTCTGCGCCTCTGGCCGCCTCCAGCCCCTCATCGGCTCCACGTACACGATGGAACAGGCCCACGATGCGTTCGCCGAGATGCAGCGCGGCGAGCTTCGCGGCAAGGTCATCCTCATCTAACCGAACACGCTGCGGCGGTGCTCACGGCACCCGTAGACGCGGCGCCGAGCCGGTGCTACGGTGTGCGGGCTCCAGCGGCCCGACAGGGGCTGCGGCCGGCAGGGTCTCGTCCAGAAGGTGCAGTGGCGAGGCCCTGTTTGTGTGTTCAGAGATGTTTTGCGCGCAGGCTCGCGCGTGTCGCGCGAGGGAGCAGCCACGTGAACGTCGGCTGCGGTGGAGGCGGCACCGCGCCGCCGCGGTCCGGTCCCAGCCGGCGCCGCTCCAGCTCGCGCCCGAGGCTGATCTCACCCTGACGCATCGCCCAGTGGTGGTTGGCGCCGAACGCCGGGCGCATCACCCATGTCAGGCGCCGCAGCAGCGGTTTCGCGGCGGCGATGCGCCAGTCGTACAGCGCGACGACGTCATTGCCATCCTGCTTGAACACCCACGTCCCCGTGCCGACGAAGTCGCCCTCGGCCCGGATCGAGAAGCCGTCGAGCCCGCGATCGCTCGTGGTCACGAAGCGCCAGCGGATGGTGTACGGCAGCCAGCCCTTGCTGTACAGGGTGACCTCGCGGCCCAAGCCGTCGGGCCCGGCCTCATGGATCAGCTCCACGGTCAGGTAGACGGACGGCCACCAGCGGGCGAGGTCAACCGGATCGCTCAGCACGTCGACCACCTCCTGCCGCGTGCCCGGTAGCCGCCAGCGCGTCACGAAGTGGTAGTCGGCCGACATTGGCCCCAACCGTACGCCGTGGCCGCGCCTCCAGGCCCGGGCAGCGAGGCCCGGCCCGCACGATATGTTGTGGGCTGACGACGGCCCACCTCCACGATATTGGGGTTTTGGGGCGCCAAGACCTCTATACTCGGGGTTCAAGCGTGACCCGTCCCCGCCGCGTCTTTGCACTCGATCTAGGAACGACCAAGGTGTGCTGCGCTGCCGCCGACCTCGAGTCCACGGGTCTGCGCGTCCTCGGGGTGGGCGAGGCGGTCTCCCGGGGCGTGCGCAAGGGCGCCATCGTTGAGATCGATCGCGCGGCGGAAGCGGTCGCCGAGGCGGTCGATCTTGCGGAGCAGATGGCCGGGCTGCCGATCGACTCGTGCGTCGTCGGCATAGCCGGCGGGCACATCACGTCGCAGAACAGCCGCGGCGTGGTCGCAGTCGCTGCGGGTCATCGCGAGGTGAACACCCAGGACGTCAACCGCGCCATCGAAGCAGCGCGCGCCGTGAGCGTTCCGTCAGAGCGTCGCATCGTGCACGTGCTACCGCAGCAATACACGATCGACGGACAGGAAGGTGTGCGCGACGCCATCGGTATGGCGGGCATCCGGCTCGAGGTCGACGCGCATATCATCACCGGCGCCAACACCGCGATCCAGAACATCGTGAAGGTGGTCCACAAGGCGGGGATCGACGTGGACGACATGGTGTTGCAGGTGCTCGCGTCTGCGGAAGCCGTGGTCACGGAGGACGAGATCGAACGTGGCGTCGTTGTCGTCGACGTCGGCGGCGGTACCAGCGACGTCGCAGTGTTCTCGCGCGGAAGCATCGTGCACACGGGTGTCATCCCGGTCGGCGGCAACCACGTGACAGCGGACCTCGCGGTTGGACTGCGCTGTGACCTCGACACCGCCGAGATGGTGAAGCGCAGTTATGGACATTGTCTGCAATTAACGCTGCCGGCCGATGCCGAGGTCACGCTGACGCCGATGGGCTACGACGAGCCCGTGGGCGTGCCCCAGCGCTTCCTCGCGGAGATCATCGGCCCGCGTGCGCGCGAGATGGCGTCGCTGGTGGCGGCGGAGATCGAGCGCGCCGGACCGGCGGGGCTCTTCCCCGGCGGCGTGGTGCTGACCGGCGGCGGCGCGCTGCTGCGCGGCTTCGCCGAGGTGGTGCAGCAGCAGACCGACCTGCCCGCACGCGTCGCCACGCCGGGGGGCGTGCACGGCATGAACGACGAGATTCGCGGCCCCCACCATGCCACGGTGGTCGGCCTGCTTCGCTGGGGCGCCCGCAGCAATCGCCCGCATCGTGCGCCCAAGAGCAACGGTCACAGTCCCGCGGGCCCTGGTGTCGGACTGAAGTTAGGACGGTGGGTACGTGAGCTCTTCTGATCAACGCCGGCCGGCGGCTCGCAGAGGTGATGGAATCCTGCCCAAGCTGTACGGCTTGGACCGCCCCGGAGACGCCGTCACCCGTGTGCCCCCTCGTTCGTCACAGCCCAAACCCGCAGACGATTCCGAAATGCCCAGCAACGCCGAGGAGACGCCCATGACCGAGCTCGACCGCACTCTCGAAGGCAACGCACGCATTCGTGTCGTCGGCGTGGGGGGCGGCGGTAGCAACGCCGTCAACCGGATGATCCGGAGCAACCTCAAGGGCGTCGAGTTCGTCGCCGTGAACACGGATCACCAGGCGCTCTCCGCGTCGTCAGCGCACAAGAAGATCCGCATCGGCAGCAAGCTGACGCGCGGCCTGGGCGCCGGCGGCAATCCCGACGTGGGCCGCGAGGCTGCGGAGGAGTCGCGCGACGAGCTGACCAAGGCGCTGTCCGACAGCGACATGGTGTTCATCACCGCGGGCATGGGCGGTGGCACCGGCACGGGCGCGGCGCCGGTCATCGCGGAGATCGCGCGCGAGACGGGCGCGTTGACGATCGGCGTCGTCACCAAGCCGTTCCGCTTCGAGGGGCTGCGCCGCCAGAAGGCTGCTGAGGAGGGCATCCAGCAGTTGCAGGGCCGCGTCGACACGTTGATCACGATTCCGAACTCGCGGCTCATGCAGGTGGTCGAGAAGAAGACGTCGATCGTCGACGCGTTCAAGGTCGCCGACGACGTGCTGCGTCAGGGCGTGCAGGGCATCTCCGACCTGATCGTGTACCCCGGCATCATCAACCTCGACTTCGCCGACGTGAAGGCGGTCATGCAGGGCCAGGGGCAGGCACTCATGGGCATCGGCTTCGGTACCGGCGACACGCGCGCGGCGGATGCGGCCCGCGACGCCGTGGCGAGCCCGCTCCTCGAGCAGACCATCGCCGGCGCCAAGGGCATCCTGCTCAACATCACGGGCGGGTCGGACCTCACGCTGTACGAGGTGAACGAGGCCGCGGAGCTGATCAGCGAGTCGGCGGATCCCGAGGCGCAGATCATCTTCGGCACCGTCATCGACGAGCACATGAAGGGCGAGGTGAAGATCACCGTCATCGCCACCGGGTTCACCGGACAGATCGACGTGCTGGGAACGCTCGCGTACGAACCGCAGTCGCGCCCGGTCGTCACCGAGCAGCGGCAGCCGACGACGTTCTCGGTGGCCGGACGTCCCACCGGGCCGTACAACGCCGACGACCTCGACATTCCCGCATTCCTGCGGGACCGCAGGTGATAACACGCACTTTCGACGGCCTGAACGGCGTGCGCAGCAATGAGGTGTCCGTACTGCGGGGCGGCAGATAGCAAGGTTGTCGACTCGCGCGACTCGGAAACGGGCGAAGCGGTACGCCGCCGCCGTCAGTGTCTTGACTGCAGCAAGCGATTCACCACGTACGAACGGGTCGAGGCGCCGCCCCTCTACCTCGTCAAGAAAGACGGCCGCCGCGAGGAGTTCGACCGTCAGAAGCTCCTGAGCGGCCTCCTCGTTGCGTCCAAGAAGCGTGACATCGCCCCGGCGTCGCTGGAGCGCATGGTCGACGACATCGAGAACGAGCTCCGCGGCCGCAATCAGCTCGAGGTGCCGAGCCGTCTCGTCGGTGAGATGGCCATGGACCGTCTGCGCGAGCTCGACGAGATCGCGTACATCCGCTTCGCGTCGGTGTACCGATCGTTCAAGGATGCCGAAGAGATGCGCGCCACCATCGAGGACATGCTGCAGCGCACGCCGGGAGCGCGGCCGGAGGGCCGGCGCCGGCGCCCACCGCGCGCCGACGGGGACGAGAGCCTCCCGCTCGACCTGGGGAACTGACGCTGGCCCAGACACCTGCAGCCGGAGTGGCGGTCGCGCTCGCCGCTGTGCGCGAACGCATCGCCCGCGCCGCCGAGACGGCCGGGCGAGACCCGTCGTCGGTCCTGCTGATCGCGGTCACCAAGGGCGCCACCGCTGATCGCGTGGACGCGGCCATCGCCGCAGGCGCGACGGACCTGGGCGAAAACCGAGTGCAGGAGGCGGAGTCCAAGAGAGCGCAGCTGGGCGGTGCGGCGCGCTGGCATCTCATCGGTCATCTGCAGACCAACAAGGCGCAGCGGGCGGCGTCGCTGTTCGACATGGTGCAGTCGGTCGACAGCACGCGAGTCGCGGTAGCCCTCGCCGCGGGACTGGCCGCGGGCCGCGAGCCGCTCGACGTCCTCATCGAGGTGGATCTGACCGCGATAGCCGGACGCACCGGGGCGCCGGAGGCCGCAGTCGCGGAACTCGCCCACGAGATCGCTCAGCGCGTTGCCCTGCGCCTCCGGGGGCTCATGACCATCGCCGCGCCCGCGACCGACCCACGGGATGCTGCCTCGACCTTCCGCCGCCTGCGCTCGCTGCGCGATGACCTCGAGCAGCGCCTGGGCACGGCGCTGCCCGAGCTGAGCATGGGCATGAGCGACGACTTCGAGGTCGCCATCGCGGAGGGGGCGACGATGGTGCGGCTGGGCCGCGCGGTGTTCGGCGAGCGCGCCTGAAACGACGCGCCCACACGCCTTCCGGCACCTCGTACGCTACCGGCGATCATGAGCCGGCGCATTCTCGCGGTCACGGAGAACACCTCGCCAAGCGACGAGGTCGCCCGCTGGGGCGCCGACTGGGCGCGGCATGAGAACGCGGAGCTCGTGTTGCTTCGGGTCGAGCCGATGCCGGGGGACGGCTCCAACGGCGCGGAGCATGCGGTCGAGGCCGACGACGAGCTGACCGACGCTGCGCGTCACCTCGTCGGCGACGCCGGACGGGGCGTGCGCATTCGCGCCGAGGATGCAGCCGAGGCTATCGTCCATTTCGCCGCGGACGAGCGCTGCGACATGATCGTCGTCGGCAACGACGGCATGCACGGGCGGCGCGAGTTCCTGCTGCACAACGTCCCCAACCGCATCTCACACCTGGCGAACTGCAGCGTGGTGCTGATCGACACCGCGCACGTCGACGAGGACGGCGCGCACCGCTTCCATCACCACCGCCCGGCACCCGATGCGCACCCCGACCCGGCGACATTCGAGGGGCACATGCTCGGCCGCGCCGCGGAGATCGGTCGCATGCTCACCGTTCTCGGCGCGCGCGAGGCGGTGACTGCGCGACGGCACCGGGGCGACGTTCGGCGCGAGGCGAAGCTCCTGCGCGAGTCGATGGAGAAGCTCGGACCCACGTTCGAGAAGCTCGGGCAGATGCTGAGCACGCGCCCCGACCTGCTCGCGCCGGAGTTCATCGAGGAGCTGGCGACCCTGCAGGACGACGTGCCACCGATGACGCACGCCGAGGTGGTGCACGTGATGGAGCAGGAGTTGCACGTGCCCTGGGAGGACGTCTTCGAAAGCGTGTCGTCGGAGCCCCTGGCGGCGGGCACCATCGCTCAGGTGCACATCGCGGTGCTGTGCACCGGCGAGCGCGTGGTGATAAAGGTGCAGCGGCCGAACGCCGAGGTGGAGATGGGCAAGGACCTCGCGCTCATGCGGCTCTTCGCCAAGCGAGCCGCCGGCTTCGCCTCGTTCGACCGAGTGATCGACCTGCCCGCGATCATCGACCATCTCTCCGACTCACTCGCGCGTGAGCTCGACTTCACGCAGGAGGCGCAGAACCTCGAGCGCATGAGCGAGGTGCTCGAGCCGTACACGCGGCTGCGCGCGCCGCTCGTGCATCGGAACTTCTCGACGCACCGGCTGCTCGTGATGGATGAGATCATCGGCGTGCCTCTGCTGCAGGCCCCGCCGGGGCCGGAGCGCAGCGAAGCCGCGCATCAACTTGTCGAGTCGTACTACGAGCAGGTGCTGGTCGCCGGCTTCTTCCACGCCGACCCGCACCCGGGGAACCTGCTGTGGAGCGACGACCAGATCGTGTTCCTCGATCTCGGTATGGTCGGCACGCTCGACGCGCACATGCGCGACATGCTCGGCTTCCTGCTCCTGTCGTTCTGGCACGAGGACGTGGCGTTTCTCGCCGACGTGCTGCTGAGCCTCGCCGAGCGCTCCGGCAAGGTCGACCACGACAATCTGCGCAGTGAGCTCGCCGAGCTCATGCAGCGATACCGGCACGCGATGCTCGACCAGATGCAGCTGGGTCCGATGCTCACCGACATGACGCAGCTCTGCATCCGCAACGACATCCGCATGCCGGCGTCGCTCGCGCTCATCGGCAAGGCGCTTGGGCAGATGCAGCTTGCGGCTGCGAAGCTCGACCCAACCATCGATCCCTTCAACATCGCCGGCAAGTTCTTCACGCGGCACCTCACACGCAGCGTGCGTGACCTGCTCGGGCCGCAGCGCGTCTACTACAACGCGCAGAAGCTGCGCCTGCGCGCCACGTCGCTCATCGACGCGGTGGAGCGCCTGGTCGGCGCCAAGCCCGGCTTCGAGCCGAGCATCACGCTGAAGGGTACGGAGCGGCTCGAGTCAATTCTGCGGACCGCCGGGCGGCGGCTCGCAGCCGGCATCACCGCCGCGGCCGCCTTCCTCATCTGCGGTGTCACGGCGTCGTTCGGCCACGTGTCACAGGCGCTGACGTGGACGTTTGCCGCGGTCGGTATCGTCTTCGCGCTGGCGCTGTTGATGGACCTGTTCCGCCGGCCCTGATCAGCGTCGCTGCTGCGCCGCGAACACACGCCGCAGACGGCGATCGATGACCATCGCGACGAGCGCCATCACGGTGCCGAGCAGCATGCGCTCGGCGATGCGCCGGAGGCGACCGGCCCGTGCCGTTGTCGTCGCCATCACCCGCTCCTCCCGTGGTGCACCCGTGACCGGGTGCGCTGGCGAGACGATGCCACAGCCGCCGCCGGGGGGTCAACACGATCCCCGGTATCCTTGAAGGCCCATGCCCCGTTTTGCGCCGGTTCCGAACCGCGCCCGTTTTGCCGACGCCGAGCTGGAGGTGCTCGATCTCTGGCGTCGCAACAGGGTGTTCGAGCGCTCGCTCGACCTGCGGCGCGACGCGACGCCGTACGTCTTCTACGAAGGGCCGCCCACGGCCAACGGACTGCCCGGGATCCATCATGTGCTCTCGCGCTCGTACAAGGATCTGTTCGCGCGGCACCGGCAGATGGCCGGCTTCTTTGTGGAGCGCAAGGCCGGATGGGACACGCACGGATTGCCGGTCGAGCTCGAGATCGAGCGCGCGCTGCACATCAGCGGCAAGAAGCAGATCGAGGAGTACGGGGTCGAGCGCTTCAACGCGCTCTGCCGCGAATCGGTGAACGAATACATCGACCAGTGGCGCGACATGAGCGAGCGCCTCGGCTTCTGGCTCGACTTCGATCATCCCTACCGCACCTACGACACGACGTACATCGAGTCGGTGTGGTGGAGCCTGAAGCAGCTCTTCGACCACCAGCTGCTCTACAAGGGCTACAAGGTCACGCCGTACTGCCCGCGCTGCCAGACGTCGCTGTCGTCACACGAGCTCAGCCTCGGCTACCACGATGACACGCCGGATCCCTCCGTATACGTCAAGTTCCGGCTCAACGACGCGGACGGCAGGACGTTTCTGCTGGCCTGGACCACAACACCGTGGACACTGCCGGGCAACGTCGCGCTCGCCGTCCACCCTGACGAGACGTATGTGCGCGTGGCGCAGAACGGCGAGTCGTACATCCTCGCCAGGGCGCGACTCGAGGTGCTCGAGCCGGGATACGAGGTGCTGGAGGAGATGGCCGGCCGCGACCTCGTCGACCGCACGTACGAGCCGCTGTTCACCGACATGCTGCCGGAAGGACTCGCGTTCGTCGTGCTGAGCGCCCCTGAGCTCGTGAGCATGAGCGAGGGCACTGGCATCGTGCACACCGCCGCCGCCTACGGCGCGGCCGACCTCGAGCTCGCCCAGCGCAGGGGGATCGCGATCCGCCATGTCGTCGGACTCGACGGACGCTTTCTCGAGGGACAGACGCGCTACCGCGGGATGTTCGTCAAGGACGCCGACGCGAAGATCATCGACGACCTGCGCACCGAGGGCAAGCTGTACCGCGCCGAACGGGTCCTGCACACCTACCCGTTCTGCTGGCGCTGCGACACGCCGCTGCTCTACTACGCGCTGGACTCCTGGTTCGTCCGCACCACCGCGCACCGCGATCGCCTGCTGCACCACAACCACGAGGTCGGCTGGCATCCCGCGCACATCCGCGACGGGCGCATGGGCAACTGGCTCGAGAACCTGATCGACTGGAACCTCTCGCGGAGCCGCTACTGGGGAACGCCGCTGCCGGTGTGGGAGTGCGAGTCGTGCGAGGCGGTGCGCTGCGTGGGCAGCGCCGCCGAGATCGGGCTCGACGTGACGGCAGACCTCCACAAGCCGTTCATCGACTCGGTGACGCTGTCATGCGAGCAGTGCGGCGGCGTGATGCGCCGCGTGCCCGACGTCATCGACGCCTGGTACGACTCCGGCGCGATGCCGTTCGCGCAGCGGCACTATCCGTTCGAGAACGCCGACCTCTTCGAGCGCACGCATCCGGCGGACTTCATCTGCGAGGGCCTCGACCAGACGCGCGGCTGGTTCTTCTCACTGCTCGCGGAGAGCACGCTGCTGTTCGACAAGCCCGCGTACCGCAACTGCGTGGTCGTCGGCATCGTCGTGGACTCCAAGGGCAAGAAGATGTCCAAGAGCCGGGGCAACGTGATGGACCCGGCCATGGCGTTCGCCGACTTCGGCGCGGACGCGTCGCGCTGGTTCTTCTACGCGTCCGGCTCGCTCGCGGCGGAGCTGCGCGTGACTCGCGAGGGCCTGCAGGACGTCGTGCGGCTGTTCATGCTCACGCTGTGGAACGTGTACTCGTTCTTCATCACGTACGCCGAGATCGACGGGTTCGACCCCGCAACGGCCGCCGCGCCCGATGCGCTGCAGCGGCCGCCACTCGATCGCTGGTGCCTCTCGCGGCTGGCGCAGACAGTCGACACCGTTCGCGCGTCGCTGGACGCGTACCAGGCGCAGGATGCGTGCCGCGCTCTCGAGTCCTACGTCGAGGACCTCTCCAAGTGGTACGTCCGCCGCTCGCGGCGGCGCTTCTGGAAGGGCGATTCGGAGAGCGATGACAAGCGTTCGGCGTACGCCACGCTGTACACCTCGCTGCTGACTCTGAGCCGCCTTATGGCGCCGATGATGCCGTTCCTCAGCGAGCGCATCTACCGCAACCTCACCGGCTTCGAGGGCGACCGCCCGCCGGGCGACGGCATCGCTGACTCCGTGCATCTCACCGACTTCCCGCATACCCACGGGGAGTGGCGCGACCCCGACGTGCTCCGCGACATGGAGCAGCTGCGTCGGCTGGTCGAGGCCGGCCTCGCCGCGCGCACCGAGGCCCACGTGCCCACGCGGCAGCCGTTGCGCGCCGCGATCATCGAGGGGCCGCCGCTGCACCACGAGCTGGAGGCGATCTTCTCCGAGGAGCTCAACGTCAAGCTTGTGGAGTACGTCACCGGCGATCGAGAAACGGTCACGCTCGACACGAACATCACCGACGGGCTCCGTCTGGAGTGGATCGCGCGCGAGCTCAGCCGCAAGGTGAACGAGCTGCGGCGGCAGGCGAAGCTGCAGGTGGACGACCGCATCGTGCTCGCCGTCGAGGCGTCGGGCGATGTCGCCCGCTCGGTCGACGCACAGCGCGCCTGGCTGATGGGGGAGACGCTCGCAACCGACATCGTGTTCGCGCGCGGTGGGGCGCTGGCCGAATGGTCGGGCGCCATCGCCGGCGAGGCGTGCTGGTTGGGGGTTCGGCGCTGACGCCGAGCCGCGCCCGCTACCTGCTCGTCATCGGCGCCACCGCGGTCATCGTGATCGGCCTCGATCACCTGACCAAGTGGCTCGTCGTACAACACCTGGCGCTGCACGGCGAGATCTGGCCGGGCGGGCTGGTGACCATCGACCACGTGGAGAACAGCGGCGCCGCGTTCGGGCTGTTTCCGCAGTTCCAGTGGCTGTACCTGATCGTCGCCGCGATCGTGGTGGTGTACATCCTGTTCGTGGGGCAGCGCTACGGCAACACCGCATACCGCCAGGTGCTGCTGGGGATGATCCTCGGCGGCGCGGTGTCCAACGGCATCGACCGCCTGCTGCAGGGCCGCGTCGTCGACTTCATCGATCTGCACTGGTGGCCCGTGTTCAACGTTGCCGACATGTCCATCGTGATCGCCATCCTGCTCGCGGTGCTCACGCTGGGACCGGCGCGCACCACGTCGACGAGCTCGGCCGCGTGACCACGATGAGCGCGTTGCCGCGCCTCGACCTGTGGCTCGCCGAGGAGCGCGGCATCACCCGCCACGCCGCCCAGACGCTGATAGATGCCGGGCTCGTCACGATGAACGGCCGGCTCGCCAAGGCCAGCCATCGCGTCCGCGTCGACGATGTGATCGCCGTCGCCGAGGCGCCCGCGGTTGCTGCCCGCCCATCGCCCGCGGTCCACGCTCCGGCGATCACGCTCGTCTTCGAGGACGAGTGGCTGGCAGTCGTCGACAAGCCGGCCGGTCTCGTCGTGCACCCGGCACCGGGTCACCCCGCGGACACCCTCGTGGACGCGCTGAAGGCTCGCGGCACGACGTGGTCGCTGCTCGGCGGCGAAGAGCGCGCCGGGATCGTGCACCGCCTCGATCGCGACACGAGCGGGCTGCTTGTTGTGGCGAAGACCGAGGCGGCGCACCGATCGCTGTCGGAGCAGCTGCGCGACCGCACGCTGGGCCGCACGTACGTCGCCGTCGTGCACGGCGGGTTTCGCGAGCACACCGGGACGATCGACGCGCCCATCGGGCGTGACCGGCGGGACCGCAAGCGGATGGCGGTCGTCGATGACGGCCGCCCCGCCGTCACCGACTTCACGGTCTCCGAGGGCTTCGGCGACATTAGTGCGCTCGAGGTGCATCTGCGCACCGGACGCACGCATCAGATCCGCGTGCACATGGCGTACATCAGACATCCGCTCGCCGGCGACCCGGTGTACGGGCGCGGCGGCGCACCCGGCAGGCCGGCGCTGCACGCACGGCGGCTCACGTTTCGCCACCCCGCCGACGGCGAGCCGCGCACCTTCGAATCCCCGCTTCCCGAGGATCTGCGAGCCCTGCTGCACGACCTGCGGGAGCGGCAGCAGTGAGCGGGCCGGGCAGCGCCGCGCGGCTCACCGGGCCGGGGCGCCTCATCGTGCTCTCGGGCCCGAGCGGCGTCGGCAAGGACACGGTGCTGCGCGAGCTCTTCCGGCTTGATCCGACTCTCCGCTACAGCGTCTCCTACACCACGCGGCCGCCGCGCGCCGGTGAGCAGGACGGCGTGTCGTACTCGTTCGTCGACCCGGAGACGTTCGACGCCATGGTGCTCCGCGGCGACTTCCTCGAGCACGCCACGGTGTACGGCCACCAGTACGGGACCTCGCTGCAACGCGTGCAGGAGCAGGTCGCGCGCGGCGACATGATCGTGCTCAAGATCGACGTGCAGGGTGCGGAACGCGTGCGCGAGCGTCTGGGCGGTGCTGCACTCTTCATTTTCCTGTTGCCGCCGAATCCGGAGGAGCTCCGGCGCCGCCTCGAGGAGCGCAACACCGAGGACCGCAACAGCCTTGTGGTCCGCGAGGCCACCGCCGAGCATGAGCTCGCCGAGCAGGCGAAGTACGATCATCGCGTGGTCAACGACGACGTGCGCCGCGCCGCACGCGAGATCCTCGACCTGATCCGCGGTGGCGTCCGTGCCTGAACAATCGCTCGACGGACGGCGCGTTCTGGTCGCGATTGGCGGCAGCGTCGCCGCGTTCAAGGCGTGCGACGTCGTCACCGGCGTCCGCAAGCTGCAGGGCGAGGTTCGAGTCGTGATGAGTGCTGCCGCGACGCGGTTCGTCACGCCGGTTCTGCTGCGGTCGCTGAGCGGCCACCCGGTCGCGGCGTCGCTCTGGGACTCCGATGCCGAGCACGGCATGAGCCACCTCGAGCTGGCGGCATGGTGCGAGCTGCAGGTGGTGGTGGCCGCGTCCGCCGACCTCATCGCCCGGCTGGCGCTCGGGCTCGCCGATGACGCGGTCACGACGACCGCGCTCGCATGTGCGGCGCCGCTCCTGATCGCGCCGGCGATGGAGTCCGCGATGTGGGAGCACCCCGCGACGCAGACCAATTGCGCAACGCTCATCACCCGCGGCGCGCGTGTGCTCGGCCCGGTGCGAGGGCGGCTCGCCAGCGGGCGGGAGGGGGCGGGACGCATGGTGGAGCCTGACGTCATCCTCGCCGCCATCGAGGAGTCACTTGTCGGATCCGGCGCCGGCTGAGGCGCTCTGGCTGCGCGGCCGGCACGTCGTGGTCACCGCCGGCGGCACGCGCGAACCGATCGACACCGTGCGCTACCTGGGCAACCGGTCCAGCGGCCTGATGGGCAACGCGCTCGCACTGGCCGCCGCGCGGGCCGGCGCCGTCGTGACGTTGATCACGACGGTGGCGCCGCCGCCTGAAGCGCCGGCGATGCAGGTTGTCGGTGTCGAGACCGCGGAATCGATGGCAGCCGCGCTGCGCGCCGCGCTCCCCGGCGCCGCCGTGCTGCTGATGGCGGCGGCGGTCGCCGACTACAGGCCGGCACACGTCACCGACGGGAAGATCAAGAAGCGTGCGCAGACGTGGACGCTCGAGCTCGAACCGACCATCGACATCCTCGCGTCGCTCCGCGACGCACCGGAGCGCGACGGCGTGTACGTCGTCGGCTTCGCCGCCGAGACGAGCGACCTGGTGCGCAACGCGCAGGACAAGCTGCGACGCAAGGGTCTCGACCTGATCGTGCTCAACGACGTGTCCCGCAGCGACATCGGCATGGGCTCACCGGCGAACGAGGTGACCATCATCGACGCGAGCGGCGTCGTCGCGGTCGTCGCGCGCGCGCCCAAGGACGATGTGGCGGACGCGATTCTCCGCGTGGTGCGCGAGCGACTTCGGTGAGCTTCGCCGAGGTCGTCCCCGATACGCGGTCGATGCTGCCGCGCGACACGTACACGTACGCGGTGCCCGACGCGCTCGACGCCGCGGCCCTTCCGGGGGCGCGCGTGGAGATCCCGTTCGGCAAGCGCACGCTCGTCGGGTTCGTCGTGGAGCGGCACGAGCACACCGAGCAGGAAGAGGTGCGGGAGATCGAGTCGGTGATTGACGCGGAGCCACTGATGTCGCCGCTGCACATCGAGCTGAGCCGCTGGATCGCCGCGCGGTACTGTGCCCCGCTGTCCGAGGTGATCCGCGCGATGGTGCCGAAGGGCGCGCGCGTTCCCAAGCGGCGGCGCTCGGCGGGACCGCGCGTGACGTCGCGCGCACTTGCGGAGGCGCGGAGCCGTTCGGAACCGAGTGACGCGCTGCAGCGCACCGACGCACAGGAGGCGGCTGTGGCGCCGCTCATCGAAGCCGTGCAGGCAGGGGAGCACCGCCGGCTCCTGCTGCACGGCGTCACCGGCAGCGGCAAGACCGAGGTGTACCTCACCGTCATCGCGTCGGCGCTCGCGTGCGGCCGTGGTGCCATCGTCATGGTCCCCGAGATCGCGTTGACGCCGCAGATGATCCAGCGCTTCGCGGGGCGCTTCCCCGGCCGCGTGGCCGTGATCCACTCAGCGCTCACCGATGCGGAGCGAGCGGCGGAATGGCAGCGCATCCGCAGCGGCGAGCTGGACGTTGTCATCGGCTCGCGAAGCGCGGTGTTCGCACCGGTTCCGCAGCTCGGTGTTGTGGTGGTGGACGAAGAGGATGCGTCCGCGTACAAGCAGGACCGCATGCCGCGCTACCACGCGGTGGATGTGGCGCTCGAGCTCGGCCGCCTTGCGTGCGCTCCGGTGGTGCTCGGGAGCGCCACACCGCGAGTCGAGACGTTCTACAAGGCCCACACGGGCGGGCTCGAGCTCGCGACCCTCCCGGCGCGCATCAGCGGCCGCAGCCTGCCGCCGATCGATGTGGTCGACCTCCGTGACGAGCTCGCAGCCGGCAACCGTTCCCCGCTCTCGCGAACATTGGAGCGCGCGCTCGCCACGGTGCACGACACCGGCGGCCAGTCGATCCTGTTTCTCAACCGCCGAGGCACTGCCACCGTCGTGCTATGCCGCACGTGCGGCGCAGCGCTGAGCTGCACGAACTGCAGCGTCGCGCTCGTGCATCACGCGTCGCGTGCGCGCTGCGACTGCCACTATTGCGGCCTGTCGATTCCGCTGCCGTCGCACTGCCCGTCGTGTGGGTCAACGGCCGTCCGTGGGATGGGGCTCGGGACGGAGCGGCTCGAGGCGGAGGTGCACGAACGTTTTCCCGCGCTGCGGCTGCTGCGCATGGACCGTGACACGACGCAGACGCGCGACGCGTACTTCGACATCTATCAGCGCTTTCGCGATCACGAGGCGGACTGCCTCATCGGCACGCAGATGGTCGCCAAGGGCTGGGACCTCGGCAACGTGCGACTCGTCGGGATCGTCAACGCGGATACGTCGCTGCACTTCCCCGACTACCGCTCCGGCGAGGTCACGTTCTCGCTGTTGACACAGGTCGCCGGACGCGCGGGCCGCGGTGACGAACCGGCGCGCGTCGTGCTGCAGACGTACAGCCCCGACCACTACGCGGTCCGCCATGCAAGCGTGCACGACTATCTGGGCTTTGCACGCGACGAGATTCGCACCCGGCGCGCCCTGCACTTTCCCCCGTACACGCGGCTGTGTGTCTGCACGTTTACCCACGAGGACGACGAGGCCTGCCGGCAGGCCGCGTCTCGGGAGGTCGAGCGACTCTCTGGTACACTCGCCGAGGATGGTGGGCTCGACGTCCTCGGCCCGTCACCGGCGTTCCTGCATCGTCTGCGGGGCCAATACCGCTGGCAGCTGACGCTGCGGGGCACCAACATCGAGAGGGCGTTTCCGCATCTTCCTCGCGAGCGGGGCTGGAGCATCGACGTCGACCCCGCGATGTGAGGACCACTGGAGCAAACGGTGCCGGCCCTGCCAATAGTTGTCACAGCTGACCATAACGAGGTGCTCACCTCGCGGGCCACGCGCGTGCCTCGCGTCGATGAGGGCATCCGCAAGCTCATGGACGACATGGTGGAGACGATGTTCGCCGCCAACGGCGTCGGGCTCGCCGCGCCGCAGGTCAACGTGCCGCTGCGCGTGATCGTGCTGCGCGTCGACAACCAGATCTATCAGCTGGCCAATCCAGAGATGGTGCGTTGCGAGGGCGAGCAGACCGGCCTCGAGGGATGTCTTTCGGTGCCCGGGTGGGTCGGCGAGGTGACGCGCTGCGACCGCGTCGTGGCGAAGGGGTTGAACCGCCACGGCAAGCAGGTCCGCGTCAAGGGTGACGGATTGCTGGCGCGCGCAATCCAACACGAGATCGACCATCTGGACGGCATCCTGTTCACGACACGCGTCAACGAGGGCACGCTGCGCGAGCTGGAGACGGTCGCTGAAGCCGAGGAGGCCGACGCCGTCGCCGCTGTGTGAGGATCGTGTTCCTCGGCACGGCAGACTTCGCTGTGCCGTCGCTGCGGCACTGCAACGAGCAGCACGACGTCGTCGCCGTGGTGTCCCAGCCGGACAAAGCCGGCAGCCGCGGCCGGCCGGCTGCGCGACCGGTGGCGGACGTGGCCCGCGAGCTGCACATCCCGCTGCTAACGCCGCCCCGCGTCCGGGACCCGCAGTCACTGGCTGAGATCGCGGCGCTCCAGCCGGATGCGCTCGTCGTCGCTGCGTACGGGCAGATCCTTCCCCAGGCGCTGCTCGACATTCCGCGGCTCGCCCCGGTGAACGTGCACGGGTCGCTGCTGCCGCGATGGCGCGGCGCCAGCCCGGTGGCGCACGCGATTCTCGCCGGAGACACCGAATCCGGCGTCACCATCATGCGCATGGACGCGGGGCTCGACACGGGGCCGATGTACAGCCGCACGCCCGTGGACATTCCTGAGGATGCAACCGCGCCGGCGCTGACGGCGACGCTCGCGTCCGCCGGCGCCGTCGCGCTCGATGGCGTGCTGCAGCAGTTGGAAGACGGCAGCGCGACGGTGACAGCGCAACCGGACGACGGCGTCACGCTCGCGCCGCGCCTCACGCGCGAGGACGGCGCCGTCACGTGGGAGGAGTGCACCGCTGTCGACGTGGACCGGCGGGTCCGCGCGTTTGACCCGTGGCCGGGTGTCACCGCGAACCTCGGTGGCGCTCCCGTGCGCATCCTCGCGGGAGCACGCGAGCCCGGCGGCGACAGCGGCGCCGCCGCCACACCCGGTGACGTGATTCGCATCGACGGCGAGAGCGTGGTCGTCGCCACGCGCGCCGGCGGGTACCGCGTCGATCGCGTGGTGCCGGCGGGGTCGCGCGCGATGAGCGCGGCGGCGTACCTGCGCGGCCGTCGCTCCGTGCACTGAGACGGCAGTGCCGGCGAAGCAGACCGACCGCGACCCCGTGCTGGCGCGCAACCGCCGCGCGACGTACGAGTACTCGATCCTCGAGACCTTCGAGGCGGGTATCGAGCTCACCGGCACCGAGGTGAAGTCATTACGCGGCGGGCGGACCCAGCTGACCGACGGCTACGTGCGCATAGAGGGTGGCGAGGCCTGGCTGATGCAGGTGAACATCGCGCCCTACGCACAGGGCAACCGGCAGAACCTGGAGCCGGACCGCCGCCGCCGGCTCCTGCTGCACAAGCGCGAGATCGAGTACCTCGACGGGGCCGTCCGCACGCAGGGGCTGACATTGGTGCCGCTGCGCATCTTTCTCGCCCACAACCGCATCAAGCTGGCGTTCGGCCTCGGGCGGGGCAAGAAGCTCTGGGACAAGCGCCAGGACGTGGCCAAGCGTGACGCGCAGCGCGAGATCGAGCGGGCGACCGCTCGCGTCCGCTCGGGTCGCTGACGGCTGCTCAGCCGGCGACGGACTGCGGCGCCACGCCTTCCGCGGGGGACAGCGCCGCGATTATCGGCCGGTTCGCCTTCGTGTCCGCGACGATGCTGCCCGCGAGTGCGTCGATCGACTGACGCAGCTCGCGCAGGCCGGCGCCGGTACGCGCGCTGATCGCGAGCGGGCTGATGCCCGCCACATCTCCAAGGGCCAGACGGACGCGACGCTGCTCGGCGGGTGCGAGCAGGTCGATCTTGTTGACGAGCAGCAACGCGGGCTGTTCGCAGCCCATGTCGGCGAGCGTCCGGATGACCGTCTGCAGCTGCGAGGCGCAATCCGGGTGAGACCCGTCGACAACGACGGCGAGCATGTGCGCCTGCCGCACCTCCTCGAGCGTCGCGGCGAAGGCCTCGACCAGCTCGGTCGGCAGCTTCTGGATGAAGCCGACGGTGTCGGTCACGATCACACGCCGGCCGGACGTCAGCTCGAGCCGGCGTGAGGTCGGGTCGAGAGTGGCGAAGAGCAGGTCGTCGGCGAGCACGGTGCTGTGAGTGAGAGCGTTGAGCAGCGTCGACTTGCCGGCGTTGGTGTACCCGACGAGTGCGCAGGATGCGAGTGGCACGTTGGTGCGCGCGGTGCGCCTCGTTCGTCGCTGCCGCTCGAGGACGACGAGCCGCTCGCGCAACCGCTTGATGCGCCCCCGGATGAGGCGCCGGTCGACCTCGATCTGCGTCTCGCCCGGTCCACCACGGAGCCCGACGCCGCCTCGCTGCCGCTCCAGATGGGACCAGCCTCCGGCCAGGCGCGGCAGGAGGTGCTCGAGCTGCGCCATCTCGACCTGCAGCCGGCCCTCGGCCGTGATGGCCCGGTGGGCAAAGATCGCCAGGATCACCTCGGTGCGGTCGAGCACCGGCACGCTCCAGGCCTCCTGCAGGTTGCGCTGCTGGCGGGGAGACAGTGCGTCGTTGCACAGAACTGCGGGGCGGTCGAGCTCTGCGACCTGCGCCGCCAGGGTCTCGACCATGCCGGATCGCAGGAATGTCGCCGGATGAGGCTCGCGCAGCGTGAGGAGACGGCGCTCGACCACCTCGGTGCCGAGGGTGCGCGCCAGCTCCTCGAGCTCGTCGAGCTCGATCTCGACGCGCTCGCGATCGGCGCGGCTCGTCGCGGTCCCGATGACCGCAACCCTGTGCAGCGTTGCCCCGATTCCGGGATCCGCTCCGGACGCCACCGTCGCTCGATTCGGCATCAACGTAGCCTAGGGCGCGAGCGCGATCAGGCGCAGGTCCAGGTGATGGTCCCGCTCTCCTGCGGCTGCTGTGCCGAGTTGCCCTGCAGCGCCAGATTCTGGAACTGCGCGCTGCCGCTGCCGTTGGTGTTCCGCTGCAACGTGCCCGAGGTCGCATGGGGCGCGTTTGCTGCCGACGCCACGCCCCAGACGTGGCCTCCCACCGTCACCTGCAGATCGCCGGGCGACAGAGTCACCGCCTGGCCCGACACGTTCGACCCGGGCATCAGCAGCGTCACCTGCTGTCCGGACACGGTGCCGGACAGTGAGCCCGCGGCCTGGCACTGGCCCACGCCCTGGGTGAAGGTCCCCTGCACGCTGTCGGTTCCGGTCAGTGCCACTTGAACGCTGTACGCGGGCCCGCTTGGCGTCGCCGACGGCGGCGGTGTGAACGGAGGCACCGGCGTGGCCGAGGATCCGGGCGTCGACGGTCCGTTCGGAGAGGGGGACGGGGTCGGGCTCGAGGTCGATCCCGAGCCGCACGCCGCGATTGCTGTGCCACACACGAGGCACGTGCATGCGAGCGCGGCTGAGCGGAAACGTGCGTTCAGTGCGTCTGGGGAACGTCGTCTGACTGATTCGGGTCGTTATCGAACGAGAGCAGGTAGATGAAGGCGATCGCGGTCATCGTGAAGAACCCGAAGATCGCGATCGCCACGCGCTCAACGACGCCGAAATCGGCGGGCAGGCCGGGCATGAACAGCGAGAGTATTGCGACCGCGAGCCCAACGGCCGGCGGGAGGGTCCAGACCCACACGCTGCGGCCGTCTCGGTCAATGCCGAGCTGCCGCTCGAAGGCAACGAGCGTGGCCTTTGTGGCGCGGATCGGTCCGGTGAGCACGATGACCAGAAGATATCGCACCGCGGCGAGACCCAAACGGCCGCGACCGAGCCCGAGCAACAGAAAGCCGGCCGGGCAGCCCGGCTGCACCGACCGGCTTCTGTAGCTCATGAGGTCAGGTTACGCGAGCGCTCTCCAGCGCCGTGCCACGCGGGACGCCCCCAGAGCGAGGAGGCCGCCGCCGAGGATGAGGAAGCCCAGGATCCCAAGTCCGATACCTGTCGACGGGACGCCAACTCCGGAGCCGGAACTCGTGCTCGCGGACTGGACGCTTGTGCCCGGGGCCGCCGGGCCGTTGTTGGACGTCTGGGTGGCGGTGAAGCCGGAGCCGAGGCAGGTGCCGATGGGAAGCTGGATGTCAGCGATACCAGGGGGGCAGGGGTTCTGGCTGGGGCTGCAGTTGGACGTGCACTGAGTCGGTCCATTGCAACCGGTCGGCGGGCTGGCGATCAGCGTGATCGTAGTGAGCCCTGGAATCGTGATGTTGATGGGGCTGCCACCCACCTGCGAGCTGTTGCCGATCTGCGTGCCGTTGATGGACGCGAGATAGACCTGCGACCCGCCATTGGTGGAAGCGCCTGTGTGAAGCAGGATCACCGCGAGTGCGCCCACACCGGCCGGGTTGTTCAGCAGGTTGAGGTTCGCAGCGTCGGTCGATCCGGTGGCCCCGCCTGCGCTGCAGCTGGCCGCGGTCGTGCTCTTACCTTCGAGCACTGCCAGCGTCGCGAGCGTCTCCAGCGCTGTGTTCTGCGCCGAGCCGTCGGGGTTGAGGTTCAGGTCCAGCAGGGCAGCGCGCTCAAGCGAGCTGGGCGCACTGGTGGCACTGGTGATCCAATCGGCAAGCGCCAGCCCGACGAGCGGGTTGGCAGGCAGCGCGAGCAGAGCATTGGTCCCGCTCTTGCCGCTTCCGTTGTTACCGGAGAGCTCGAGCCCCAGAACCTTGAGCGCGTCGGCGTTCGAGGTGGAGCTGGACGATGCCGGAGTCGATCCGGACGCCGGTGTGAACGAAGAGGATCCGTTGGTGCACCCGATGCACGTGTTCAGTGCCGGAATGCTCAGAGCATTGGCCGTGGCCGAGCTCGACGAGTCCGCATTGGAGCTGCTTGGGCCGCTCGGCGACGACGGCGCCAAAGGAACCAGCGGAGCCAGCGGAACGGGCACCAGGCTCTGAAGAGTCTGAGCAAGACTTGGCACGCTCGGCAGCGGCGAAGTGCCTGCCGACGCGCTGAGTGTCAAGGGGGCTGCCACGGCCGCAGCGAGCGCCGTTGCCACAGCCGTCCTGGCGATAAAACGAACCATACGGTGTCCTCCAGGTAACCGGATCTCTTCCTGAGCTATCGCCCCGTCCCGGAACTTAACGATCCGAGGCGCCCTCGTATTGCGGTGGCCCGGGCGGCCGCCGCGGGGATTGTGCAACACGAGGGTGCGTGCGCGCACGGCCGTGGAATACAGTGGAATCCTGAGCAGAGCAAACGCGTCAAAGGCGCGATCCACGTTATTTGCGATTACGTCGAACGGCGCATTGCGGACGCTTCCAGCACAAGCGCGCCCGTCTTTAATATGTGGCCAAAACATGTTGACAATCGCGCGGTCCACCGAAGCAGGATCCTCGGTGTGAGCAACCAACCCGCCGATGCGCAGCATCTGCATGACCTCGCGCGCCTGCGCCGGGTGCGCGACCGCATCGATCGCGACTACGAGCAACCGCTCGACGTGGAGGCACTTGCCCGAGGCGCCAACATGTCGGCCGGCCATCTCAGCCGCGAGTTCCGCGCCGCCTTCGGCGAGTCCCCGTATAGCTACCTCATGACGCGGCGCATCGAGCGCGCCATGTCGCTGCTGCGCCGCGGCGACATGAGCGTGACCGAGGTCTGTTTCGCGGTCGGCTGCTCCTCGCTGGGCACCTTCAGCACCCGCTTCACGGAGCTGGTCGGCATCCCGCCGAGCACGTACCGGCAGATCGAGGCGGAGGCCATGGCGGGGCTGCCGGCCTGCGTCGCCAAGCAGGTGACGCGACCGGTCAGGAATCGAGAAGCCCCACTCGCCGGCCGCCCGTAGGCTTCGCGCCATGACCCTCACGATTCACGGGAGCATGCTCCCGCACAACGACGCGGAGGCCGCGGTGGCCTTCTATCGGGACGTCCTGGGATTCGAGGTGCGCCTGGACGTCGGCTACGGCGGCATGCGCTGGATCACCGTCGGCCCTCCCGGCCAGCCCGACACCTCGGTCGTGCTCTCCCCGGTGGACGCCCACCCGGGCATCACCGATGAGGAGCGGCGCACCATCCACGAGATGATGGCCAAGGGCACCTATGGGCTCCTCGTGCTGGCCACCGACGACGTGGACGGCACGTTCGACCGCGTGCAGGCCGGCGGCGCCGAGGTGGTCCAGGAGCCCACCGACCAGCCATACGGCGTACGCGACTGCGCGTTTCGCGATCCATCGGGCAACATGGTTCGCATCCAGACGCCACGCTGATGGCGGCATCCGTTGCAGCCAAAACCGGCAGAAACGCGGCGGTTGCTCGCGTGCGCGAAGAGGCACACGACGTCATCCACGTGCACGGCGCGCGCGAGAACAACCTCAAGAACATCAGCGTCGAGATCCCGAAGCGCCGGCTCACGGTGTTCACCGGCGTCTCAGGCTCGGGAAAGAGCTCGCTCGTGTTCGCCACCATCGCCGCGGAGTCGCAACGCCTCATCAACGAGACGTACAGCGCGTTCGTGCAGGGCTTCATGCCGACGATGGCCCGCCCGGACGTCGATGTGCTCGAGGGCCTGACGACTGCGATCATCGTCGACCAGCAGCGACTCGGCGCGGACCCGCGCTCCACGGTCGGCACCGCGACCGACGCCAACGCGATGCTGCGCATCCTGTTCAGCCGGCTCGCGAAACCGCACATCGGCCCACCAAACGCGTATTCGTTCAACGTGCCGACGGTGAGCGCGAAGGGAGGCATCACCGTCGAGCGTGGCAACCGCAAGACCGTGAAGGCAACGTTCCATCGTCTTGGCGGCATGTGCCCGCGCTGCGAGGGCACGGGGCACGTCACCGACATCGACCTCGCCGAGCTGTACGACGAGAACCGTTCGCTCGACGACGGCGCGCTCACAATCCCGGGGTACACACCGGGCGGGTGGAATGCTCGCCTGTATTGCGAGTCCGGTTTCTACCCGTCGAACAAACCGATCCGCACGTTCACCAAGAAGCAGCTCAACGACTTCCTGTACCACGAGCCGGTGCGCATGAAGATCACCGGGATCAACATGACCTACGAGGGGCTGATCCCGCGCATCCAGGGTTCCATGCTCTCCAAGGACAGGGAGGCGATGCAGCCGCACGTCCGCGCGTTCGTCGAACGCGCGGTGACCTTCACCACCTGCCCGGTCTGCGCCGGCACCCGACTGAGCCCGGAGGCGCGCGCGTCGAAGATCTACGGCGTGAGCATCGCCGACGCCTGTGCAATGCAGGTCAGCGACCTTGCGCAGTGGATTCGCGGACTCGACGAGCCATCGGTCGCGCCGGTGCTGGAGAAGCTGCAGCACTCGCTGGACTCCTTCGCGGAGATCGGGCTCGGGTATCTGTCGCTCGACAGACCCGCCGCCTCGCTGTCCGGCGGCGAGTCGCAGCGCGTGAAGATGGTGCGCCAGCTCGGCTCGGCGCTCACCGACGTGACCTACGTGTTCGACGAGCCCACAACGGGACTGCATCCGCAGGACGTGCAACGGATGAACGACCTGCTGCTTCGGTTACGGGACAAGGGCAACACCGTGCTCGTCGTGGAGCACGAGCCGGAGACGATCGCGATAGCCGATCACGTTGTCGACCTCGGTCCAGGCGCGGGCGCATCCGGCGGCATGGTCTGTTTCGAGGGCACGGTCGATGGGCTGCGTGCTTGCGGGACGCTCACCGGCCGGCACCTCAGCGACCGCGCTGCGCTGAAGAGACGGGCGCGGACTCCGGCGGGTCAGCTCAAAATCCGCAACGCGACGCTCCACAACCTGCAGAAGGTGAGCGTCGACGTGCCGCTGGGTGTGCTCACGGTCATCACGGGTGTCGCCGGTTCGGGCAAGAGTTCGCTGATCCACGGTTCGGTGCCGAAGGGCGCGGGAGTCGTGTCGATCGACCAGGCGCCGATCCGTGGCTCGCGGCGCAGCAACCCCGCCACATACAGCGGCCTGCTCGACTCGATCCGCGCGGCATTCGCCAAGGCCAACAACGTCAAACCTGCACTGTTCAGCGCCAACTCCGAAGGCGCCTGCCCCACATGCAACGGCAACGGCGTCATCTACACGGACCTGCCCACGATGGCCGGTGTGGCGACTCCGTGCGACGACTGTGAGGGCAAGCGCTTTCAACCAAGCGTGCTGGAATATCAGCTCGGCGGGCGCGACATCAGCCAGGTGCTGGCGATGCCCGTCTCCGACGCTCTCACGTTCTTCAGCGCCGGTGCCGCGAAAACCCCTGCGGCGCAGGAGATTCTCCAGCGCATGGCGGACGTCGGGCTCGGCTACCTCACGCTGGGCCAGCCGCTGACGACACTGTCGGGCGGCGAGCGCCAGCGGCTCAGACTCGCGATCCAGATGGGCACCGACGGCGGGATCTATGTGCTCGACGAGCCCACCAGCGGCCTGCACCTCGCCGACGTCGAGCATCTCCTCGGCCTGCTGGACCGCCTCGTCGATGCCGGCAAATCGGTGATCGTGATCGAGCATCACCTTGCCGTGATGGCGCACGCCGACTGGATCATCGACCTCGGCCCCGGCGCCGGCCAC
The DNA here is from genome assembly GCA_050734185.1 of Candidatus Dormibacteria bacterium. Classification (GTDB taxonomy): domain Bacteria; phylum Chloroflexota; class Dormibacteria; order Aeolococcales; family Aeolococcaceae; genus JAFALX01. The sequence continues at coordinate 12,162 of JBOHUE010000133.1, read as the reverse complement.
GACGGCGGCCGCGTGGTCTTTGCCGGCACACCCGCCGACCTCGTCAGGGCGCGCTCAACACTCACCGGCGAACACCTGGCGGCCTACGTCGCGTAGAGATCGGCACGATCGGTGAGTGGTTACTACTCGCGCGTAGCCACTACCGTCACAAACTGATTTTCGTGCCCCACGTGCGCGTGCAATCAGTCCAAACTACGCGTCGAAGGGACCGTGTCAGGAGGGCATCCAGGTGGCTGATACATTTGTTGCCGAGCGTCGCAGGTGCGTTATCTGTGGGGAGACTGCGACGAAGCAAGTTGCGTCGAGCATGCCGACGTGGGAGACCAGCAACTTCAGAGACGGCTCGCGGGAGGAGGTGGGCGTGCCCGGCCCTGCTGACTTCTGTTTGACCCACTACAACGAGGTGCATATCGCGCGCACGCGCAGCGTCGGCCTCTGCCTCCGCTGCAAGGCATGGCGCCCGACCGGCGCGGCGTGCCCCAAGTGCGGCTCTGCGTTGATCACCATGGGCGGGGTTCATACCTGGTCCCGCTAGCCGCCTTCTCGCGTAGCGACCGTCACCGACTCTGACCTCGACGGCGTCGGCCGCGCACTGCAGCACGCACACCGCGCGCCGACGCATGCGCCTGGTGGAGGCGGCGGGAGTTGAACCCGCGTCCGAAGCCGCGTTCCGTGCGACATCTACGAGCGTAGTCCCGGTATTGATCTCGCCGGTGCGCCGCCCTGGGACCAGGCTGCATATCGGCCAGTCTCAGTGGATGTCCCGCCCGGCGCTGAGACGCCACCGGGCGGCGAGGCCGCTGGTATTAACGTCGGGTCCGCTTCGCGCGACCGTCGAAGGGGTCGACGTCAGGCCGTAGCCTGAGCTTTTTCGTCTCTACCGCTTAGGCGGCGAGGGCGACAGGTGCGTTATTCGCACGTATTGTTTTCCCGGTTTACGAGCCCGGGGCTCGGCTCGCCATCGCACGACCCAAGACCCCGTCGAAACCACAACGCCCCCACAAGGCGCGCTCGGCGGTGGGCCGTATCGCGTTTTCGATCATACCCAGCGGTGGGGACAAGACACGCGCTTCGATCAGCTGACGGTGATCGTGTAGAGGTCATGCGCTGTCACCCGAGCCAGCGCGCGGTTGCCGGTGCAGTGCACCGCGACCCGGGCGCCGCTGGGGCCGGCCATGGTGACCTTGCCGGTCTGCGGCAGGGGGATCTTCAGCTGGCCGCTGAAGCTCGACACGACATGGCCGAGCAGCGCTCCCTTGGGGCCACGCGACCACACCACGGCGCCGTTGTCGCCGTTCAGCGTCTGAGCAACGGTATGCCCATTGGAGACGAACTCCCAGCCGCCGCCGGGCAGCGCCACGACGCGACCCGAGCCCTTGTCGGCCGCCAGTGCGGCGACGGCGCCGAGCAGCTTCTGGGTGGCCTCCGGCACCGGAGCGCCGTTGCCCCAGATGCTGCCGAAGTAGATCGCGGGAACGCCGTAGACCGTGCTCGACAGCACGTGCGGGATGGCGTCGGCCGGCTGGGCCTCCCACCCGTCCCCATCGATGAGGACGCCTGGGTCTGCTGCCGCCACGATGGCGGCGCGCTGATCCCACGCTGCCTCGTTCCACGCGTCGTAGAGGCGAACTGAGTCGGTGACCGTCTGGAACTGTGGCGACGCGGCGCTCGCCTCGACCAGCGCGCCTGGCTTCACGGCGTGCGCTGCACGGTGGATCACGTCGAAGTAGTGGTAGAGCGCGGCGTCGCCGATTCCCACGGCCGGATTTGCAACCTGCGGTGGGATGCGGTATTCCCAGTCGAGCTTGAGGCCATCCGCGTCGAGGTCGCCCGGGCCTAAACCGAGCAGCTGCGTCACCGTGGTGGTCATCGACTCGTCGAACCCGGCCGCCGTGGGGTCGATTGCGGCCACGGCAGCCGGCGTCTCGTTGCCACCGATGACTGTGCCCGTGGACCACATGGGCCACCAGAGCATCACGCGCAGCCCCATGGCGTGGAGGTCATCGATCAGCGAGCGCATGCCGGCGACGCCGCCGAAGCGCACAGCGTCCGGCGCCGCGGCGCCCAGCTCCTGCTGCCACCGCGAGTCGATGACGAGCGTGAACTTGGTGAGCCCGTACTGCGCCTGCTCCTGCTTGACGAACTGGCGCACCCAGCCGGTGGTGAATCCGGGGCTGCCCCGCTGCACCTGCTCGGCCATCTGCGCGCCCCAGGTGTCAACGATGGGCATATGCCACCAGGCGGCCTGCGCAGGTGCGGTCGCCGGCGCCGCGCCCGCGGCGACCACGGCCGCGTGGTACGCGGACAGTCCGGACCCGGTGTCCTGCGCCAGCGTGAAGATGAACTCGGGGAAGCGCAGCATGCCGTTGCTGTAGCCGCCAGAGCCGGTGTCAGTGACCGAGCTCAGGAGGTGCAGCGGGTAGTCGACGTCGACAGCGCCACGTGGATCGACGCGAAGCTCGGTGGCGTTGGGCACCTCCGCGAGCCCAACACCCAGCCAGCCACCTGAGGTGTGCAACTGCACCTGCAGTGGCGCGGGCGCGAGCGGAAGGCGCCCGGCGGTCGGCAACGCCGGCATGCCGGTGCTCGCAGGCGCCGCCGGCGAGTAGCCACCGTGGACTCCGGAGACGTCGAGCCCGTGCTGTCCGTCAAAGAAGAATCGCGGCGTGGTCGCCCCAGCATCCACTGTCCCCAGCGAATCCCTGACGCCGAACCACGTCTGGTGCGCGGTCAGAACGACGCGCTGCAAAACGTCGTGTCCGCCGTTCGCCACGACCGACTCCTCGACGGTGTTTCCGGTCTGGCGCATGTGCAGTCGCGCTCCAACCGGTCGTGACGCATCCCCGGCCCACATGGTCAGCGGCATGCTCGTCACCCGGACGCCCAACGGCGTCTGCACCTCGACGTTTCCGCTCGTGGTGTCGAGGGCAAGGCGGTAGGTCTGCTCCATGAGCACCGGCCGGGCCGACGACTCCAGCCCGCGGGGGACCGCGATCGCCACCGCCGCGATCACGATCGTGAGGACAAGCAGGACGGTCATCCGCGAGCGGGCGGGCACGCGGACACGAGGAAACGCGACGCTGGCCGCCCTCACCATCACCTGCATTTCAGCGCTGCTCGAACACCCGAACCAGGGGTGTCTGTACCACGAACAGGCGTTCGTTTCGGCATACTGATCTGGTGCGGTTTCATCCCGCGGTTGCCACCTGGTTCGAGGAGCGATTTCCCGAGGGACCGACGCCGGCGCAGGCCGAGGGCTGGCCCCACATCGCCGCGGGTGAGCACACGCTGATCGCCGCTCCCACCGGGTCCGGAAAGACGCTCGCCGGATTCCTCGCCTCTATCAATGCGCTGTACATCGCCGCGGAGGAGGGAGAGGACGTCGAGGGCGCCACACAGGTGGTGTACGTGTCGCCGTTGAAGGCGCTGGCCGTCGACATACAGCGGAACCTGGAGTGGCCGCTGCGCGAGATCGCGGCGGTCGCGGCGCGGCTGGGCCATGCGCCGGTCACGCTCCGTGCAGAGGTGCGCACGGGCGACACCCCGCCGTCTGTGCGCGCCGCCATGGTGCGCCGTCCACCCAACATCCTGGTCACCACCCCTGAATCCCTGTACCTTCTGGTCACCGCCGAGCGCACGCGGGCGATGCTGCGCACGGTTCGCACGGTCATCGTCGACGAAATCCACGCCGTCGCACGGGACAAGCGGGGGTCCCACCTGGCGCTGACTCTGGAGCGGCTCGCCCACCTCTGTCCAGCGCCGCCGCAGCGTATCGGTCTCTCGGCGACGCAGCGACCCATTGAGACCATTGCGCATTTCCTCGTCGGCGCGGCCGGCGGTGACTGCGCCATCGTCGACACCGGCCATCAGCGCGAGCTCGATCTCGCCATCGAGCTGCCCGAGGAGGAGCTCGGGGCGGTGGCGTCGCGAGAGCAGATGGCGGACGTTCTCGATCGCATCGCCGAGCACGTGCGCAAGCACCGCACGACGCTCGTCTTCGTCAACACGCGGCGGCTGTCGGAGCGGGTGGCGCATCTGCTGGCGGAACGGCTGGGAGACGACGTCGTTGCCGCGCATCACGGCAGCCTTTCGAAGGATCGGCGTCTGCGCGTCGAGACCCGGCTGCGCGCCGGCGAGCTGCGCGCCCTGGTCGCCACCGCGTCGCTGGAGCTGGGCATCGACATCGGACCCATCGAGCTCGTGTGCCAGATCGCATCGCCGCGGAGCATCGCCACGTTTCTGCAGCGCGTCGGCCGCTCGGGGCACAGTCGCGGTGGCACGCCCAAGGGGCGCCTGTATCCGCTGACTCGGGATGAGCTCGTGGAGTGCTGCGCGCTGCTCGCAGCGGTGCGTGCAGGCAAGCTCGACGCGCTGCAGCCGCCGGTCGCGCCGCTCGACATCCTGGCGCAGCAGGTCGTTGCCGAGTGCGCGGCCGACCGCTGGCGCGAGGACGACCTCTTCGCGCTGATGCGCCGCGCCGCGCCGTATGAGTCGCTGCGGCGCGAGGAGTTCGATCGCATCGTGGCGTTGCAGTCGGACGGCATCGCCACGGGTCGCGGGCGGGTCGCCGCATATCTGCATCGCGACCGTGTCAACGGCGAGCTGCACGGACGTCGCGGCGCGCGGCTCGCGGCGCTGACGTCGGGCGGCGCCATCCCGGAGACCGGTGACTACCGAGTCGTCGCAGAGCCGGACGACACATTCATTGGCACGGTCAACGAGGACTGGGCCATCGAGTCGATGGCGGGCGACATCTTCCTGCTCGGCAGCACCTCGTGGAAGATCACGCGGGTCAGCTCGGGGACCGTGCGAGTCGTCGACGCCAACGGAGCGCCGCCGTCGGTGCCGTTCTGGCTCGGTGAGGCGCCGGGGCGCACGCGCGAGCTGTCCGAAGAGGTGTCTGCCTTGCGCCGCGACATCGACGCGTTGCTCGCCCAGGGCAACGCCGACGGGGCCATCAGCCTCGTCGAGTCGCGCTGCGGCGTCGACAATGAGGTCGCCGCACTGATGGTCCAGTACCTCGCCGCGGGACGCGCCGCGCTTGGCCATTTGCCCACCAACGATCGCCTCATCCTCGAGCGCTTCTTCGACGACAGCGGCGGCATGCAGCTGGTCGTGCATGCGCCGCTCGGCGCGCGGATCAACCGCGCGCTCGGACTAGCACTGCGCAAGCGCTTCTGCGCCACCTACGACTTCGAGCTGCAGGCGGCGGCGAGTGACAACAGCGTGCTTCTCTCGCTCGGACCGCAGCACAGCGTGCCGCTTGAAGACGTGCCGAAGTTCCTCTCCTCGCGCACCGTGGAGGAGGTGTTGCGTCGCGCCGCGCTGTTCGCGCCGATGTTCCAGGTGCGCTGGCGCTGGAACCTCAACCGCGCGCTCGCCGTGCTGCGCTTCAAGGGCGGACGCAAGAACCCGGCGCCGCTGCAGCGCCTCGAGGCCGACGACGTGATGGCCGCTGTCTTTCCCGCGCTCGTCGCGTGTCAGAACGAGAATCCCACCGGACCGATCGAGATCCCGGATCACGTGCTCGTCGAGCAGACGATGTACGACTGCCTGCACGAGGCGATGGATGTCGACGGGCTGCGCGAGCTCGTGGCGGCGATCGAGCGGGGCGCCGTGACGGTCACCGCGCGCGACACAACCGAGCCGTCGGTGCTCGCACACGAGATCATCAACAGCCAGCCGTACACGTTCCTCGACGACGCGCCGCTCGAGGAGCGCCGCTCGCGGTCGATCTCGCTCCGCCGTGGGTTGCCCGTCGATGCGCACGACCTCGCCGCGCTCGACCCCGAGGCGATCACGAGAGTTCGAGGCGAGGTCGCGCCCGACCCGCGCGACGCGGACGAGCTGCACGACCTGTTGCTCGCCACCGTGGTGCTGCGTGCGCACACTCCGTGGCAGGACGTCTTCGATGAGCTCGCCGAGTCACGGCGCGCCGTGGCGCTGCGACACGGCGGCGCGTTGCTCTGGTGCGCTGCCGAGAATCGCGCCGGTGTCGAAGCACTGCTGCCCGGCGCGGAGTGGGATTCCGACGCGCGGTTCGACGTGCCCGGCGCAGACCCGGACGCAAGCGACGTGCTCGCCGCGCGCATGGTGCGCGGTCACCTCGAGCTCGTCGGTCCCACCACGGCGGCGCTGCTTGCCGGCCTGACCACCGCGTCCGAGGCCGACGTGATCATCGCCCTGGCGCGGCTCGAGGGCGACGGCTCGGCGATACGCGGAAGCTTCGACCCTGCGCTCGAGGGCGAGCAGTGGTGTGCGCGGCGGCTGCTCATCCGCATTCACACGTACACGCAGCACCGCCTCCGTCGCGAGATCGAACCGGTGACGGCGCAGGACTTCATGCGCTTCCTGCTTCGCTGGCAGCGTGTGGCGGCGGACACACAGCGCGAGGGAAGATCGGGACTGGCCGCCACGATCGCGCAGCTGCAGGGGTTCGAGATCCCCGTCGGGGCGTGGGAGTCGGACATTCTCCCGCGCCGCGTCAGCGGGTATCACGCTGCCTGGCTGGATCAGCTCTGTCTGTCCGGCGAAGCGGCCTGGTCGCGGCTGCGCGTGCGTGACACATCGGATGACGAGGCGGCCGCACGCAGCAGCGCGTTCCCATCGCGGGCGACGCCGGTGACGCTGCTGATGCGCAGCGACATCCCGTGGTTGCTTCAGGCGGTCCGCGGCGACGCGCGACCGGTGGAGCCGAGCAGCGGTGCAGCCCGGGACGTGCTCAACGCGCTGCGCGAGTACGGCGCTCTCTTCACCAGCGACATCGCATCGGTTTCTCGTCGCCTGCCGTCCGATGTCGAGGCCGGCCTGTGGGACGGCGTCGCGCGCGGGCTGGTCACCGCCGACGGCTTCGCCGCCGTGCGCGGGCTGCTCGTGGGGCGGCGGTGGTCCGGCCCGCAGGCACGACGGCGCGGCCTGCGTCGCGGCGTTGCGGCGCTCTCGTCCGGCGAGGGACGCTGGTCGCTCGTGCCGGAGGCACTGCCGGTCGGAGACAAGGACGAGCTTGCCGAGGCGGTCGCCGAACAGCTCCTGGTGCGCTGGGGCGTCGTCTTCCGCGACCTGCTGGTACGGGAGACGCTCGCGATCCCCTGGCGCGACATTCTCTGGGCCCTGCGCCGGCTCGAGGCGCGCGGCATCGTTCGCGGGGGCCGGTTCGTCAACGGCTTCGCCGGCGAGCAGTTCGCGCTTCCCGAAGCGGTGGACGCGCTGCGACGCGTGCGTCGCGCCGACCGCGACGGCGAGACGATCACGATCAATGCCACCGATCCCCTCAACCTCGCCGGCATCGTGCTGCCGGGAGCTCGCGTGCCCGCAATTCGCACCAACACGGTCACCTATTGCGACGGGCTCGTCGTGCCGTCGGAGCGGGAGTTTCGCGACGTCGTGCTCGCTGCCGCGTCTCAGTAGCCGCCGCGAACGCACATTGTCCACAGGACTGTGAACAGCGAGTTAATGAGCCGATAACGCTTCCTTCGCTCGCCATCGCGCTCGCGGAGGGCCGGGCAGGCTCGTACCCTTACGGCATGCGCCACCTCGATCGAGTCGTGCCAGAGCCATCCGACGATGGCCACGGGCTGCTCCCGTTCCTGAAGCGATGGACCATTCCCATCATCGGCGCGCTGACCCCCGTCGGGCTGATCGCCGTGAACATCTCAGTGTTCATCGTCAAGAACCTCGCCTCCTTCCGCTGGGGCATCTCGATCCTCGCGTTCGTCAGCGGCCTGCTCCTCAACTCGTGGGCCGCACTGAACATCTATCGGACGTTCCAGCGCCGGCGCCCCGGCCACTCACTGGTGAGCGAGCGCAATCAGGAGCTGGTGCTTGTCGGCGGCATGCTCATCGTCATCATCGCCGCGTTTCTCACCGCGCTGTTCTGCTATCTCGGACTGTCGAGCGAGGCGTCGCTGCCCAACGGGATCACCTTCATCACCGGGATCGGCGCGGTGCTGATCCCGATCGTGCTGCAGGGGATCTTTCGCCGCACGGTCCGGCGAACTCGGGGACCGACGACAAGCGTCGGCGGGCTGCCGCCGGGCCCGGCAGCAGGAGGCCAGCCCCCGCTGCCGCCGTCACTCGGCGGACCGGGCGTGCGGCACTGACCACCTACCTCATCGAGCTGAGCGAGTACCGTCCGTCCTGATGTCTCGAGGGAGGGTCACCGGCGCGCTGCCGCTGCTGTTGCTGCTCGGCGCGTGCGGCTCGTCGCAACCGACGGCGACGCCCGCGGCGTCGGCCTCGGCATCGGCCCCGAGCTCGCCCTCCGCGACGCCGCAGCCGCCGGCGCCATCGCAGCTGCTGTTCGCGTCGGCGCCTGTGATAGCCGCAAGTCCGGCCGCCGGCGACCGGAACACGCTCAGCTGGACGAGGACGGACGGATCGGCGATCACCACCGTCTCAGCCGGCCGGCAGGATCCGAGCTTCTTCATCCCGGTCACCGACGGTCACAACTGGAGCGGGATCAGCTCGTCGGTGCTGTCGAGCAGCCAGCCGCAACCCGTGAACGTGCCGTCGCGCACCCCGTCGACGGCGTATGCGGTGCTGACGAAGGACGGCAGCGTTCACCCGGCCGCCGCCGGCGCGGCGGTCACGACATTCCTCACCCAGGCGGCACCGGTGCCCGGCAACGCGCGCGCAATATTCGTCACCAACGGCCAGCTGTTCGCGACGGTTGCCGCCTCCGATCACGTCGACATCGACCGTGTCGACCTCGCCAGCGGGCAGATGACGACCCTGCTCACCGCCGAGCCGCTCTCGTCATCGCTGTACTTCACGCTGCAGCTCGACGGCCTGTCAGCGGACGGACAGCAGCTCTCCTTCATCGCGGCCAACACGACGCTGGGCGGGCATCAGTTCGCGGGCTTGAGCACCGTCGTGATGAACACAAGCACGGCCACGTGGAATGCTCGCCTGCTGCCGCAGTCGGTCAACGACGCCGCGCTGCCGCAGAAGCCGCCGTCGGGTGCGGCCAGCGGCCCGCTCCGCGTCTTCGCATCGCTCGACGGTACCGCCGCCGTCTACGACACGTTCGGAGTTTCAGGGGGTCGTCAGACCACCATGGCCCACGAATACAGTCTGAGCACCTCGACGGACACGATGCTCGCCACCGACGTCAGCAACGTCGCGCTCGGCCCGTCGTGGTCGCCGGTGCTCTGGTCGCCGGACGGGACGAAGATCGCGCTCTCGTCAGGGGAACCCTTCACGAACGTTCCACGCGTGATCGTCGTGGATGCCGCGACCGGGAAGGTGGTACAGAATCCGCCCGCGCCGTCGGGTCAGCGGGTGATGGATGCTCTCGGCTGGACATCGGACGGAAACCTGGTCTACGAGAGCAGCGCCGGCAACAGCACATCCGACGTTGTCACCACGCATGTGCTCAACGTCTCGAGCGGCGCGGTGCGCGACCTGCCTGCGGCGCTGGGTCACCTGGTCGCGATCCTGTACTAGCAGCGCGTTCTTGGCGCGTTGACATCGGTGCCACGCCAAGAATGCACGAAGCCGGCGAGGACGAGTTCACCTCGTCCCGGCCGGCTTCGATTCTGCGGCTAAACCTCTTTGAACTCGGCGTCGACGACGTCGTCGCCGCTCTGCGCCCCGCTGCCCTGCTCGGGCGGCGTGCCGTTGCCGTTGCCCGACTGCCCGCCTTCGCCACCGGCCTGCGACTGCGCGTAGACAGCCTCGCCGATCTTCTGGATGGACGCCTGCAGATCGTCATGCGCGCGCTGGATGGCGTCGCCGTCGTTTGCGGCAATTGCGTCACGAACTGCCTTGACCTTGGTCTCGATGTCCGTGCGCACGTCCGCGGGCACCTTGTCCCCGGCGTCGACGAGTGCCTTCTCCGCCTGGTACGCAACATGGTCGGCGCGGTTGCGCACCTCCACCGTCTGCGAGCGTTCGCGGTCCTCCTGCGCGTGCGACTCGGCCTCGCGCACCATGCGATCCACCTCGTCCTTGTTCAAGGTGGTCGAGCCGGTGATCGTGACCTTGTTCTCCTTGCCGGTGCCGCGGTCCTTGGCGCCGACGTTGAGGATGCCGTTGGCGTCGATGTCGAAGGTGACCTCGATCTGCGGCAGTCCGCGCGGCGCCGGTGGAATGCCGTCGAGGGTGAACGTCCCGAGGATGCGGTTGTCCCGCGCCATCGGGCGCTCGCCTTGCAGCACCACAATCTCCACCGACGGCTGGCTGTCGGATGCCGTCGAGAAGGTTTGCGACTTGGCCGTCGGAATCGTCGTGTTGCGATCGATGAGCTTGGTGTTGACCTCGCCCTCGGTCATGATGCCGAGCGACAACGGCGTGACGTCGAGGAGCAGCACGTCCTTGACCTCGCCCTTGAGCACACCGGCCTGGATTGCTGCGCCGATGGCCACGACCTCGTCCGGATTGACGCCTCGATGCGGCTCCTTTCCGGTGAGCTCCTGCACCAGCGCCTGGATCACCGGCATGCGTGTCGAGCCACCGACGAGGATGACCTCGTTGAGGTCGCTCGCGGACATGCCCGCATCCTTGAGGGCCGCCGCGAACGGCGCGCGCGTGCGGTTGGTGAGGTCCTCGGTCAGTTGCTCGAACTTGCTGCGCGAGAGCGTGAGCGCAAGGTGCTTCGGCCCCGACGCGTCGGCGGTGACGAACGGAAGGTTGACCTCCGTCTCCTGCCGCTGCGACAGCTCGACCTTCGCCTTCTCCGCGGCCTCGATGAGGCGTTGCAGCGCCTGGCGATCGTTGCGCAGGTCGATGCCCTGATCACGCTTGAACTCGTCCGCGAGCCAGTCGACGATGCGACGGTCATAGTCGTCGCCGCCGAGGTGCGTGTCACCGTTGGTCGACTTGACCTCGAAGACGCCTTCGCCCACCTCGAGAATCGAGACATCGAACGTCCCGCCGCCGAGGTCGAAGACGAGGATCTTCTCGTTTTCCTTCTTGTCGAGCCCGTAGGCGAGCGCGGCCGCCGTGGGCTCGTTGATGATGCGCAGGACATTGAGTCCGGCGATCTGACCCGCGTTCTTGGTCGCCTGTCTCTGTGCGTCGTTGAAGTACGCCGGAACGGTGATGACCGCTTCGGTGACCTTCTCACCGAGATACGCCTCGGCGTCGGTCTTCAACTTCTGCAGGGTCATCGCCGAGATCTCCTCGGGCGTGTACTCCTTGCCCGTGACCTCGACTTCGACGCGGCCGTCCTTGCCGGCCACGACCTTGTATGGCACCTGCTTCGACTCTGTCCCGACCTCGGACAGCTGCCGGCCCATGAACCGCTTGATCGAGTAGATCGTGTTCTCCGGGTTCACCGCCGCCTGGCGGCGGGCCAGCGTGCCCACGAGGCGCTCGCCGGTACGCGTGAAGGCGACAACCGACGGCGTGGTGCGACTGCCCTCGGCGTTGGCGATGACTGTTGGCTCTCCGCCTTCCATCACCGCCACCACACTGTTCGTGGTGCCGAGATCGATGCCGACGGTTTTTGCCATTGGATGGTCCCTCCTGGGATGTGAGAGCGAATGGGGGAGCGCCATGGAGGCGCTGGTGAGTGGATACCGTAGGCTGCCGGACGCCTAAACGTCAGCGGCACCCGCTGCTAGGCTCGGACGGCGATGGGCGCGAGCAACGATCCCGACGACTACGCGGCCGAGTTGCGCGGCCTGCGGCGCCGCGCCGACGAGGATTTTGTCAGCCCGCCGGGCGATCGCGAGGCGGGGCGGCACCAGAGCGACCTGACTGAGCTCGGGCTGCGGGTGAGCCTCACACGCGCGCGCTACCCCAACCGGCCCGATGGCGTCGATCAGTACGCGGTCACCGTCTCGCGCACCGCACTCGACCGCCCGCCGGACGGGACCGACGTGCGCCTGGTGCTCGACACAACCTTTGGCGACGCGAGCTCGCAGGCGGTGGAACGGTCCGGCGCCGGCTCCCGGGTGCGGATGTTTCGCGTGCCCGCGGGCGTGGCTCAGTCGAGCACCTCGTAGGCGTCGGCGCCGATGAGCGGCACGAAGCGGCAGGGGCCGAGGTTCTCGGTGATCCAGCGGCCGTCGATCAATCGCAGCCGGGTCAGCTCCTCGCCGTCGACGTCACCACCGATCGGGACGACGAGCCGGCCGCCGTCGCGCAGCTGACGCGCGAGCGCGACCGGCAGGCGCGGGGCGGCGGCGCCGACGGCGATGGCGTCGAACGGGGCCACGT
>JBOHUE010000132.1:0-3276 GCA_050734185.1 Candidatus Dormibacteria bacterium | reverse complement strand
CTGCTCCGCTGCGCCCCGGCCGGTGAGCGCCGCGTGCAGCTGCACCAGGCGCAGCGGCTTGGTCACCTCGGCGTCGAACCACTGCAAGCGGCTGGCGCCGGCCGATACGGGCGTCAGACTCGCAAAGCCCACCAGGCGGATGAGTCGCGGCCGAGCCGTGCTTGCGGCGTGGATCTGGCGCAGCACCGCTTGCGCATCTCCGTCGGGCAGCGGGTCGTCGATGATGACGGCCTCGTATGCGGCGCCACGCAGCTCGTTCAGCGCTACCTCGAGGGACTGCGCCTGGGTGGGGCGCGCGCCCCAGGTGCGCAGCGCGTTGACCATGAGGGCCCGCGCGGCCGCGTTGTCGTCGGCCACGAGAACCCGCATGCCGTCGAGGCGCGGAGTCGGTGCCGCGCGCCGCGGCTGCTCGGCGGCGAGCGGCAGCGTCAGCTCGAACGAGAACGTCGAGCCTGCGCCCGGCGCGCTCGCAAGCTGCAGCGTCGCGCCCATCAGCTCGACGATCTGCCGGGAGATCGCCAGCCCCAGCCCCGTGCCGCCGAAACGCCGGGTGGTTGAGGCGTCCTCCTGGGTAAATTGCTCGAAGATCTTCTGCTGGTTCTCCGCCGCGATGCCGATGCCCGTGTCCGCAACTTCCAGCCGCACCCGCAGTGCGCCGTGCGCGCTCTGCTCATCGCCCGAACCCTGCGCACTGCGCGTCTCCCCGAGCGGCACGACGCGGAAGGTGACTTCGCCCGCTTCCGTGAACTTGACCGCATTTCCGCCGAGGTTGATCAGCACCTGGCGCAGGCGCACCGCGTCGACCCGCACGCGCGGCAGCGGCTCGAGCGGCGCATCGAACAGCAGCTCGATGCCCTTGCCCGCGGCGCGCGCGGCCAGCACTTCCACGGTCTGCTCGACGACCTCGACGAGCTCGCCGTCGGTCGGATCGAGCTGCAGGCGGCCGGCCTCGATCTTGGACAGATCCAGTACGTCGTCGACGATCGCCAGCAGCGAGTCGGCCGAGCGGTGGATGCCTTGCGCGAAGCGGCGCTGCGCCTGATCAAGCCGCGTGTCGAGCAGCAGGCTGGTCATGCCCAGCACACCGTTCATCGGGGTGCGCAGCTCGTGGCTCATGCGGGCGACGAACTCGCTCTTGGCGCGCGACAGCACCTGCAGCTGCGCGTTGCGCTCCTGCAGCTCGTGGGTGCGCTGCTGCACCGTCTGCTCGAGCTTGCGGCTGTAGAGCAAGGCGCGTGCGCGGCGCGCATTCTGCAGGCGCCACAGCCAGGCGATGAGCAGCAGCATGGCGACTGCGTACGCGAGACGCGCCGCCCACGTATTCCACGGCGCCGGCGCCACGTGCAGCGGAACGGTGAGCTCGTCGCTGCTCCAGGCGCCGTCGGCGTTGGCGGCTCGCACCCTGAACACGTAGTCGCCGGCCTCGAGGTTGGTATAGGTCGCCCGGTGCAGCGAGCCCGCCTCGATCCAGCCCGAATCGAACCCGTCCAGGCGGTAGGAATAGCGGTTGTTCGCCGGGGAGGCGAAATCCAGCGCGGCGAACTCGAAGCTGACGAGCTTATCGTCATAGGCGAGCGCCAGCGCACGCCCCGGCCCCGGCAGGTCGCGCTCCGGGAGCGGCTTGTTGAGCCGCGCGGCGGAGGTGAGCACGACCCGTGCCGGCGGCGCGCTGAACCTGACCGCTGCGGGCGAGAAGGCGTTGAAGCCGTTGTTGCCGCCGAAGAACAGCGTGCCGTCACGCTCCCGGTAGTGGGCGTTGTAGCTGAAATCCTCGCCCTGCAGTCCGTGCCACTCGTGGAATACCTTGACGCCTGCGGTGCGCGGGTCGAGCCGCACCAGACCGTTCGCGGTGCTCAGCCACAGATTGCCGGCGCCGTCGGACTCGATGCCGTACACGGCCTGGCTCGGCAACAGGTGCGCATAGTTGCGAAAGCGAACCGCGGCAGGCGCGACCGAGCTGCCGACGACCTCATCCAGTCCGCCGCTGGCGGTGCCCACCCAGACCTCGCCGCGCTGATCGATGTGCAGTGCATATACGGTGTCGTCCGAGAGACTGCCGGCGTCGCGGTCGTCACGGCGGTAGTGGTAGAAGCGCCCGCTCGCCCGCTCGAGGAGATTGAGCCCGCCGCCCGCGGTACCGATCCACAGATTCCCGAGCGCGTCCTCGGCGATGGCACTGGCGTGCGCATCGCTGAGCGCGTTTGGCGCGTCAGTGCCAAACGGATAGCGGGTCACGCGCCCGCCCGCCGGATCGATGCTCGCCAGCCCGCCGCCAAAGGTCCCCACCCAGATCCGGCCGCTGCGGTCCTGGTAGAGCGTCATGACCCCGTCGGCGGGCAGCGTCGCGGGATCGGCCGATGCGCGCCACACCTGCACGGCGCGCGTGGCGAGATCCAGGCGGTCGAGGCCGCCCGACATGGTCCCGACCCACAGACTCCCCTTCTGGTCATACAGCAGGGCCATGACGCGATCGTCGCTGAGGCGCAGCGCCGCGGTGTCGTGTCCGTAGCGGCGCTCGGTCCCGCCGCGCGTGTCGATCTCGATGAGGCCCGCGCCGATCGTCCCGACCCAGACGCGTCCCGCACCGTCGTCGGCGAAGCTCGACACCTCGGTGTCGTGGAACGCGGCGCTGCGGTAATGCCCGAGCAGCCAGGTGTCGGGGTTCCAGTGGCTCGCGCCGGCCGAGCGCGTACCGACCCACAGCACGCCGCCGCGGTCCTGGTAGAGCGACATGACGTAACTGTCGCGCAGGCTCTGCGGATTGTCGGCATCGTTGCGGTAGCGCACGAAGCCCTGCGAGGAGGGCTCGAAGAGGTTCAGCCCCTCGGGGGTCGCGACCCACAGGCGCTGCGCATCGTCCTCGAGGACGGCGGTCACCCGGTCGCTGCTCAGGGACTGCGGGCTTGCCGGTTCGTGGCGGAAGGCGGTCACGCGGCCGGTCCCGGGCTCGAGGCGGTCCAGTCCCCCGTGCATCGTGCCGATCCACAACGCGCCGGTATGGTCCTCGCGGATGGCGCGCACCTGCAGGTCGGAGAGCCCCGCGCCATCGGCGGACCTGCCATAGTTGACGAAGTCGTCCGCGGCCGGATCGTAGCGGCTCAGGCCCCCGTCGGTGCCGACCCAGACGCGCCCGGCATGATCGGCGTACAGCGCGAACACCGCATCGGCCGGCAGTGAGTGCGGATCGCCGTCGCGGTGGCGGAAGTGCCGGGCGAGGCCGGTGGCGGGATCGAGCAGGTCGAGCCCGCGATCGAGCGTGCCCACCCAGATATGTCC
>JBOHUE010000131.1:0-41265 GCA_050734185.1 Candidatus Dormibacteria bacterium | reverse complement strand
CGCTGGTGCAGGATCACTGGGGGAGCGGACCGATCCAGGCCACGGCCGGCGTCGCGGCGACCGAGCTCGTGGATGCGCTGCATGACGGGCGCGTCCGAGCGGTCTGGATCGCGGGGAGCAACCCCGTGGTCTCGCTGCCCGATGCGGAGCGCGCGCGTGGGGCACTGCAGCGCGCCGAGTTCCTGGTGGTGCAGGACCTGTACCACCCGACCGACACGAGCCTCATGGCGGACCTGGTGCTGCCCGCCGCGGCGTGGGGCGAGAAGACCGGAACGATGACGTCATCCGAGCGCCGCGTTGCGCTGGCGGATGCGGCGGTTGCTCCGCCCGGCGAGGCGCTGGAGGACTGGCGCATCTTCGCCGGCCTCGGGTCCGCGCTCGGACATCGCGCGGCGTTCACGTATCGCGACGCCGCTGACGTGTTCGACGAGCACGTCACGCTGACGCGTGGATCCACATGTGACATGAGCGGACTGAGTCACGAGCGGCTGCGCCGCGACGGCCCGCTGCAGTGGCCGTGTCCTGCACCGGATCACCCCGGGCTCGCGCGGCGCTACACCGATGGTGTGTTCACCACGAGCGACGGCCGGGCGCGGTTCCACGCGACGCCGTTCCGGCCGCCGGCGGAGGAGCCGGACGCGGCCTACCCGCTGCGCCTGACGACCGTGCGCGACGCCGACTCGTGGCACACGCTGACGCGCACGGGAAAGGTCGCCGCGTTGCGACGCGGCGCGGATCGTCCGCTGGTCGACGTGCACCCGGACGACGCGCGGTCGTGCGGCGTTGAGGACGGCGACGCGGTCGAGGTGGTGTCGCGCCGCGGTCGCTGGCGCGGATACGCTCGCTGCACCACCGACGTGCCGCCGGGGACATTGTCCGCATCGTTTCACTGGTCGTCGCTGCGCGACGCGCGAGCGGTCGCCAACCGTGTGATGCCCGCTGCGCTGGACCCACGATCGAAGCAGCCCGAGCTGAAGCACGCCGCCGTGCAGCTGCTGCGGGCGACTCCGCTCGATCACATGCTCGTCATCGGCGGCGCCGGCGCGCCCGCCCTGGCCGCGGCGCTCGTCGAGCGGGGCTGCGACGGAGCGACAGCCATGCCGTGGGGGACAGCGCCGCCAGCGAGTGGCGCGTGGTGCGTCGTTGCCGAGGACGGCGCTGACTGGGACGCCTGGCGCCGCGCAGAGTCGCTTCCCGATCCACTCTTCGTCGACGCGGGGGCGCGCATCGCCGGCTCTCCGTGCGGACACGCCGTCGGTGCGCCCATCATCACGACCGGTGGGCTGCACGTGAGCGACGATCCCGTGCGGCAGGCGGTGGCGATCCTCTCCGGTGGCGCCGGCGGACCGCGCCGGCTGGCGGCTGCCGGCGTGAGCGAGGATGGGGAGCGAACGATTTTCACCGCCGGCGACGCCGAGCCGGCGACCAGCGACGACGAGCAGGGGATTCACA
The DNA here is from genome assembly GCA_050734185.1 of Candidatus Dormibacteria bacterium. Taxonomy (GTDB): domain Bacteria; phylum Chloroflexota; class Dormibacteria; order Aeolococcales; family Aeolococcaceae; genus JAFALX01. The sequence goes on along the minus strand of JBOHUE010000131.1, from coordinate 39,813 downwards.
CGTTGGAGCAGCACGATGGGAGCCGCCGGTTCAGCGTCGCGTGGCGGCTTGCGGGCGGGCAGGTGCTCGGCGTTTCGGCGTCCGGTCCGCGCGATGCGGTGGAGGAGGTTGCGGCGGCATGGAACACCGACGTCTCTCCCGAGGAGCTGGTGCATGGCGCGCCCTGATCGCGATGACGGATTGCGCGGCGTGACCGTCGGCCTCCTGCAGGCGCGGCATGGGCGCGAGCTTGCTGCATTGGTCGGGAAGCGCGGAGGCGTGGCGGTGCACGCGCCGTGCATGCGCGAGATTCCCGCCGAGGATCGCGACGCAATGCGCGTCTCCGTGCAGCGCGCCGTCGAAGGGCCGCTGTACATGGCGATCTTTCTCACCGGCGTCGGCACCGCGGAGCTGTTCGCCGCCGCAACCGACTCCGGGCTGTACGACGCGTTGATGTCGCGGCTCCGCCCGGCGATCGTCGTCGCCCGCGGCCCCAAGCCGCTTGCGGTGCTGCACCGGCACGGGCTCACCGTGGACCGGCGCACGAGCGAGCCGCACACGACCGAGCAGGTCCGCGAGCTCGTCGGCGAGTCACTCGAGGGACGGACGGTGCTGTTGCAGCACTACGGCATGGACAACGCGGCGCTCAGCGAGCACCTGCGCGACGCCGGCGCCGATGTCGTCGAGGTGCATCCGTACGCATGGGCGATGCCCACCGACATCGGCCCGGTGCACGCCCTGCTCGACCGGCTCGCTGCCGGCGGCATCGACATCATGGCCTTCACCAGCGCGTCGCAGGTGCACATGCTGTTCCAGATCGCGGATGACGAGGGACGTGAGGACCAGCTGCGCGAGTGGCTCGCCGTCCGCACGGTGGTCGCCGCGGTCGGCCCGGTGTGCGCCGCGGCGCTGCAGGACCACGGTGTGACCACGGCCATCCAGCCCGAGCGTCCGAAGATGGTTCCGCTGATCGACGCACTCTGTGACTACGCGTCGTCGTTCGGCGCCGCGACCGCCAAACGCGATCCCTCCTGACTTGGGCGCGCGGTCTGACGCGCGTCCCCGCGGTGCACCCGTAGCGTCAGTGCCCGTCACATACGAGTGCTACGCAAGCAGGGAGACATCGCAATGCCCGACACGCGGACCATCACGGAATGGAACCCCAATGACGAAAGATTCTGGGCGCGCACCGGAAAGCGGGTCGCGCAGCGCAATCTGTTCTGGTCGATTCTGGCGGAATTTCTCGGCTTCTCGGTCTGGCAGCTGTGGAGCGCGGTCGCGGTCAACCTCAACAAGGTGGGGTTCCACCTCAGCCTCGGTCAGCTGTTCTGGCTCGTGTCGATCCCCGGCCTGGTGGGCGCGACGATGCGATTCCCGTACGGCTTTGTCGTCGCCCGTGTCGGCGGACGCAACTGGACGGTCATCAGTGCTGCGCTGCTCCTCATTCCGAGCGCGCTGCTCGCCGTGCTGGTGCAGCACCCCGCGACGCCCTACTGGGCCCTTATCCTCGCGGCGGCGGCGGCGGGTTTCGGTGGCGGGAACTTCGCCTCCAGCATGGCGAACATCAGCTACTTCTATCCCGACAACCGCAAGGGATGGGCGCTCGGGTTGAACGCGGCGGGCGGCAACCTCGGTGTCGCCGTCGTGCAGTTCGTAGTGCCGGCCGTCATCGGGCTCGGCGTGCTCGGCCTCGCGGCCAAGGGGGCCACCCACCTGTCGCTGCAGTGGGCCGGGCTCGTCTGGATCCCGTTCATCGTCGCCGCGGTAGTCGGCGCGTTCTTCTTCATGAACAATCTGAGCGTGGCCCGCGCGACCATCCGCGAGCAGTTGGTGATCGTGAGGCGGCGGCCGACGTGGATCATGAGCTGGCTCTACATCGGCACCTTCGGCTCGTTCATCGGCTACTCGGCCGCGTTCCCCCTCCTCATCAAGTCGCAGTTCCCGCTCGTCAACCCGCTCGAGTTCGCCTTCCTGGGGCCGCTACTCGGCTCGGCGGCGCGACCGTTCGGCGGGCGGCTGTCGGACCGCCTCGGCGGTGCATCGGTCACCTTCGTCTCGTTCATCGTGATGATGCTGGCGACGCTTGGCGTCATCTGGACCCTGGCTATGAAGTCGTCCGGAGCGTTCCCGCTGTTCCTCGTGCTGTTCCTGCTGCTCTTCGTCACCAGCGGCATCGGCAACGGCTCGACGTTCCGAATGATTCCGGTGGCGTTCAGGGCCTGGCACCTGCATCGGACCGCCGCTGCCGGCGCAATCTCGGCGGATCGTTCGGACCGCGATGCCCGTAAGGAGGCGGCGGCGGCACTCGGCTTCGTGTCCGCCATCGCCGCATACGGCAGCTTCGTCATCCCGCAGGCGTTCAACGCGTCCATTGCGAGCACGGGGAGCGCGGCCACCGCGCTGCTCGGGTTCGTGCTGTTCTACGGGACGTGCGTCGGTGTCACCTGGTGGTGCTTCATTCGGCGCACCACGAGGGCTTCCGTCCCCGCGCTCGCGGAAGCGGGGGTGTAGTGCAAGCTGCCCCGTTTGATCCGATATACACGGCCTCTCTGTGCGCCCTGCACAAGGAAATCGTCGCATTAACCACGTCGGTCGGGGGGTAGCGCTACACTGCTGGCTTATCGGCCGTTTCGCTTGTGCGCCGTGCAAGACAGGAGGTTGCTCATGGCGGTCCGGACCCGGGCGGACATCGCCGCGGACCTCGTCGCTCGCGCCCAAGCGGCCCACGTGCGCCACGTCGACCTGCAGTTCACCGACGTCATGGGCGCGGTGAAAACCGTGACGATCCCCGCCGCCCAGCTCGCCGACGCAATGGAGCACGGCACCTGGTTCGACGGCTCGTCCGTCGAGTCCTTTGCCCGCACCGCGGAATCGGACATGTACCTGGTGCCCGACCCGGGCACGTTCCAGATCCTGCCCTGGTCGCGGGAGCCCACGGCGCGGCTGATCTGCTGGGCGACCACGCCCGACGGGGAGCCGTACCCCGGCGACCCTCGCGGCGCGCTGCGCCGCGCCGTCGAGGTGGCGTTGCGGCTCGGCTACGAATACCGCGTCGGGCCCGAGATCGAGTTCTTCATCCTCGAGCGACGCCCCGACGGGTCGGCATCGCCGCCGGCGCACGACCGCAGCTCGTACTTCGACTTCTCCACCGATCGCAGCGTTGCGCAGCGGCAGGCGATGGTGAGCGCGCTGCAGGCGATGGGCATCGACGTGAACACCGCCCATCACGAGGTGGCGGGCGGGCAGCACGAGATCGACATCGACGCCGCGCCGGTGCTCAAGGCCGCCGACGACGTGGTCACCTTCCGCTATGCGCTGAAGGCGGTGGCGCAGCAGTTCGACACGCTCGCGACCTTCATGCCGAAGCCGTTCGACGGCAAACCGGGAAGCGGCATGCACGTGCACCAGAGCCTCATCGGCACCGTGGACCGCGTCAACGCGTTCAGCGGCAACGACGACTACGGGCTGAGCGACACCGCCAAGCACTTCATCGCCGGGCAGCTGCATCACGCGGCGGGGATGACCGCGGTGCTCGCGCCCCTGGTCAACTCGTACAAGCGGCTCGTGCGCGGGTTCGAGGCGCCGATCTTCATCTCGTGGGCGCGCACCAACCGCGGTGCGCTCGTGCGCGTGCCCCACGTCGGCCGCGCGGAGACGGCACGCGTCGAGCTGCGCAGCCCGGACCCGTCGTGCAACCCGTACCTCGCGTTTGCGGTCATGCTGCGCGCCGGCCTCGACGGCATAGAGCGCCGCCTTCCGCTTCCCCCGCCTGTCGAGGAGTCGCTGTACGGCTTCGACGACGTCGAGTTGGAGCGGCGCAACGTGGGCGTGCTGCCGGACAACCTGCGCGACGCCATCCAGGCGCTGGAGTCCGACGACGTGATCATGGACGCGCTCGGTGAACACCTGGCCGAGCGATTCGTCGACGCGAAGCGTCTCGAGTGGCGCGAGTACCGCGGCCAGGTCACCGCATGGGAGATTGAGCAGTACCTGGAGCGCTTCTGAGCGTGTCGCCGATGAGCGGTCCGGCGATCACCGTGAAGGACGTCTGGCGTGGCGCGCTCCCGGAGGGAACAGACCTCATCTCGGGCGGCGGCGGGCTGGAGCGCCGCGTCGAGTGGGCGTGCGCGCTGCGCACCAGGCCCCCGGCCTTCGATGCGGTCAAGGGTGGCGAGATCGCGTTCGTCCCGGTGCGCAGCATCAAGATGCTCGACGAACGCCTCGACCTGCCCCAGGTGATGACGAGCTTCGCCGAGAAGGGCGGAGTCGCGGTGGTGGTGCTCGGTGCGGTGTCGCCGGAGAGCATCGACGTCGCGGACCGCCTGGTGATGCCGCTGCTGCGCATGCCGGACACCGTCCACATCGCCGACGCGCACCATGCCTGTGTTCGCTTCATCCTCGACCAGCGCGCACTGCTGCATGAGCGTGCTCAGGAGCTCCAGACGGTGCTGATGCAGCTCGCGCTCAGTGGCGCGGGTGCCCAGGTGATCGTCGAGCGCCTGGCCGACGTGACGCGCCTCGACGCTGTCTGGCTCGACGCACAGGGAGCCGTCTGTCATGCGGCGGGTCCCGGCGCGGATGAGGCGGGAGCGGTGGCCACGTCGCAAACGGCGTCACTTCGCCGCTGGGGTGACACCATCGCGATGCTCGCCGCCGATCCACCGGTGCGCGAGCTCGATGCGGAGGACGGCGGGCCCGGGATGCTGGCGAGTCCGATTCCCGGACGCCATGGCGTTGCCGGGTATGTCGCCGTGGTCGGCCCTCCGATGCAGCTCGACCAGGTTGCGCGCATGGCCACCTCGCGGGCGGCTTCCGCATGCGCGATAGAGCTCGATCGCGAGCGGGCGGTCACGGAAACCCGCGACCGCCTCGAGGGTGAGTTCATCGAGTCGCTCCTCGCCGGGACGTACACATCCGAGGACGCGGCGCTGGAGCGTGCCCAGCGGCTCGGACTGGACCTCACCAAGCCCTACGCGGTGGTCAGCGTGCGTGCGTCGCGCGTTGACGCGGCCTTCGAGGAGACAGCACTGCGCGCGGCACGGGGCCTCGTGGCCCACCGCAGCCTGAACGCGCTCATCAGCAGGCACGCGGGAGCCGTGTGTCTCATCCTGGTGCTCGAGTCCTTCGACGAGCCGACGCTCTCACGACTCGTGGCGACCATCCGCGCGGAGTGCGCGCGCGCCACCGACGACGCGGGCACATCGCTCGGGGTCGGACGGCCCCATACCGGGGTGGTCGGGATTCGAACGTCCTTTCGCGAAGCCGAGCAGGCGCTTGCCATGGGGCGGCGGGTCCTCGGGTCGGGACGCGTCGTCAGCTTCGCCGACCTGGGACTGCACCGTCTGCTGTTCGCGCTGGCGCACCAGCCGGAGCTCGCCGACTTCTACGAGGACACCGTCGGGCCGCTCGTCGACTATGACCGGCGTACCGGGGCCGACCTCATGGCCACGCTCGACTCCTTCTTCAACAGCCTCGGCTCGCCGACCGAGACCGCGCAGCGGATGCACCTCCATCGCAACACCGTCCTGTACCGGCTGCGGCGCATCGAGGACATCGGGGGGCTCAAGCTCACCGACGCGGGAACGCGGCTCAACCTGCAGCTGTGCTTGCGCATTCGAGATGTCGTGCACGTGAGCGAGCAGCCCCGCGAACCGCGCGCTCGCGCTGCCGGCTGACGCTAGCGCCGTACCACTCTTTTAGGGCGCCCCGCACAAGCTGAGCCACCCTCTGCTAGTGCAGAGGCCACGGTGAACCACCGCACAGCCATTCCGTAGGGTTCTGGCTATGCAAATCGACCAAGACCCAACGCGCCTGCCCATTGCGTTCGCCGGGAACGAACGGCTGCCGGCCCGGGCATTCGAGCAGCTGGTGCGCTGCCGCGAAGCAATCGCGGCTCACCGCCTGCTGGAGGCCCGCGAGGCGGTTGAGTTGGCCCTGGAGGCCAACCGGGACTCGTTCATCATGAATGCGATCCACGGCGAGGTGCTGTACCGCCTCGGGCTGTACCAGCCGGCGTCGGCGGCGCTCTTCCGCGCGTTGCTGGAGCCGCCGACCTCCTGGAAGGCATATCAGGTGGTCAACCACCTTTACCAGGAGTCGCGCAGCAACGAACGCGGCGCCTTTGATCGTCCGACCAATTGCCCCCCGCCGCGGCCGATCGCCGCCGCCATCTACTGGATGGCACGCCATCTGAGCTTCCTGTCGCGCTTCCGCAGGCTCGAAGCGACCGGGTAGCCACCGCCGACCGTCAGCCAGCAACGGAAAGTTCACAAACCGACAGGAGGGAAGGTCTTGACCTCGAACGCTCTGGCCGCCGTATTGCCCACGGCGTTGATCCTGCTCTCACTCGCCATCATGGCCAGCCGCACGCTGGCCCCGGTGCGAGCGAAAGCAGAAGGCAAGCTCGAATACGAGATGCGCCTGGGGCTGCTGCAGCGCGTGCTGACGCAGAAGGTGAACATCCTGTCGATTTGCGCGCTCATCGCGCTCGGCGGCGGAGTGATCGGCAACGCACCGTGGCTCGCGAGTGGTCTCGGCTACATAGCGCTTGCGGTGATGATCGGCCTGCTGTTCGTCCCGCAGAAGGTGGTGATGACGAGTGTCGGAGTGCAGTCGTCGCGCGCGATCTTCCGCCCGTGGAAGGACTTCGACGAGTACCAGCTGTCGGGCCGGAGGTTCACGCTGCACGGCCGCGCCCGGCTGAGCTCGCTTCGGCTCTATTCCTCGGCCAAGAACCTCGACGCCGTCGAACGCGTCATGAAACGGCACATTCGTGGGTTTCAGCAGCAGCGGCGTCCCGTTGTTGGTCGCTCTCGTCGTGGTGCCGTATGACCCCGCCTCAGACGACGCACACCAGGCTCGTCGGCGAGAGCATGGGAGGGACGCGGTGAAGTCGATCGCCGACTACGGACCAGCGACCTCGACTTCGACCGAGGGCGTCATGGTTGCGCTGATCTTCCTCGGCGCTTCACTGATCACCGGCGGCCTCGCGTACGCCGACGGCGTCCTGCAACCGCTGCTCGTGATCGTGGGCATCGTCGCCTTCGTCTCCGCGATCTACCTGGGCATGTCGATCAAGCCGAAGAAGGCGGCGAAATGAGGGCGCCGGCAATCGTTCGCGATAGCTGGTGCCGCCTCCGCGAGGCCTCCGGCGGCCGGATCACGACGACGCGCCTCCTGCTCGCGCTCATCGTTGTCCCGGTGGTGATCGTCGGGCTCGCGGGCTGCGCCAGCCCATCCTCAACAACCTCGCAGGGCGCCACCGGCGACCCGAGCGGCACCACAACCGGCGCCAAGAACAGCACGTGCAACACGTTCGCCGACGGCAAGACCGGCATCGTCTGCACGACCAACAGCGACGGCTCGCTGAGCACGCCGTTCGACAAGGGCAAGCAGACCGAGCCCATCGCCACAGCGCTCGCTGATCAGGTCGGTCAGAACCGCATCGCGATCAACGTCGTTTGGACGCTCGTCACGGGCTATCTGGTCATGTTCATGCAGGCCGGATTCGCGCTGGTGGAGACGGGGTTCACGCGAAGAAAGTCAGCCGCCCACACGATGATGATGAACTTCATGGTCTACGGGCTGGGCATGCTCGGCTACTTCATCGCCGGGTTTGCGCTCCAGTTCGGAGGACTGGGGTCGGTGGGTGGCGCGGGCACGCTCGGAGGCACGCCCGGTCTGACCCTGAACGGCGAGATCGGACCGACCATCGGTGGCCACATGTTCGGACTGTTCGGGAGTGACGGTTTCTTCCTCGCCGGTCAGACGTACGACGTCGGCATCGCCGTGCTGTTCCTCTTCCAGATGGTGTTCATGGACACCGCAGCGACCATCCCCACCGGGGCTCTAGCGGAGCGCTGGAAATTCTCGAGCTTCGCCCTGTTCGGGCTGTTCTGCAGCACGCTGACGTACCCGATCTTCGGCAACTGGGCGTGGGGCGGGGGCTGGCTATTCACGCTCGGGACCAACTTCGGCCTGGGCAACGGCTACGCGGACTTCGCAGGGAGTGGCGTCGTCCATTGCGTGGGAGGTTGGATGGCGCTCGCCGGCGCCATGGTCATTGGCCCGCGCATCGGCAAGTACAACCGCGACGGAACGCCGAACACGATCCCCGGGCACAACTTCACGCTCGCCCTCGTGGGCTGCTTCATCCTCGCCTTCGGCTGGTTCGGGTTCAACCCCGGCTCGACACTCGGTGCGAGCGGAGTCGGTGACCTGCGCATCGGCGTCATCGCCGTCAACACGATGATCGCTGGTGCTGCCGCGTCGCTCTCGGCAATGCTCTACATGTGGATCCGGCACGGCAAACCGGATGGGGCAATGACCGCCAACGGCATCCTGGCCGGCCTGGTCGCGATCACCGCGCCGAGCGGTTTCGTGTCGCCGGTGTTTGCCGCGATCATCGGCCTCGTGGCCGGAGTCATCGTCTGCATCAGCGTCTGGTTCTTCGATTGGGTCGCGAAGATCGACGACCCGGTTGGCGCCATCTCCGTGCACGGCGTGTGCGGAGCGTGGGGCGTCTTATCCGTCGGGCTCTTCGCTGACGGCAACAACTTCTATGGAGGATGGAACGGCGTCACCGCCCACGGCGTTCGCGGCATCTTCTTCGGTGACAACGGCGGCCAGCTGTCGGCGCAGCTCATCGGCATCGCCGCAAACTTCCTCTACGTGACGACGATTTCCTGGATCTTCTTCAAGCTGGTCGACAAGGCCTGGGGTATCCGCACGGATCCGGCCGCGGAGATCGGCGGGCTCGATATCCCCGAGATCGGCACCGAGGCCTACCCGGATGACTGGGTGGCGCCTGCCCCTCTGGTACCACCGATGCCCGTGGGGGCGTAGGCCGGCAATCACAACATCGTTTCTCCTCGAGATCGCCGTCATCTTGGCGGTAGCCAAGCTCTGCGGCGATCTCGCGACCCGGCTTGGGCAGCCGTCGGTCAGTGGGGCCCTGGTGGCGGGCATCGTGCTCTCACCAGGGCTCCTCGACCTGGTCGGCCATGTCCAGGGCGCCCCAGCGCTGATGGCCGCCGACCGCGGCGCGCTGCAGACGGTGGCCGGCATCGGCGTGGTGCTGCTGCTCTTCCTCGCAGGGCTGGAGACGGACCTCGACGAGCTCGTCCGCGCCGGTCGCGGCGCGGCCCTGGTCGCCGTCGGGGGCGTCGCTTGCACGCTTGCGCTGGTCACAGGCGCGGCGCTGCTCGGCGGGCTCGCGTTGCGCGAGTCCTTCTTCGTCTCGGTGATGCTCGCTTCCACTTCGGTGAGCATCAGCGTCCAGGCGCTGCTCGAGCTGCGCCAGTTGCAGACGAGGGTGGGGCTGACCATCCTGGGCGCCGCGGTCACCGACGATGTCATCGGGCTGCTCGTTTTCAGCATCACACTGGCCGCGCTCGGCATCAGCGGCGTCGCGCCGGTCGTGCTCGTCGTCGGCCTCCTCGCTTACTTCGGAATCAGCCTCGGTGTCGGCCTCCCGTATGCCGGCTCTGTGCTCCGCCTCATGCGCCGTCTGCGGACCACGGAGAGCCTTCTCGGCATGAGCATCGCGTTCTGCATCTTCATGGGCTGGCTGGCGCAGACCGCAGGCATCGCCGCCATCACCGGCGCGTACCTCGCCGGGCTGATCCTGGGCCGCAGCGCCGGCGCAGAGCTCGCCGACCGGCTGCGAATCGTCGCGTACGCGCTCCCCGTCCCGGTGTTCCTGGTCAACGTCGGCATGCAGGCCGACCTGCGACAGGTTGGCGGGGGCGCGCTGCTCCTGATCGCCGTGCCGGTGGCGACGCTCCTGTCGAAGGTGCTCGGCTGCGGGCTCGGCGCCATCATCGAAGGCATCCGCGGCCGCGGCGCCGCGCTGGTGGGGTTCGGCATGATCCCGCGCGGCGAGGTGACACTCGTCATTGCCGCGCTCGGCGTTCAGAGCCACGTTCTCTCGCCGACGGGCTACGCGCTCGGCGTCCTCGCGGTCCTGGTGAGTGCCGTTGTGACCCCGCCGCTCCTCAAGGCGCTGCTGCGCCCGGGTTCCACCGGCGCCGCCGTCCGGGTGGCGTGAGCCTCAGGCCACCCAGGACGCCGTGCCGCCGGCCGCTTCCAGCAGCGCTCCGAGCACCTCGAAGAGAGAGAGGTATCCCAGAAGCCGGCCGTCGCCGTCGATGAGCGCCGCTGTCTCCTCGCCGCCGGCGCGCATGCGATGCACGGCATCGCCGATGCGGTCGCTCACGCGCACCGTCACGGCGGGGTGCATCAGGTGCTGCGCTGTCTCGTGGACTCCGCGCGCGGCCTGGGACAGCGCCCGGATCCCGGTCTGCTCCACCGACGTGGATTCCGGTGTCAGAAGAAGGGCCAGGTCGCGGTCGAGGTCGGACTCGTCCACGACCCCGAGAAGGCGGGAATCCGGATCGAGAACGAACGCGCAGCGCGCGCGAGGGTCCGACGCGACCGCGGCGACGAGCGTGGGGATCGTGGCGGACGGGACGACGGCGGGAGGCAGCAGATGGAGCACGGTCTCAGCGTCGCCCACGGCCATGTCCTCGCGGACGACGATGTCAGCCATTGCGTCGCCGGACATGATGGCTGATCCGCGCTCGGAGCTCGGCGGGCGTGAACGGCTTGGTGATGTAGTCCTCGGCGCCGGCCTCGAGGCCGATGGCGATCGACGCCGCGTCGACGCGGCCGCTGAGCATGATCACGGGGATGGACTGCGTCTCCGGGTCGGCTTTGAGCGCACGGAGGCGGTCGATCCCGTCCTCGCCGGACAGGCCGACGTCGAGGAGGATGGCGTCCGGCGGCTCACGCCGTGCGCTCTCCTGGCCGTCCGCGCCGGTCAGCTCCTGCGTCACCGCCACGCCATGGCGCTCGAGGGCGAACCGCAGGGCGTCGCCGACTCGCGGCTCGTCGTCAATAAGCAGCACGCGGGAAGCGATGTGCACGATTGTATCGATGAGCCCACGTCCCGAGGCGAAACGCATGGCCGCCCCTGAGGAGAGCACCACACGGCCGCACACCGTCGAGGAGCTTTCATTCCTCCAGCACCTGGCCCGCGCCACCTCGTCGATGCTCGACCCCGAACAACTCTGCGCGCTCGTGATCCGAGAGACGTGTGAAGTGCTCGGCGTGGAGGTGTGCTCCCTCTACGTCGTCGACGGCGACGAGGTGGTGCTCACGGCGACCAACGGCCTCAACCCGGTCGGTGCCGATCAGGCGCGCATGCCGCTCGGCGTGGGCATCACGGGGACAGCGGCGATGAAGCGAAGCACGATCGCGGTGCGTGATGTCGCGCAGGACCCCCGGTTCCACTGGATCGACGGGCTCGATCAGGAACGGTTCACGTCCATGTGCAGCGTGCCGTTGATCAGCGGTGGCACGCGCGTCGTGGGTGTGTTGAACGTGCAGACGGAGCTGCCCCACGACTGGACGAATCACGAGACGGCCATGCTCGCGGCCATCGCGTCGCAGCTCGCCGGGACGATCGAGCGCAGCCATCTCCAGGGACAGCTGGAGCGCCGTCTCGCAGAGTCTCGCGCGCTCGCCGAGGCGCGAAGCGACGTGCTCTCGGCGGTCTCCCACGACCTCAGGACGCCCCTCACCGTCGTGCTCACGTACGTCGAGGCACTCCGCGAGGGTCTCACCGGCGCCCAGCGCGGGGTAATCGATCAGATCGTTGACGAGCTGGCTCGCATGGAGCGGCTCGTCGGGACCATGTTGATATCGCTGGCGATGGAGGCGGGCGCATTCCCGCTGCGGCGCGAACCAACGGAGCTGGGGCCACTGATCCGCGAGACGTGCGACGCACTGGCCCGCTCCACCACGCATCCCATCGAGATCAGTGTGCCGGCGCAGCCGATCGTCAGCGACACCGACCCGGACACGGTGCGCCGCGTCGTCGAGAACCTCGTCACGAACGCAATTCGCTACGCGCCTCCCTCGACTCCCATCGCGGTCAGGCTCCGCCGGACGGGTGCGAGCGCGGAGCTCGCCGTCGAGGACCATGGCCCCGGGATCCCCGCCGCGGAGCGGGACGTGATCTTCGAACGGTTCCGCCGCGGCTCCGCGTCCGGAGGCACCGGGGTCGGGCTCTTCGTTGTGCGGACCGTCGTCGAGGCCCACGGCGGTGAGGTGGGTGTGGACTCGCCGCCCGACGGGGGTGCGCGCTTCTGGGTGCGCCTCCCCCTTGCGGAACCGCCGCCCCTCCCGCCAAACTGACGCGCTCGTCGACCTTTGGGGCGAATCGCCCAACAGGAGGGATCTCGGTGGTGGTGCGTTGGATACAAGATCGTGTGCCCGCGCGCGCCCGACTGGTGACGCTAGCAGGCGTCATTGCAGCCGCCGCGGCGCTCGCCCCGCGAGCCGCTCACGCGGCGGACAACACCGCCACCCAGGCGGCGGGCGTTGCCGCGGACACGGTGTGGGTCGTCGTCGCCGCCTGCTTCGTGCTCTTCATGCAGGCCGGTTTCGCCATGCTCGAGGTCGGCTTCGCCCGCATGAAGAACGTCGGCACCGTTGTGGCCAAGATCGTCGTGAACATGAGCATCGCGTCGGTCGTGTACTGGATCTGCGGCTTCGCGTTCGCCTTCGGCGCCGCCAGCGGTGGCCTCTTCAGCCTCATCGGGGCCACCGGCTTCCTGCCCACGTTCCACCCGGGCTCGACGATCGACCTGCCCGCCATCTCCGCATCCACCGCGCCGGCCGCGGCGAAGTTCTTCTTCGAGTTCGTGTTCTGCGCGGTGTCGCTCGCAATCGTCTGGGGGACGATGCTGGAGCGCACCAAGTTCATCGTCTACATCATCTTCGCGATTCCGTTCGCGGGCTTCATCTACCCGCTCATCAGCCACTGGCTGTTCGGCGGCGGCTGGCTGATGGCCAACCTGGGGTCACAGGACTTCGCGGGCTCGACGGTCGTCCACCTCACCGGTGCGACCGCGGGCTTCGCCGGGCTGCTGCTGCTCGGGCCGCGCATCGGCAAGTATGGGAGAGACGGGAAACCGAACGCGATACCCGGCCACAGCATGCCGCTGGCGCAGCTGGGCGTGATCATCCTCTGGTTCGGATGGTTCGGCTTCAACCCGGGGTCGACGCTGAACGCCACCAACCTGCACTTCGCGGACGTCGTGATCACGACCAACCTGGCGGCTGCCGCCGGCGCGCTCGCCGCCATGGCCGCGATCTACTGGGTGTCGAGGAAGCTGGACGTCGGCATGATCGGCAACGGTGCCATCGCGGCGCTGGTCGCCATCACGGCTCCGTCGGGCTACATCGAGCCCTGGGCGGCGATCATCATCGGCGCAGTTGCCGGCGTGATCGTGGTGTATGGCGTCATCCTCATCGACAGGTGGCTCGACGACCCGGTCGGCGCCCTGTCGGCGCACGGCCTCGCCGGCATCTGGGGCACGCTCTCGTGCGGGCTGTTCACCGACCCGACGCTGGCCAAGTTCAATGGCGTCGGCCACGGCGGCCTGTTCTATACCGGCAGCTTCCAGCAGCTCGGCGCTCAGGCGGCAGCCGTTGCGGTCGCGTTCACCACGGTGTTCACGCTCTCCTACGGCACCTTCTGGGTGATCAAGAAGACGGTGGGCCTGCGCGTCAGCGCACGCCACGAGCTCGACGGGCTCGACATCAGCGAGCACGGCATGTGGGGTTACCCGGAGCAGTTCATGCCGGTACCCGGCGGCGCGTACATTCATCCCGACGCGCTTGCCGAATCGGAGCGCCGCCGCGCCGAGGCGGGTTCGGGCGCGCCGGGTCGAACCAGCGCGGGAACGTGAGGACAGCGCGATGAAGAAGGTCGAAGCGATCATCCGACCGGACAGGCTGCAGGCCGTGCAGGACGCACTCGATGGACTGGGTGCGTCCGGCGTGACGGTGAGCGAGGTGCTGGGCTGCGGCCAGCAGCGCGGCTACACCGAGACATACCGTGGCGCGCGGGTGAACATCTCCCTGCAGCGCAAGGTGAAGGTGGAGTCGGTCGTGCCTGACGCCAACCTGGCCAGCGTGGTCGACGCCATCAGCGGCGCCGCTCGCACCGGCGAGATCGGTGACGGCAAGATCTTCATCCTGCCGGTCGAGGACGCCGTGCGCATCCGCACCGGTGAACGCGGTGAGGACACGATCCGCCATGTGCAGCCGGAGCACTGGGGGCACTGACACGAGGCCGCTGTAACGACGGCGCAACGTCCCCGTAAAGCACAAGAGCCCACGTACACTAGCCCCGGCCGCGGGCGATAGTCAGTCAGCGCGAACAGTCGTGCAGCGTCCGCGCGGGGGAGTCGAGCGATGGCCGGACGACGTGCGCCGCGGGGACGGGATCACCAGAACCGCGCCACGCCCCGCTGGGCGGTTGTTGTCGTTGCGGCACTGTTCGCGGCCGCGGCGATCGCCCTCGGCCTCGTCCCGGCCGCCACCAGAGCGGCGTCGCCGCCGGACGGCGGGTCGCCGCCCTTCGTCGTCAGCTCGGACACGCATCACGACACCTCCCGTCCGCTGCATTCCTATAAGCCGACCGGCACGCAGGGGACCATGCACCCCGTCAAGCACGGAAACCCCAACTCCGCCGGACCCCCGGCTGCCGACACCAGTGGCGGGCCGCTGGCGGCGACGGCGAACGCACCCGCGGCGACCAACAACTTCGACGGCACCCCCGACAACTCGGGCCTGGTCCCGCCGGACCCCAACGGTGCGGTGGGGACGACGCAGTTCGTCGAGGTCGTCAACAGCCAGATCGCCGTGTACAACAAGAGCGGCACGAAGCTGCTCGGCCCTGAGAACACCAACACGCTGTTCTCGGGGTTCGGTGGTACGTGCCAGACCTCCAACGACGGCGACGCCACCGTCCAGTTCGACACGATCTCGCAGCGCTGGGTCGTGCAGCAGCTGCAGGTGTCGTCGCAGCCGTTCGACATCTGCGTGGCCGTCTCCACCGGCGCAGACGCCACGGGATCATGGAATCGGTACAGCTTTTCGTACGGCAGCACCTTCCCCGACTATCCGAAGCTCGGCGTCTGGCCGGATGCGTACTACCTGACTGTCAACCGGTTCAACGCGTCCGGGACCCTGGGCCTCGGCGAGGAGACCTGCGCGTTGAACCGCGCCGCGATGCTCACCGGCGCGGCGGCCTCGACGCAGTGCTTCTCCCTCAACTCGAGCGGCGAGAACACGGCGCTGCCGGCGTCGCTCAACGGCACGACCCCGCCGGCCGCGGGAACGCCGGAGTGGCTGGTGGGCATCTCGCCGACGACGTCGAACGCGCTGGCCTACTGGCGGCTGCACATCGACTGGACAACCCCGGCCAACTCGTCGCTGAGTGCGCAGACGGACCTTCCGGTAACCGCGTTCAGCGAGGCGTGCAGTGGCTTTGGCACGTGCGTCCCGCAGTCGGGCACGACGCAGCAGCTCGACTCGTTGGGTGACCGGCTGATGAACAGCCTGCCCTATCGCAACTTCGGCGACCACGAGTCGATCCTGGCCACGCACTCCATCAGCGCGGGGAGCTCCGTCGGCATGCGCTGGTATGAGCTCCGGCCGAGCGGGTCGACGCTGGGCGTGTTCCAACAGGGCACGTACGCGCCGGACAGCACCTATCGCTGGATGGGGTCGATCAACATGGACCAGTCCGGTGACGCAGCTCTCGGCTACAACACCTCGAGCTCGACGCTGCACCCGGGAATCGCCTACACCGGACGGCTGGCGTCCGATCCCGCCGGCACGATGCCGCAGGGCGAGACCACGCTGTTCACCGGCGCTGGATCCCAGACGGGAGGCAACGCCGCCAACCGCTGGGGTGACTACAGCGGCATGTCGGTCGACCCCAGCGACGGCTGCACGTTCTGGTACGTCGACGAGTACATCCCGAGCAACGGCAACTTCAACTGGCACACGCGCATCGGCTCGTTCAAGTTCCCGAGCTGCGGCGGCACGCCAACCAACGACTTCTCCATCAGCGCTAGCCCATCGAGCCTGACGCTGGCGCAGAACGCGTCGGGCAGCTCGACGATCAGCACAGCGCTCACGTCCGGCACGGCGGGGACGGTGTCGCTCGGGGTGAGCGGGGCTCCCGCCGGCGCAACGGCGACACTGGGCGCGGCGAGCGTCACGGCCGGCGGCAGCACGGGCCTGAGCGTCGGCGCGGGGACCGCGACGCCGGGCAGCTACACGCTGACGGTGACCGGCACCGAGGGCACGGTGACGCACTCGGCCGTGGTCGCGCTGACCGTGACCGGCGTGGGCGGCGCCGTGGTGACCAACGGCGGCTTCGAGACCGGCTCTCTGAGCAGCTGGTCGACCGGTGGCGTGTTCTCGCCAACGGCGACTACAACGCAGAAGCACAGCGGAGCATTCGCCGCACAGCTCAGTGCGAGCGCTGAGCCGGAGCCCAACGGCGACAGCAGCCTCACGCAGACGATCACCGTACCGAGCGGGGCGTCGACGCTGAGCTTCTGGTACTGGCCGTCGTCCACGGACACGATCACGTACGACTGGCAGGAGGCACAGATCCGCAACACCTCGGGCGCGACGCTCGCGTCGGTGTTCAAGGTCTGCAGCAATGCGCAGGCGTGGACGCAGGTGACGTTCAACATGACGCCGTACGCGGGTCAGAACGTGCAGCTGTGGTTCAACGCTCACGGGGACGGCTACGGCGACCTGACGTACATGTATCTCGATGACGTGTCCGTCACGCAGAATGCGCCGCCGCCGAACGACTTCAGCATCAGCGCCGGCGCGTTCAGCCCGGCGAGTGTCGTGCAGGGCGGCAGCGCCAGCAGCACGATCTCCACGACGGTGACCAGTGGCTCCACGCAGTCGGTTGCTCTCACGGCGACCGGCCTGCCCTCGGGTGCGACCGCGTCGTTCAACCCGACGCCCGTGAACGCCGGACAGGGCTCGACGCTGACCGTGGCGACGACGGCGTCGACGCCCGCGGGGAACTACACGATCACCGTCACCGGCACCGGCTCGGCGGCGGTGCATTCGACGACGGCTGCGCTGTCTGTCGTGGCGCCAAACGACTTCAGCATCGGCGCCGGCAGCTTCAGCCCGTCGCCCGTGACGCAGGGCGGCAGCGCCAATAGCACGATCACCACCGCGGTGACCAGCGGCTCCACGCAGTCGGTTGCTCTCACGGCGACCGGGCTTCCCTCGGGGGCGACCGCGTCGTTCAACCCGACGCCCGTGAACGCCGGACAAGGCTCGACGCTGACCGTGGCGACGGCGACGAACACGCCCACGGGGAATTACACGATCACGGTCACCGGCACCGCGCCGTCGGGGATACATTCGACGACAGCGGCGCTGTCTGTCGTGGCGCCGGGTGACTTCTCCATCAGCGCCAACCCGACAAGCCTGACGCTCGCGCAAAACGCGGCCGGCAGCTCCTCCATCAGCACGGCGGTGACGTCCGGCGCTGCGGGCACCGTGTCGCTCACCGTGAGCGGGGCTCCCAGCGGCGCCACCGCGACGATGACGCCGGCGAGCGTGACCGCGGGAGGGACGTCTGCACTGAACGTGAACGCGAGGACGGCGGCACCGGGGAGCTACACGCTGACGGTGACCGGGACCGAGGGCACGGCGACGCACTCGGCCGTGGTCGCGCTGACCGTGACCGGCGTGGGCGGCGCCGTGGTGACCAACGGCGGCTTCGAGACCGGCTCTCTGAGCAGCTGGTCGACCGGTGGCGTGTTCTCGCCAACGGTGACTACAACGCAGAAGCACAGCGGAGCATTCGCCGCACAGCTCAGTGCGAGCGCTGAGCCGGAGCCCAACGGCGACAGCAGCCTCACGCAGACGATCACCGTGCCGAGCGGGGCGTCGACGCTGAGCTTCTGGTACTGGCCGTCGTCCACCGACACGATCACCTACGATTGGCAGGAGGCCCAGATCCGCAACACCTCGGGCGCGACGCTCGCGTCGGTGTTCAAGGTCTGCAGCAACGCGCAGGCGTGGACCCAGGTGACGTTCAACATGACCCCGTACGCGGGTCAGAACGTGCAGCTGTGGTTCAACGCTCACGGGGACGGCTACGGCGACCTGACGTACATGTATCTCGATGACGTGTCCGTCACGCAGAACGCGCCGCCGCCGAACGACTTCAGCATCAGCGCCAGTCCCACAAGCCTGACGCTGGCGCCGAACGCGGCGGGCAGCTCCAGCATCACGACGGCGGTGACATCCGGCTCCGCGGGCACCGTATCGCTCGGTGTGAGCGGCGCGCCCAGCGGCGCCACGGCGACGCTGACGCCGCCGAGCGTGACGGCGGGGGGGACGTCTGCACTGAATGTGAACGCGGGAACGGCGGCACCGGGCAGCTACACGCTCACGGTGACCGGCACCGAGGGTTCGTCACAGCACTCCACGACGGTGTCGCTGACGGTCACCGGCAGCGGACCGCCGCCCGGCCTGATGCAGCTCAGCAGCGACTCGTTCACCGACCCCAACGCTGAGCACGCCACCCAGGTCGAGCCCGACACGCTGTCGAACGGCTCGACGCTGGTCTCCGTGTTCCAGGACGGCCGCTTCAACAACGGCGGCGCGGATGCCATCGGCTTCGCCACGACGACCAACGGCGGCTCCACCTGGACACAGGGCCTGCTGCCCGGCCTGACCACGGTCCAGGGCGGCTCAAACCTCGGCTGGGCGCGCGTCAGCGATCCGGCGATCGCGTACGACCCGAGACACGGCCTGTGGATCGCAGAGTCGCTCACGCTCGACTCGAACGTCAACGGTCGGGGCGTGGCGATCAACACGTCGACGGACGGCGTCACGTGGTCGGCCGCCACCAACGCGATCTCGCAGAGCGCGGACTCCTTTGACAAGTCCTGGATCGCCTGCGACCGGACGTCGACGAGCTCGCACTACGGCAACTGCTACATCGAGTTCGACGACAACACACAGGGCAACTTGATGCGCATGCTCACGTCGACCGATGGAGGGGCAACATGGTCGGTGCCCCGGAGCACGTCCGACAGCGCGCACGGTCTGGGCGGCCAGCCGCTCGTGCAGCCGAACGGCACAGTCGTCGTCCCGTACTTCGCGGACTCAGCCTCGCAGATGCGGTCCTTCACGTCGACCAACGGCGGCAACAGCTGGAACTCCAGCAGCCTGATCTCGTCGGTGACCGACAGTGCCCCGGCAGGCGGTTTCCGCAGCCAGCCGCTGCCCTCCGCCGAGATCGATTCGTCGGGCATCGTGTACCTCGTGTGGCAGGACTGCCGCTTCCGCAGCGGCTGCACGTCGAACGACCTGGTGATGTCGAAGTCGTCGACGAGTGGCAGCAGCTGGGGCAGCGTCACGCGCATTCCGATCGACTCGACCAGCAGCGGGGCGGATCACTTCCTCCCCGGCATTGCCGTTGATCGCAGCACGAGCGGCTCGTCAGCGCACCTCGGCCTCTACTACTACTACTACCCGGTCGCGGCGTGCACCACGTGTCAGCTCGACGTCGGCTTCATCTCGTCGGCCAACGGTGGGTCCAGCTGGAGCACGGCGACCCAGGTGGCCGGTCCGATGACGCTCAACGAGCTCGCTCCGACCACCGACGGACCGATGGCGGGTGACTACATCTCCGCGTCGTTCATGGCCGGGCGCGCCTGGGCCGTCTTCCCGCTGGGGCTGCCACCGTCAGGCGGCACGCTGAACGAGGCGATGTACACGCTCAGCGGTGGTCTCGCCGCGCCCGGCGGCACGCATCAACCGGGCACCGGCGTCGGCGGCGGCCAGGGCGGCGGCCGCGGGCACTCGAAGACGGCGTACTGATCTCCTCACGGAACCGGATGGGGGGTGACGGTCACCGTCACCTCCCACAGCCGTGACGGGCGTCCGCACAGCGGCAGGCACGTGGGGTTCTCGGTCGCACTCAGGCGTGCGGTTCCCGGCTGCAACGCACGGAACTCCGCGATGGCGCCTGCCGCACTGACAGACGACGACACGGCTTTCAGGATCGTTCCGCCGTCGACGCCGGGCGCCGTCCAGGTGGTGCCCGGGTCGGCCGTGAGCGTCACGCGGATGTCCGCGTTGACGCGCACGTCGATGGTGGAACCGCCTTCCGCCGCGGTCAGAGTGGCCACCTCGCCGCCGGTGGCGGAAGGGACAGCCGACGGCGGTGGGGTCTGCGAGACGGTCGGCGCTGTCGAGGTCCGCGGAGACGTCGGCACATTGCCGCCGCCGCATGCGCAGACGACCGTTGCGAGTACGAGGGTTGCGAGCGCGCCACCGCCGGCGCTGAGCGCGCGCTTGACCACCGGCTGATTCTGCGCGCGCGCCGCGCACGGCTCAATCGGGCGCAGGAAGACCCCTTGGTACTATCGGGACGGAATGACCTACATCGTCACCGAGACCTGCATCGACCTCAAGGACAAATCCTGCATCGAGGTGTGCCCGGTCGACTGCATCCACGAGGCGGATGAGGACCGCATGGTCTACATCGATCCCGACGAGTGCATCGACTGCGGCGCGTGCGTCGACCCCTGCCCGGTGGACGCGATCTACGCCGAGGAGGACGTGCCCACGGCTCAGGTGAGCTTCGTCGAGATCAACAAGGTGTACTTCAAGGACAAGGCCGGAGCTCGGGTCAAGGTCGACGGGCTCAAGG
This sequence comes from Candidatus Dormibacteria bacterium, assembly GCA_050734185.1. GTDB lineage: Bacteria > Chloroflexota > Dormibacteria > Aeolococcales > Aeolococcaceae > JAFALX01. The sequence goes on along the minus strand of JBOHUE010000131.1, from coordinate 19,262 downwards.
CACCTGCCAACTCCGCCTGACGCCGGGCTCCCGCTGCGGGCCCTGTTTGTGCGAAGCGTACAAGGGGCATCTGGCTCGTCTGGGCTACCTGCACATGGTGAGGCGGCGTCGCGCGGTCTATGCTCGGGGGCCGAGAGAGTTCCGGCCGTGCGGCGCGCCTGAGAACCGTCACCGGCCGTTAGTCAAGTCCCGGAAGGAGGAACGATGGCGATCGACGAAGCCGTCCGTGCATCAGGGGCGGCCAGCGACTCCGCGCCCAGCCCGCTCGACGTCATCAACCGCGCGGATCAGGCGGGGATCAAGTTCGTCGATCTGCGCTTCACCGACCTGGTCGGCAGCTGGCAGCACTTCAGCATTCCGCTCAGCGAGCTGACCGAGGACGTCTTCACCAAGGGCATCGGGTTCGACGGCTCGAGCATTCGCGGCTTTCAGAAGATCCACGAGAGCGACATGCTCCTGTTCCCCGATCCCGGGCGCACGTTCGTGGATCCGTGCCTCGACGTCCCCACGCTGTCGATCGTCTGCGACATCAAGGACCCGCTGCTGGTGCAGCCGTACAGCCGCGACCCGCGCTTTGTTGCGCGCAAGGCCGAGGACTACCTGCGCAAGTCCGGGATCGCTGACACGTCGTACTGGGGCCCCGAGTGCGAGTTCTACATCTTCAACTCGGTGCGCTACGACCAGAACAGCCACGAGGGCTATTACTTCGTCGACTCCGACGAGGGCATCTGGAACACCGGTCGCAACGACACCGCCAACCTCGGGTACCGTCCCAAGTACAAGGAGGGGTACTTCCCGGTGCCCCCCGTGGACAAGCAGCAGGATCTTCGCAGCAGGATCGTGCTGGCGCTCATCGAGAGCGGGATCGATATCGAGGTGCACCATCACGAGGTCGGCACCGCAGGTCAGGCCGAGATCGACATGCGCTTCGACACGCTGGTGTCGATGGCCGACAAGGTGCTGCAGTACAAGTACATCGTCAAGAACGTCTGCTACCGCAACGGCTACACGGCGACGTTCATGCCCAAGCCCCTGTTCGGTGACAACGGCAGCGGCATGCACACGCACCAGTCGCTGTGGAAGGGCGGCGTGCCGCTGTTCTTCGAGAAGGACAAGTACGCGCTGCTCAGCGACACCGCGCGCTGGTACATCGGCGGGCTGCTCATGCACGCGCCGGCACTGCTCGCATTCGCCGCGCCGACCACGAACAGCTACCGCCGCCTGGTGCCTGGCTACGAGGCGCCGATCAAGCTCGCGTACAGCGCTCGCAACCGCAGCGCCTGTGTGCGTATCCCGACGTACAGCAACGCGCCGGCGGCGCGCCGTCTCGAGTTCCGTTCACCGGATCCTATGTGCAACCCGTATCTCGCCTTCTCGGCGATGCTGATGGCGGGCCTCGACGGCGTGAAGCGGCAGATCGAGCCGCCGAAGCCGGTCGACCAGGACCTGTACGAGCTCGAGGGCGCGGAGGCCGAGGTGGTGAAGGATCTCCCCGGCTCGCTCACCGAGGTCCTCGACGCGCTCGAGGGCGATCAGCAGTTCCTGCTCGAGGGCGGCGTGTTCACACCCGACCTGATCGAGACCTACGTGGCGTACAAGCGGGAACGCGAGGTGGATGCAGTCGCGCTGCGGCCGCACCCCTACGAGTTCCACCTGTACTACGACGCCTGATACCCCTTCCTGGACCAGGGCCGGGTGACTCCTCGCCCGGCCCTTTCCATTTCCACCCCGTGCGGTTGAGCCTCCTTGTGCAGGCTGCGTGACAGCTCGACGAGCAGCCACAGCGCGCTGAGGCTGGGCAGGGCGAACAGCTGCAGCACCGGCCACCACGCCGGACTGTGGCTCAGCTGGACGAGCCCTGCCATCGAGAGCTGCGCGATGGTCAGCGGCGCGACGACTGCGAACATCACGACCGCCGTGGCGGTGGCCGCGACCAGACGTCGCTCGTGCCGCCACCCGCGCGCCAGCGCCAGGCCCATCGCCGCGAAGATCGGAATGAGCAGCAAAAGGAAGTGCGAGTACCACGCGAGCGACCCGCACAGCAGCATTGCCGTGACGGCCGCGCCGAATTCCGCGCCGCGCTCGCTATTCGATCGGGGACCCGAGCGCACCACCACGAGCGCGATCGCGATCACCGAGATCCCGGCCACGACGCCGGCAGCCTGGATCACGGGTGAGGCAGGGTCGGGCGACAGCACCGACCACGACGCGAGCCGGCTGATGCTCGCCGCGACCGTCTGGTTGTAGATCCAGCCGGTGGGCCGCCCCAGGGTCGGCAGCACGGAGCCGATGAACGTCTGTAGCGCGCCGAGTCCGATCAGCGGCAGGGCGGCGGCGGTGGCGACCACGCCGGTGGCGGTCATCGCGGCGGCGCCACGCCACCAGCGGCGGCGCAGGAGCAGGAGGATGAGGATCACGGGCCCGACCTTGATGGCCGCGGCCAGGCCGAGAAGCACGCCGACTCGCAGCCGCCGTTCGCGCACGTAGTCGCGGTAGGCCAGCGCGACCAGCAGGAACACGAGCGCGTTGATCTGCCCGATCCAGTACGAGTACGCCGCCGGGCCGAACGCCAGTGCCGCGATGACGCCGAGCTCGACCCGCGGCCAGGATCTCGGCAGCGCCGTCCGCGCGACGATCACCGCGGCGGCGACTGTGGCGGCGAGCATCAGCGCCAGCCAGATCACGCTGGCCAAGTGGGCGTCGAGGAGCGCCAGCGGCCGGATGAGCACGGCGGCGAATGGCGGGTAGTCGAAGCCGTCCATCACAACGGTGTTCGCGTTGAAGTGCGCGTAGGGCGAGCCGCCGGCCGCCATCGTGTGCGCGGCGGCGACGTAGATCGAGAAGTCGTTCAGCGTCCCTCCGTAGTGGCCGGTGAGCGGATCGATGACGAACGACTTGAGCGCGACCACCGCCGCGAGCACCGCCGCCGCCCGGGCGGTGAGCCGAAGCGTCGCCGGCGAGAAATGGAGCCGAGGCGCGCTCCGGCGAGCAGTCGAGAGCGTGGCCACGGAGACCGATGCTAGTGACCGCGCTCGCGCCGCAGGCCTGCGGTCGCGCCATCGTCACGATCCCGGCGCGCGTGCGTCAGGCGACGATCGAGTCGACGTCCGCTATGAGGACGTGATGGGGCAGCCGCATCTCGCTGTCGAGGAAGCCGTCGCCCGCGACGCGGAACCCGATCCGTTCGTAGAAGCCGAGCGCCCCGTCGCGGCCGTTGGCCCACAGCACCTGTGCACCCATCCCGCGTGCGCGCGCCACGAGCTCACGCATCAGGGCACGGCCGATCCCGAGACCCTGCAGTGGGTCGTCGACGGCCATGCCGCGAAAGCGGAGCGCCCGCCGGCCGGCGGCCAGGGAAGTGTCCTCCCAGAAGTAGGTGACGCAGCCGCCGAGCCCGCCGCTCGCCGTGAACGCGGCCAGGTGCCGTGTCGCCGCGAGCCCGTCCTGGAGGGAGCGTGCCGACTCCACCGGACGGCCCGCCCGCAGGATGCGGGCGCGCAGCGGAAGGATGTCCTCGACGGGCACCTCCCGCAGCGTGATGTCAGCCAGCGACGCTTGCCGGCACCGTGCGCATGACGTCCGCGGCCGCGGCCGCGACGCCGGCCGTGTCGAGTCCGAACCCCGCCAGCAGCGTGGCGGCGTCGCCGTGCTCGATGAAACGATCGGGGAGCCCAATACGACGGACGCGGACGGTGACCCCCGCGTCCTCGAGCTGCTCGCACACCGCGCTGCCCAGACCGCCGGTGGCGGTGCCGTCCTCGACGGTCACAACGCCGCGGTGGCGCGCGGCCAGATCCGCGATGGCCGGGTCGAGCGGCTTGACGAAACGCGCGTCGAACACGGTCGCGGACACACCCTGCGTCGCCAGTCGCTCCGCCGCCGCGAGCGAGACGCCGACCATCTTGCCCGCCGCGACCAGGAGCACATCCGAGCCCTCGCGGAGCACGGCGCCACGGCCGACCTCGATGGGCTGGACCGTCTCGACCGCGGCCCGCGGCGCCGGGCCCCTGGGGTACCGGATGGCGAACGGAGCTCCGAGCTCGATTGCCGCGGTGAGCATATGGCGCAGATCGTCCGGTGAGCTCGGTGCCGCCACGGTCATGCCGGGCACCGTGCGCAGGTACGCGAGGTCGAGCGCTCCGTGGTGCGACGGCCCGTCGGGGCCGGTGACGCCGGCACGGTCGAGGACGAAGACCACGGGGAGGCGGTGCAACGCCACGTCGCAGGTGATCTGGTCGAACGCGCGCTGCAGGAAAGTGCTGTAGACGCACACGACGGGACGCATCCCGCGCAACGCCAGTCCCGCAGCGAACGTCACCGCGTGCTGCTCGGCGATGCCCACGTCGAAGAAGCGGTCTGGAAATCGCTCGGCGAACTCAACCAGCCCGGTCGACGACGCCATCGCGGCGGTGATGGCGACGACCCGGGGATCGCGCGATGCGAGCTCGCAGAGCGCCTCGCCGAACACGTCGGTCCAGGTCGGTGACGGCGTGGGGAAGTGGCCATTGTCGGGATCGAACTTCGAGACGCCGTGGAATTTGTCGAGCTTGTCAGCAACAGCGGGACCGTAGCCGTGGCCTTTGTTGGTGACAATGTGCACCACAACTGGCCCCGTGTAGCGGGATGCGTCGCGCAGCGCCTTCTCAACGGCGGCGATGTCGTGCCCGTCGATGGGGCCGCCGTACTTCAAGCCGAGCGTCTCGAACAGCGAGATCGGCGCCACCAGCTGCTTGAGCGAGTTCTTCATGCGCCGCGCCGTCTCGTACGCCGAGTGACCCACCGCGGGCAACGCGCGCAGCGCCTGGCCGGCGACGTCCTTGGCCGCCTCGTACTTCGGCGACAGCCGCAGCTGCCCGAGGTTCTCCGCGATACCGCCGACCGTGGGCGCGTAGCTGCGCCCGTTGTCGTTGAGGATGATGATCAAGTCGGGCGCGAGCTGCCCGATGTTGTTCAGCGCCTCGTAGGCCATGCCGCCCGTGAGCGCGCCATCACCGATGACGCACACGACCTTGCCCGGCTCGCCCCGGAGCCGCCGGGCTGCGGCGATACCCAGTGCGTAGCTGAGCCCGGTCGATGCGTGCGAGTTCTCCATCACGTCGTGCTCGGACTCGCTGCGCGACGGATAGCCGGAGAGCCCGCCGAGCTGACGCAGCGTGTCGAACCGGTCCAGCCGGCCCGTGATCATCTTGTGCACGTACGCCTGGTGACCTGTGTCGAAGACGATCGCGTCGCGCGGGCTGTCGAACACACGGTGCAGTGCAAGCGTGAGCTCGACCACCCCCAGGTTCGGCCCGAGGTGGCCCCCCGTGCGGGCGACCGCGTTGACGAGGAACTCGCGGATCTCGGCGCTGAGCCGTTCGAGGTCCTCGGGCCCGAGCCCCCGGACGTCTTCGGGACCGGAGATCTCCTCGAGGAGCATGGAACCCAGTCTAGTCGCGGCCCGACCACCAACGCGCCAGCGCGTGTTCGTTGCCGTGAGCGGCATCATGTAGCCGTCATGGCAGCGGCATCCGCACGCGAGGGCCTGCTGGCCATCGCCCGCAGCGGAGGTGATGTTGCCGAGGGCGCACTCTGGCTCGCTGCCGAGGATTGCCCCGGCGTTGAGCCGGCGCCCTGGCTCGAGCGCATCGACGAGCTCGCCGGCGAGCTGCGGACGCGGTGCGGGATCCACGGATGCAGCCCGCAGGACGCGCCGCTCGTCGCGACGCTCCTGCGCGACCGGCTGCGGCTCCGCGGTGCCGGCGGCGGTGATCCACGCGCGCACTACCTGCACACCGTGCTCGAGAGCGGCGCCGGAATCCCGATCGCGTGCTCCGCAATATGGATCGCCGTCGGGCGGCGTGCGGAGATCCCGATCGAGGGCGTCAACATGCCGGGGCACTTCCTTGTGCGCGTGAGGAGCCTGCTCTTCGATACGACGGCAGACGGCGAGCCGCTCGACGACGACAGCACGCGCAACCTGGCGTCAGCGGCGACGGGCGCGCCGTTGCCGCAGCTGGACCCCTCCTGGCTGGCGACGGCGAGCACCTGCGACATGCTCGTGCGAATGTCGCGAAACCTGCGCGGCTGCTACACGTGCCGCGAGGAGTGGCCGCTGGCGCTGCAGGCCGCCGATCGTTGCGTCGATCTGCTTCCCGACGATCCGCTCGAGCGCCGCGACCGCGGGTTGCTCCTCTGGCGCCTCGGCCGATCCAGCGACGCACTCGCCGACATCCGGTACTACCTCGACAGCACGCCGGAGGACGCCCGCGACCACGCGAGCCTCGAGGAGGTCGCCGGCCGCCTCCGCGCCTTCATGAACTGACGCCGCAGCGTCAGCTGGCGCCGATGATGAACGCAAGCAGCCACACCGCGCCGACAACGACGAGGACGGCGAACGGCATCATCGCGAAGACCACGAACGAGAAGACGAGTCGCTCGTCGGGGATGCGCTCAGGGGCGCGCATTCGCAGCCGCGCGTCGCGGAGGTACCACGCAACGCCGCCGATGATGAACCCGAGCAGCAGAAAGAAGATGCCGGCGAAGGCGCTGCCCAGGCCGACGCGTGGGGGCGCCAGCGTGACGCGCCAGATGATGCCGAACGCCAGCGCCAGCAGACCGCAGGAGATGAAGCGGAGCAGGACAGGGATCGGACTGATGCGAGCCGCATTGGCGGGCGGCTGCTCGGTCACGGACATCGCGATCGAGTATAGGGACGGGCGTCCGTTGCCTAGACTTGAGCGCGGGGTTGGGTCGGGAACATCGGCGAGGAGCTGAAACGAATGGCAGAGCGCGGTGCGCTACCGCAGTTCGACCTTGCGACGAGTGGCGGCGGCCACCTCAGCAACGACGAGCTGAAGGGGCGCCATACCGTCCTCTACTTCTATCCCAGGGACGACACGCCGGGCTGCACGCTCGAAGGGCGTGAGTTCACCCAGCTGTACCCGCAGTTCCAGGATCACGACGTCGCCGTGTACGGCGTGTCGCCCGACTCTGAGCGCAGTCACGAGAAATTCATCACCAAGTGCTCGTTGGGCGTCCCGCTCGTGAGCGACCCCGACCATGTCCTGATCGGCGCTCTCGGCCTGTGGGTCGAGAAGAAGTTCATGGGGCGCACATACATGGGAGTCCAGCGCAGCACGTTCCTGGTCGGTCCCGACGGCAGCGTGATCCGCGAGTGGCGCAGCGTCAAGGCGCCAGGACACGCCGCCGAGGTGCTCGAGGCTGTCGCCGGCAGCGCGTAGCCGCACCGCCACAGGGGGTGCGGGGCTGCTCGGACGCCTGCTGCGCCGCCGCGTCATCTTTGTCGGCGGCAAGGGCGGGACGGGCAAGAGCACGATTGCCGCCGCGCTGGCGATGCTCGCGGCGCGCGCGGGCAAGCGGGTGCTGACGGTGGACGTCGACGCCAAGGGTGACCTCGCAGCCGCGCTCGGTTCACACCCGGTGGGGTTCCAGCCGCACATGGTGCAGCCGCGCGTCTCGTCGCTGCGCCTGCAGCCCGAGGAGTCGTTTCAGGAGTACCTCAACCTCTACTTCAAGGTCCCGCGCTTCGCGCGCCTGACACCGCTCGCGCATGTCTTCGATTTCATCGCGACCGGGGTCCCGGGGCCCCGCGACATGCTCGTCGTCGGCAAGATCGCCTACGAGCAGAAGCGCCGGCAGGACAACGGCAAGCCGATGTGGGACCTGATCGTCGTCGACAGCGCGGCAAGTGGACAGCTGATTGCGCACCTCACAGCGGCGCACAACATGCTCACCCTCGTGCGTGGTGGCCTGATTCGCACTCAGGTGGAGTGGATCGACCAGATGGTGCGCGACCACGAGCGCAGCACCGTGGTGCTCTGCGCGCTGCCAGAGGAGATGGCCGTGGTGGAGGCGATCGAGCTGGCGACGACCCTGCGCGACGACGCCGGCATCGCGGTCGACGCATGCCTGCTCAACCGCATGCTCACGATGCCCGTCACACCGGCGCAGCGCCGGCTCGCCTCCGATCTCACCGATCCGCAGCACCGCGATGCGGTCGTGGCGCGCTTCGGCGGGTCGCCCGAACCGCTCACGGTTGCCGTGGACATCGCGGCGAGCCTCTATGAGACAGGCCGCGTGCGCGAGCGCGAGCTGCGGAGCGGACTGCAGTTCCCGGTGGTGGAGGTGCCGCTCGCGGTGGCTCGCCCGGGACTCGCGACGACACGGCTCGTCGTCGACGCGCTTGCGGAGGCGATGGCGTGAGCGCGGTCGAGCGACGCGAGCACGAGCGCCGGGGCGCGGGCCGCAAGGGGATCACCGTCTTCCAGATGGGCTCCCGGCTGAAGCAGCTCGAGGTGATTGTGTGCGCGGGCAGCGGCGGCGTGGGCAAGACCACGGTGAGCGCGGCGCTCGCGATGGCCGTGGCCGCTGCAGGCGACAAGCGCGTGCTCGTGCTCACGGTCGATCCTGCGAAACGCCTGGCCACAGCACTCGGGATCAGCGGGCTCGGCGCCGATCCTGTCGAGATCCCGCGTCAGCGGTTGCGCGCCGCCGGGCTACCGCCGCGCGGGCACGTCGTTGCCGCCGTCCTCGACGTGAAAACCGCGTGGGATCGCCTGATAGAGCGGTTCGCGCCCGATTCCAGGACAGCCGAGAAGATCCTCAACAACCGCTTCTACCAGCGCATCAGCGACGCGTTCGTGGGCTCACAGGAATACGCGGCCATGGACGCGCTGTACGAGCTGCATCAGGAGGGCGAGTACGACTGCGTCATCGTCGACACGCCGCCGTCGCGCAACGCACTCGACTTTCTCGAGGCGCCCAACCGCCTGTCCGACTACGTCGGGGCGCGGCTCCTGTCGTGGCTGGCCGGGCCGTCGGGCCTCGGGCTCCGTGCGATGAACATCGCGGCAGCCCCGTTCCTGCGTCTCGCCGACCGCCTCCTCGGTGGCGACGTTCTCGCCGAAGTTGGCGATTTCGTGCGGCAGCTGCAGCAGCTCTACGGCGGCGTGCAGAAGCGCGCGCGTGACGTCTACCGTTTGCTGCGCAGCCCCGCGGTGGGATTCGTGGTGGTCACGTCACTGGAACCCGCGCCCTTCGCGGAGGCCGAGTTCTTCTGCACCAAGCTGCGCGAGTTCTCGATGCCGCTGCGCGGCATCGTCGTCAACCGCATCCTGCCCGACCAGCTCCGCGATCAGGGCGCCGCGCAGGTGGCGACGATGCTCGAGGAAGATCCGTCAGCCGTCTCGTGGCTCTCCGAACAGCTCGGCTACGAGGTTGCGCCGGACACGGCGCACGCCGTCGGCGCGACCTACCGCATGTTCCACACGCTCGCGCAGCGCGATGCCAAACAGCTGTCGCGCCTGCAGCGCTTGGGCGAGGTGCCGGTGTCTCGCATCCCGCTCTTCACGGACGACGACGTCTCCGAGCTCGCCGGGTTGGTACGGATCGCCGGACTGTTGTAGCGCCGGCGCTGGTCCCCCCTACCCGGCTGATGAGCGGATCAGATCTCCGGCGAGGACGCGTACGCGGCGGGTCTTTTGACCGGTCGTTTCGATGATCGGTTCAGCATCGCCCAGCTGCACGACGGACATGGCCGCCTCGCCCGCGATTTCGCGCAGCAGCGTCACGACACGCGGGTCGGCGGCGGTGAGCACCACCTGCTGCGTGGCGGAGAGCTGGTGCACGAAGCGCAGCATCGCGCCGCGGCGGCGCGGATCGGCGGTGAGCAGCGGCTCGTCGAGCATCAAGGGCACCGGTTCGATGCCCGCGCTGAGCGTTTCTGCCAGAGCTAGCCGCAACAGCAGTGAGACCTGGTCTCGCGTGCCGTGCGACGCGTGCTCGAGCGGGAGCATGTCGGGGCGGTCGTCGGTGAGCAGTGAGACTGCGAAGTGCTCGGTGTCGACGTTGACCTCTCGGTAGCGCGCGTCGGTCAGCAGCGACAGCCGCGACGCGATGCTCTCCGCGAGCTGCGGCGCAAGGTCGCGGTGGGTTCGTCGCGAGGCCTGCTCGAGCAGATGAACGGCGAGCGCGATCGAATCGCGGCGGTGCAGCGCCTGCTCACGCTCGGCGGCGGCCGCCGCGCGCTCGTCCTCGAGGTCCGCGATGTCCGGCAGCGTCTCCAGCACGACGAGGAGCCGCGCTCGCAGATCGCGCGCCTGCTCGCCGGAGGCGGTCGCCGTCTGCCGCGCGTGCTCGGCCTGCCGCTCGAGCTCCTGCAGCTCCGCCGGTCCGAGCGGCGCGCGCTTGCCTTCTGTGTCGTCGTCGCCGCGCCGCATCAACTCCTCCCAGAGTTGCTGCAGCAGCCTGCGCAGGTCGTCCTCTTTGCCGATCGCCCACACCCGGCGCTGCACCTCGTTGAGCGCGGACATTGCCGCCTGGTGACGCCGGCGGGTCTCGGCCGCTTCGCGCAGCGCCTTCACTGACGCTGCCGGGCTGTCGCCGGGCGTCATGCCGGCGCCGGCAAGCATCTGTACGAGCCGTCGCTCCATGCCGACGACCGTCTCGCTCTGACGCTTGGCCGCGCTCTCCAGCGCCTGAAGGCCATGCTCCTTCGCCTCGAGGGTGCGGTCCTCCTCCTCGAGCTCGCGACGCCGGTCGTGGAGGCGGCCGAGCTCGGTGACGCCGGACAGCGTCGCCTTTGCCTGGCGCAGCAGCGCCTCCGTCGTTCCGGCGCGGACCGGCTCTGGATCGCTGCCGTCTGCCGCCGCGGCCAGTGCCGCGCAGCGCTCGGCGAGGGCGGCGGCGGTCGCCTGCAGTGCAGCCGACTCAGCCTTCCGGCTCTCGACGCGCGCCTCCTCCCGGTACAGCGCAGCCTGCAGCGCCGCGAGTGTCGGCAATCGCCGGGCGAGCTGCTCGAGCGATGCGTCGTCGAGTCCCAGGCCGCGCCCAAAATCGCGCAGACGCCCGGCGGCCGGCGAGGAGTTCGTGCCCTGCATGTGGCCCATGTAGGCCAGCCCAATGGCAACGAACACGCCGACACCGGCGGCGACGAGCGCCGGGACGAGGTGGTGGCCGATGGCAAGAGCACCGCCTGCGGCGCCGCCGAACACGAGAACAGCCGCTGCCGCTGCGGTCCACCAGGAACGCCAGCGCCAGCCGGTCCCGCCACCGTCGCGTAGCAACGCCGCAATGGCCGGGACGGAGTCCGGTGGGATCGAGCTGAGCCCGGTCCCGGCGATCTCGCGGCGCAGCGCCTCGATGCGCGAGTCCGCGCCCGCATCGGCACGGGTCGCGGCCAACGCGGCATCGAGCGCTGCCACCTCCCCCTCGAGGCGTGCCGCGCCGCCGATCGCCTCGGCATCCACCCGAGGCGTCGAGTCGACGGCGACCAGCCCTGCAGCTATCTCAGACCTGCGGCGGACGACCGTGTCGAGCGATGCCTGCGCCGCCTGCCACCGCTCGGTGGACTCGGTCGACGCGGCCGCCGCGTGGTTCAGCTCGCCGCCGAGACGGATCGCCTGCTCCTCGAGCTCGAGCGGGAACTCCGCGAACCGCGAAGTCTCGTCGACGGTCGCCGCAAGCTCTGCGAGCTCCTGCTGCGCGGTGGTCGCCTGCTCGAGACGTGACTCGATGTCGCCGAGGCGTCCCCGCAGCCAGCGCTTCTCGGCGTCGAGGCGGCGCTCGGCTGCCTCGGCCGCCTGCGTCTCGAGGTCCTGAAGCCGCTGCCGCTCCGAGGACACGGCGTTCGCCTGCCGCGAGGCCTCGTCGAGCCGGAGCGAGAGGTCGCGCAGGCGGATGGTCGCGGCGCCGAGCTGGCTGCCGGCCCGCTTCTCGGTGCCGACACGCTGCTGCACGTCATTCAGACGGCGGAGCGCCTCGGCCGCGGTCGCGGCGCTGCCGGTGTCGGCCATGCGCTCAATCGCCTGCTGCAGCTCCTTCACGCGACCACCGGGCCCGTCGGCAGCGGTGATGCCCAGTGCATCGTCGCCGAGCCACGCCGTGGCGGCGAACACCGCCTCGTCGAGACCGAGATGGAATCTGCCGGGGCTCACGCTGCGCCCGCGGCGAAGCTCGTCGGTGAGCTCGGAGCCGCCCATCTCGAGCACCTGGACCGGCTGTTCGCGCAGGTCCAGGCGCCGCGCGACGCGAATGCGCCGGCCGTCGGCGAGCTGATACGTGAGGGCAACGCCGTATAGCCCCTGGCGCCACGGGGCCCACCGCGCCCAGTCACTCCTATCCACCGGGCGGCCCTGGCCGCCCGCGTCCATGCCGTACAGCGCCGCGCGAATCGCCCGGTGCAGCGTGGACTTGCCCGACTCGTTGTCGCCCAAAACGACGGTGAGGTTTGGATGGAAGTCGACCGTGACCTCCCTGAGGCTCCCGAAGCCCGCGACCTCGAGCCGCTCGACCCTCATCGCAGACCGACCTCCGCTCCGGCGAGCGCCTCGAGGCCGTACCGCAGCGCATCGTCGATGATCGCGAGCTCCTCGTCGGCGCTCGCCTTCTCGCGTGCCGCCAGGATGCTGCGCACGAACGCCCCTTGCGTCGAGCGCTCGCGCGAGACGGAGTCGATGTCGACGGCGGGCCGGGTCAGGTCGCGCACCTGCACCAGCGGGTATCCGGTGCGCTCACGGACGTCGGTCTCGAGGAGCGCCGCATCAATGGACAGCCGGCAGTCGACTGTGCCGGTGAGATCGAGGCGCAGTAAGAGGTGTTCCGCCGGCGGCGCCGACATGCGGCATGCGTGCACGGCCGCCTCGGCGACGCCGGACGTCGACGTGCAGCTCGAGACGTCACAGCCGATGGTCAGCGCAAGCCAGGTGTTGCTCTCGACGGGGGTGCAGTTCACAGTGCCGTTGCCCTCCACCTCGACGAGCACAGGGCCCCGTCCGCCGCTCTCGTCGAACGTCAACGGCTCGGGCGAGCCGGGGTAGACGAGTCCGGCGGCGGTGTCGATCCGACGCTTGTGGTAGTGGCCGCAGAGGGCCATGGAGAACCCGCGCTCACGGATCTGCTCGGCACGGAACGGCCCGTGGACGCCCTTGCCCTCGGGGCGCGAGCCGAGTTCGGCGCCGTGAAACAGGGCCAGGTGCACGCCCGGCGCGCCGTCGACGCCACCCTCGAGCGGATTGCCCATCCATGACGGCTCGCGATGCCCCACCCCCCAGAGCGTCAGCCCCTCGTCGATCTGGACCGGGGTGAGGCGTGGCTCATTGAAGATGTGCACGTTCGGTGGCCACTCGACCCGGCGGTACAGCGAGCCCGGCATCAGCGCGTCGTGGTTGCCGGGGGCGATGAACACCTGGATCGGCCGCCATGCCTCGAACGTGGCCTGGAGGAAGCGCTCGGTGTCGACCCCGGAGCGCTCGTGCTCGTAGAGGTCGCCGCCGATGGTGACCGCCTGGCACTGCTCCGTCCACGCGCGCTCGCCCATGACCTGCAGTGCCTGGCGCAGGCCGGCGCGGCGCTGCCGCGCGAGGTCGCCGTTGCACCCGCTTCCCGCGAAAGCGCGGTCCAGGTGCAGATCGGCAGTGTGGAGCAGGCGGTACGTCAAGAAGTGCTCCGGCTGGGACGAACGTGAGTTCGGCGTACGAATGTACCACAGCGACACGGCCTCTGTCGGCAAGCGCCAAGAATGGTTATACTGTCGAACTGTTCGATGGACGAAGTTGGTATGGAAACAGTGAATGGGGGCGCGATCCTCGACCAGCCGGTCGTGGCCGCCGGTCGCCGGGCAGAGCTCGCCGGTGACCTCCTGACGGCCTTCGGCGCGCTCTCGCGGCGGTTCCGCTCCGCGATCCCGGACGCGCTGCAGGCCGAGCTTGGCTCTGCGACGCCGCACCAGCTCGAGGCGCTGCACATGCTGCATCACGCTCGTGAGAGCGGGGCCGGGGGCGTGGCCATGAACGAGCTCGCGCGGCTACAGGGATGCGCGCTCAGCAGCGCCTCCGCACTGGCGGATCGGCTCCTCCGCGAGGGACTCGTCGAGCGGGTCCAGGATGCGAGCGATCGCCGCGTCGTACGCCTCGTGCTCACCGCGAAGGGCGATGCGTTCTGCACGCAGTTCGCCGAGGTGAAGCGCGGTGTTGCGCTGCAGATGCTGCGGCGTCTCAGCGGCGCCGAGATGGAGTCGCTGATCGCGTTGCTGCGCAAGGCGACGAGCGACGACGCGATCGACGAGAGGGAGGTTGTGCATGGCTGACGTGCTCACACCGGAGGAGGTCGCTGCCGCCGCTCCGGTGCTGACAGCGCCCGACGACATCGTCGAAGTGGAGCCGGCACGCATCGGTCGCTTCGATTACAAGTGGGTCGCGCTTGCGGTCGTCCTGTGCGGCACGATCATGACGATCCTCGACGCGACGATCGTCAACATCGCCATCCCGACGCTGCAGAAGGATCTGCACGCCGCCTCGTACAACGACATAGCGTGGGTGGTGACCGGGTATCTGCTCGCGCAGGGTGCAGTCATTCCGCTCACCGGATGGGCGACCGATCGCTGGGGAACCAAGCGCCTGTATCTGCTCACGATCGCGCTGTTCACCCTTTCGTCGATGCTCTGCGGCGTCGCGCAGAACCTGCCCGAGCTGATCGTGTTCCGCGTGCTGCAGGGAGTCGGCGGCGGCATGCTGATGCCGATCGGCATGACGATCATCCTGCAGGCGGTCGGGCCGCAGAACATGGGGCGTGTCATGGGCATCTTCGGCGTGCCCATGCTTATCGCCCCCGCGCTCGGCCCGGTGCTCGGCGGCTGGTTCGTGCAGGACTTCACCTGGCGGCTGATCTTCTATGTGAACGTCCCCATCGGCATCGTCGCCTTCATTGCGGCGTGGCGCTTCCTCGTCGAGTCGCGCAAGCGACACGGCCTGCGCCTCGACATGTTCGGACTGCTCACGGCCACGCCTGCCGTCGTGTCACTGCTGTACGCAGTCGACCGCAGCACGACGCTCGGATGGTCGTCACCGCTCGTGCTCACGATGCTCGGCTCGGCGGCGATCCTGTTTGCCTCATTCGTACTCGCGCAGTTGAAGCGTCAGCGCCCGGCGACCCTGCTCATGTTCCCGCTGCTCGTCCTGACGCTGGCGATGGGCGTGCGCGGCGGAGTTGTCAACGGCTGGGGCTCCATCGAGTCGCTGGTGATGTTCGGGACCGCGATCATCGCAGCGGTCGACGTCTGGCTCGGCGTGCGCGGTGCCGAGGAGCCACTGCTGCACCTCGAGCTCTTCCGCGACACCACGTTCTCGCTGTCGCAGGTGCTCAGCTTCATCATCGTCACAGTGATGTTCGGCGCCATGCTGCTCATCCCCCTGTACCTGCAGCAGGTGCACGGCTTCAATCCGTTGCAGACGGGGCTATCCCTGTTGCCGCAGGCGGTTGCCGCAGCCATCGCCATGCCGCTCGGCGGCGTGCTGACCGACCGCATCGGTCCCCGTCCCGTGGTGATCTTCGGGATGGTGCTGCTGACGCTCGGCGGCTTCGTCCTGGCGCAGATCCACGCCGACTCGTCGATCGCACTCGTGGTGGGCGCTCTGCTCCTGCGCGGGTTCGCGATGGGCTTCGCGATGATGCCGGCGATGTCGGCGGGCCTGGCACGCATCCCGCGCAACCTGACCTCGCGCGCGTCGAGCATCACCAACAGTCTGCAGCGCATCGGATCGTCGGTCGGTATCGCGGTGCTGGTGACGATCCTGGTCGCGCAGTTTGCGCCGGCTTCGGCACAAACCACCTGCGCGCCACCAGCCAGCGTGATCAGCGCAGTGTCGACTGCCCAGCACCGCCCAGTGACGAGCGCGCAGCTTTGCGGTCAGCTGCAGGGCGCGTTCGGCAACGTGACGTTCTCCGGCGGAGCAACGTCGAGCGCGAAGAGCAGCGGCATCCCAGCGCTGGACGCGTTCGCCAAGACCTACGCTGACAACGTCATGAGCAACGCGTTCGACCGCGTGTTCGCGCTCACCGGATTCCTCGCCGCGATCGGCATCATCCCGGCGCTGTTCTTGCGCAAGCCAGAGCAGAGCGTGCGGCAACCGGTGGCCGCGTAGCGCCGGCTTCGCCGGGGTTCGACTCCTAGCCCGCGGCCGCGGGGCGGGCCGGCGAACCTGCACCCTGTGGCATGCTTCCGGGGCACCCGGACGGCGCCCACAAATTCGCAGTCCGTCACCTGTGTCCGTGCCGCGTCCGTCCGCAAAGTCGAGACTGCTGGCGAGGGAGTCCACGTGCGGTTGGTGACTTGGACGATGTTGGGCGGGTGTTGTCTCGTCGTGAATGCATGCAGCGGCACTACTACAGCGCCGCAGACATCGCGCACCTCGTCGGTGGCTTCCGCGTCGCCGTCTGCTACGGCTGGCGCGTGTGCGTCAGTGCACACGACAACGGCGATTGACAAGGTGCCGGTCGCCTGTGCGCAGCTATGGCAGCCGTACCGAGTGACGATGGTGCCGCCGCCGGACATCCTGCAGCAGGAGCACGTGCCTGATGCGCCGGCGGTCAAGAACATGACGAACGGCGCGGTGTCGCAGACGGACGCACAGCACTGGGCGAACGCCAACAATTGGGCAACCGGCTGGCTGAAGTGGGCCGACGAAAACGATCAACCCGTTGTCCTCTCGGCCGTCGTAGGAGACGCCGTGTTGGCCGTGTCGCAGGAACAAGCAATGCAGAGCGGTGCGGCGATTCACGACCCAGATTGCATCTACGTTCAGAGCGCAACGCTGTTTCCGCTCGGTGTCGATGGCAAGGCGTACTTCGCTCGCAAGAACCTGCCCACCGACTATGACTATGTCTTCGTTGTCACGTTCAATGGGCCGTGCGCCTCAACGGCTACATACCCGGATGGGCACTCCGCGGTATTGCCCGGGACGACGGGTCCGATAACGGCCTTCGTCCCCGGCACGCTTCGACACGACCAGCTCCTGGGCGACATTTGGTACACCGACGCGGGGGGTGATTGCCACGACCCGAACGGGCCACCGCCAGAGTGGTGCGGGCGATGAGTGCGCGACTGGTTTCCATCGCGATCACTATCAACGGTCTTGCGGTTCTCTTGGCGAGCCAGGCTTACGCAAACGGGGCTCCGGCCGGCCAAGGCAGCGCGAACGCCCTGCCTGCCCCCGCCTCCGACGGCATCGCCGCAATCACCAACCAAGACCTCGTCGCAGGAGGTGGAGGCTCATATCGGCCAATCCCTCCCGGCACGATCAGTCCCGGTGGCGTGGACCCGGGCAGCACGCCGTCCGGCAACGGGCCGCCATATCCCGCGCCGGGCTGTCCCCCTGGCTTCGGCTATCTGAAACCCTCCCCGAACCGGATGTTCTACACGATCTATCCCACGTTCACGCGCAACGCGTCCGGCGGCTACGATGGCCACGACGCGTGGTTCGGCTACGACGTACCC
The DNA here is from genome assembly GCA_050734185.1 of Candidatus Dormibacteria bacterium. Taxonomy (GTDB): domain Bacteria; phylum Chloroflexota; class Dormibacteria; order Aeolococcales; family Aeolococcaceae; genus JAFALX01. The sequence goes on along the minus strand of JBOHUE010000131.1, from coordinate 1,990 downwards.
AATGCCGTTTCCCCCGGCGGCGATGCCACTCGCACCGACATCGGCGCACCGGCAACCGCAGCGAACATAGCCGGTCACACCATCTCTGTCGCGCTCGAGATCGCTCCCGCCAGCGCGTGGTCGTCGCAAGCGCTCGAGTGGTCGAAGCAGCAGTTCGGGCTTGTGGGCCCTAACGCTCCAGGTAGTTGCGAGAACGGCGCGTTGCTGTACGGATTCGGCCAAGCTGTCATCGAGGGCGACGCTCCCGCACCGCCGCCTTCGGCGGGTGTCTTGAACGATCCGGCGTTTGGGTTCGGTGCCACGCTGCTCGCGAATGTCATGGGACGTTGGCGCATCGGCACAATCGGCACGCTCCCGGGTCCGAGCAGCAGCACGAGGACGTTCGTACACATCCCGACCTGCGCCTGGCTCGACAGCGGTGTACCCACCGCGCAGACCGCGCTGCATTCGGTCACGACCACCATCGCCGGCGGGTACACGCTGTTCCTCGTGTACACCGTGACGGTGACGCCCCAGACAGTCACGTGGGACTGGGGCGACGGCGCGCAATCGCCCAGCGTCGATGCGCCCGAGAGTCCGCCGCCCGTGTCGCCCAGCTATGACGCATCTACGCAGACGTGGTCGAATCCATGCAGCGTCTCGCACGCATATTCGACGGTCAGCGCGGGACGTACGATCAGCGCGCAGCAGCCGTTCACCGTCGACATCGCGGTGAGCTGGAACGACGGCGTCACCACGCACACGCAACCGGTGGCGTGTGACCGTGCAACGAACAGAGCGTGCGCGCTGACCGTCGGTCCCGCGCAGGGCTGGGTGTCAGGCCCGCATCCGGTCGATCAGATTGAGCCGGTTCCGTTCACGCTTGCCTCGGGCGGCTGATCGACCGCGTCATCTGAACCTGCGGGGACGGTCGACGCCGGGCCCCGCGCGTCGGCTCCTGTGCCTGGAAAGCGAACGTGCGTTCGTGTACACTAACAAGTGTGTGTGAGAGCAGTGACAAGCAAACCGCGGCGCTGAAGACACTCCTGGCGGCGGTGGCGCGGCTGCGCCAGGAACAGGCCGCGCTCGTCGACGCGTCCGAGATCACGGCACGGCTCGTTGTCCTCAGCCACGTCATCGACCAGCTGCAGCTCGAGTTCGCGTCCCTCACCAAGGTCTTGGACGAGGCGACGGCCGGCGAGCCCGACGGGGCCGCGTCCACGCAGCAGTGGGTCCGCCACCACTGCAAGATGTCCGGCGCCGCCGCCCACGATGCGGTGACCGTGGGGCTACGGGCCGCCGAGCTGCCCGCGAGCATCGCCGCCGTCGAGGACGGCCGCATCGGGTATGGCCACCTGGCACTCCTGGCACGCACGGCCGCCTGGGTCGCCAGCGTGCCCGGCGAAGGGGCGGCCTTCGACGAGCAGCCCCTGCTTGAGCTGGCCACGGCGCATTCGGTGAGCCGCTTCAGCTTTGACCGCGCCCATGCGCGCCACGCGGCGGATGCCGAGCGCGCGCTCCGCGATCAGGTGGACGCCGTGGAGCGGCGCTGGCTCGAGTTCCAACGCTGTGAGAGCGGCGACTACCTCATCCGCGGCCGGCTCGATGCCGTGGGCGGTGCCACGCTGCTGGCGGCGCTGGAGCCGCTGGAGCGGAAGAGCGGACGCGATGACCTTCGCCCTCGCTCGCGCCGCCTGGCGGATGCGGTGGTGGAGCTCCCCGCCCACGTGCTGGACCAGGGGACGCTGCCGCAGCGCGGCTCGATGCGGCCGCACCTGCAGGTCACCGCCACCCTCGAGACGCTGCGCGGCCTGCGGGGCTCGCCGGCGGGGGAGATGGAGTTCGCTGGGCCAGTGCCGTCGGCCACGGTGCAGCGTCTGGCCTGCGACGCGGCGGTGGTCCGCGTACTGCTGGACGCGGAATCCGCCGTGATCGACGTCGGTCGCGCTCGGCGTACGGCACCGCCGGCGACGCTGCGAGCGCTGCGGATCCGCGACGGCGGGTGCGTGTG
>JBOHUE010000130.1:0-2353 GCA_050734185.1 Candidatus Dormibacteria bacterium | reverse complement strand
GCCTGGGACCGCAGCCATACCACCCGGCTTGCCAGCGGCACGCTCCAGTCAATCGACAGCCAGATCGACACCACCACCGGCACACTGAAGCTGAAGGCGCTCTTCGCGAACACCGATGAGAGCCTCTTTCCGCAGCAATTCGTCAACGTCGAGCTGCTGCTGAACACCGTGCACGGCGCCACGCTCATCCCGCAGGCCGGCGTGCAGCGCGGCGCGCCCGGCACCTACGTCTATGTCGTGGATGCCGACCAGACGGTGAGCGTTCGCAAGGTGACGCTCGGACCCGGCGACGCCGCCAACGTGTCGATCACGCAGGGGCTTGCGGCGGGGGAGACCGTCGTGGTGGACGGCGCCGACAAGCTCAAGGACGGCGCCCGGATCTTGCTGCGGGGCAATTCGGGCGGCCGATGAGCCCGTCCCGCATCTTCATACTGCGGCCGGTCGGCACTTCGCTTCTGATGGTGGCGATCCTGCTCACCGGCATGGTCGCCTACGGTTTCCTGCCGCTCTCGGCGTTGCCGCAAGTCGACTACCCGACCATTCAGGTGCAGACCTTCTATCCGGGGGCGAGTCCGGAGGTGATGACCTCGGCCGTGACGGCGCCGCTGGAAGTGCAGTTCGGGCAGATGCCCGGACTCAACCAGATGTCCTCGACCAGCTCCGGAGGGGCTTCGGTCATCACGCTGCAGTTCGCCCTGGATCTGAGTCTGGATATCGCCGAGCAGGAGGTGCAGGCGGCGATCAACGCGGCGGGGAACCTGCTGCCCTCGGATCTGCCCGCGCCCCCCATCTACGCCAAGGTCAATCCCGCCGACGCGCCGATCCTGACCTTAGGCGTCGTCTCGAAGACCCTGCCGCTGACGCAGCTCGAGGACCTGGCCGACACGCGCCTCGCGCAGAAGATCTCCGAACTGCAGGGCGTGGGCCTGGTCACCGTCAGCGGCGGGGAGCGTCCGGCGGTGCGCATCATCGCCAACGTGCGCGCGCTCGCCGCCTACGGACTCAACATCGACGATCTGCGCACCACCATCGCCAACGCCAACGTCAATTCACCCAAGGGAACGCTCGACGGGCCGGCGCGCTCCTGGACCATCAACGCCAACGACCAGATTCAGAGCCCGGACGCCTACCGGGGGATCGTAATCGCCTACCGGAACGGCAATCCGATCCGCCTGTCGGACGTCGCCGAGGTCGTCGGCGGCGCCCAGAATTCCTATCTCGCGGGCTGGGTCAATCAGCGGCCCGGAATCATCCTCAACATCCAGCGCCAGCCGGGCGCGAACGTGATCCAGGTCGTCGATCGGATCAAGAAGCTGCTGCCGGACCTGTCGGCGTCGCTCCCCGCGGCCGTCGAGGTGACGATCCTGACCGACCGGACCAACACCATCCGGGCCTCGGTGCACGACGTCGAGTTCGAGCTGTCGCTCGCCGTCATCCTGGTCGTGCTGGTGATCTTCCTGTTCCTGCGCAGCATCCCGGCCACCATCATCCCGAGCCTCTCCGTGCCGCTGTCGCTCATCGGCACGCTCGGAGCCATGTACCTGCTCGGCTTCAGCCTCAACAACCTGTCGCTCATGGCGCTCACCATCGCCACCGGCTTCGTGGTGGACGACGCGATCGTCATGATCGAGAACATCTCGCGTTACATCGAACAGGGCATGCGGCCGCTCGAGGCGGCGCTGCGCGGTGCGGGGGAGATCGGCTTCACCATCGTGTCCCTGACCGTCTCGCTGATCGCGGTGCTGATTCCGCTGCTCTTCATGGGCGACGTCGTGGGGCGCCTGTTCCACGAGTTCGCCATCACGCTCGCGGTGACCATCGTGATATCGGCCGTCGTGTCGCTGACGCTGGTGCCGATGCTGTGCGCGAAGCTGCTCGTCCGGCATCCCCACGAGCAGGAGTCGGGTATCGCACGCTGGGCCAACGAGAAGTTCCAGGCGCTCATCGACCGCTATGGGGACGCGCTCCAGTGGGTGCTCGACCGCCAGCCCATGACGCTCGCGGTCGCCATCGCGACGCTCATCGTCACCATCCTGCTGTACGTCTTCACACCGAAGGGCTTCTTCCCGGTGCAGGACACCGGCGTGATCCAGGCGATCACCGAGGCGCCGCAAACGGTCTCCTACGCCGGCATGGCGCAGCGGCAGCAGGCGATGGCGGCGTCGATCCTCAAGGATCAGGACGTGGTCAGCCTGTCCTCCTTCATCGGGGTCGACGGTTCCAACATCACCCTCAACAGCGGCCGCATGCTGATCAACCTGAAACCGCTGGAAGACCGCGATGCGAGGGCCACCGAGGTGATCCGGCGACTGCAGGAGCGCCTGAAGAAGGTAGAGGGAATAGTGCTCTACAT
>JBOHUE010000129.1:0-5702 GCA_050734185.1 Candidatus Dormibacteria bacterium | reverse complement strand
GTGCACCTCTCGAGTGCCGGTGTCGATGGTCACGTCGCCCGCGCTGACGACGCGCGACAGGTCCGGGTTGCGCCGGCGCAGCACCGCGCGGATGCGTGCCAGCAGCTCAGTGAACTCGAACGGCTTGACCAGGTAGTCGTCGGCGCCGAGCTCGAGTCCCTGGACCCGGTCCGCCGTCTCGTCCCGCGCGCTGAGGATGATGATCCCGCGCGAGCGCTCGCCGCTCAGCGCGCGGCAGAGCTCCCAGCCGTCGACGCGCGGCATCATGAGATCGAGCACGACGAGGTGGGGATGGAACTCGTCGACCGCGCGCAGGGCGACCCTGCCATCCGGCGCAGTGCGCACCTCGAATCCCTCGTGGCGCAGCCCGAGCGCGATGAAGTCGGTGATGCTCGGCTCGTCGTCGACGACGAGAATGCGTGGCGCACCGCTCACCGATCGAGTATAGGGTCGGCCGCCCGCCGATCCCGAGACGCGCGGCGCTTCTCAGCGGTCTCTCAGTCGGGGTTCGCTACGCTCCGGCTCGCGATGGCACGCCTCCAGCTCGCGGACGGACTCGGCGCCGCCGAGGTGCACGCCCACACGCTGGCGAGCGACGGCATGGTCACCGCCGAGCAGCTCGTACGCGACGCCGCCGCGATCGGGCTCCAGGTGCTGTGCATCACCGACCACGACACAATCAGCGACCTGGGTCCGGCCATCGAGCTGGGCCACGAGCTTGGCGTCGACGTCGTCGCCGGCGAGGAGATCACGGCGCGCTTCCCTCCCGGCGAGCACATCGTCGGCCTGTTTCTCGAACGTCAGGTGCGCATGCACATGTCGGTTGAGGACACGATCGACGCCATCCACGACAACGGCGGGCTGGCGATTGTTGCGCATCCGTTCATGCCGACGTGGTTCGCCTCGACGACGGCGAAGCGGTTGCGCGCGGTGCTGCAGACGCACCGCGTCGACGGCATCGAGGTGCGGCACACAGCCCCCGTGGCGCCGTGGGCGTGGAAGCAGATGGACGAGTTCTACGCGAGCAACCGCGGTGCGCTGGGAGCTGCCCTCGGCGCCGGCGACAGTCACTTCGGACGTCATGACCTGGGACGCGTGGTGACCGTGTTTCCCGGAAGCACGGCGGCCGATCTGCGCGGTGCCATCCGGGATGGCACCACATCCCCGCTGACCAAGGCGGTCCCCACCACGCCGCCGCCGCTCACGCTGCGGTTGCAACAGCAGCGGCGTTCCATGATCTGGCTCAGCGGCGAACGCCGCGCGGGCCGGGTCGGCGGCGGCGCCGGCGTCGCGCCGTGACACGGTCGCGGACGCTGCTCTCCTGGAGCAGCGGCAAGGATTCGGCCTGGGCGCTGCACGTACTGCGCGAGCAGGACGAGGTCGACGTCGTGGGGTTGCTCACGACGTTCAACGCTGAGTTCGACCGCGTCGCGATGCACGCGGTGCGGCACGAGCTCGTCGAATGCCAGGCCGCTGCGGCGGGTCTGCTGGTTCGCTCCGTGATGCTTCCGTGGCCCTGTCCCAACGACGAATACGAGGCTGCGATGGGAGCGGCAATCGCGCGGGCGCGCGCCGACGGCATCACTCACGTCGCGTTCGGAGACCTGTTCCTCGAGGACATCCGCGCGTACCGCGAGGAGCGCATGGGGGCGGCGGGGATGACGCCGCTGTTTCCGCTGTGGGGCTGCGATACCTCCGCGCTGGCGCGCCGTATGGTCGAGGCCGGGATGCGGGCCACCATCGTCTGCGTCGACCCGGCGCAGCTCGACGCCTCGTTCTGCGGGCGCGACTTCGATTCCCGTCTGCTGGCGGACCTGCCGTCGTCGGTGGATCCGTGCGGCGAGCGCGGCGAGTTCCATACGTTCGCCTGGAACGGACCGATGTTCGCTGCGCCGATCGCTGTCGAGCGGGGGGAGGTCGTGGAGCGCGACGGGTTCGTCTTCGCCGATGTACGCCCGGTACAATCCGAGGTTGCGCCCGCTTAGCTCAGTTGGTAGAGCAGGGGACTCTTAATCCCTTGGTCACAGGTTCGAGTCCTGTAGCGGGTACTTCTTTTTTCCGCGTGTTACTGCCAAGTGAGGCTGCTACTCCCCCACGGCAGACGCCGAGTACACGGCCTCGCTGTGTTGCGGTCGCGTCTGCCGCGTCACCGTCCACGTCGCTGGGGCGCCGGAGAAGAAGTCGAGCATCACACCCAGCTGGCGCTGTACCGCGGCACTGTTCCAGCCATGTCCCTGCTCGTGATCGACAAAGATGCGCGCGTTCGGGCAGCCGGCGACGAGTCTGCGCAGACTCTCGACGTCGATGACCTGATCGTTCGCCGCAACGATCACAAGGGTCGGTGCGCGCCGGGTGGCGAGAAAGTCCAGGTCGCGGCTCTGCATGCCGTCGCGCAGCCATTCCCGCGCCGCCCTCGAGTCGGCGCGACGCTGATTCACGAAGTTGATGTCCGAGGTGGCAGTGTCGACATCGCCCTCGGCGATGACGAAGCGTTTGTAGAGGTCGCTCACCGTGCGGCTGCGGCTCAGTGCAACCACGCCCTGCCACAGGGGCGGCGTGGTCAAGACGCTCACCTGCGCGCGGTAGCGGCGGCGGATGAGCGTTGGGTCGATCAGCGGCGTGTGCAGCACGAGATGACCGATTCGTCCCGCGCAGCGTCGTGCTACGGCGGCGGCGACGCACGCCCCCAGACACAGGCCGGCGAGATCGAACTCGGTCACGTCCAGCCGGTCAAGCAACTCTTCCAGAGCTGCGGCCAGCGCGTCCGCAGTGTGCCGGCCACAGAGTCGCTCCGACTCGCCGTTGCCGGGGAGGTCGGGGATGATCAGCCGCCGATGGCTCGCGAGGGCGCGGAAGCGTCCGCCGAACTCCTCGGCTGAGCTCAGGAACCCATGGCAGAGGAGCAGCGGGCGACCCTCACCGCTGGTGAGGCAGCGCATCGAGCGCGAGCCCACCGTTACGCGGTGCTCTTGCATCGGCTCGAGCGACACGGGTGCTGCGGGTTCGGCGGGCATCACGACAGGCCCGAGAACAAGCTCGTCTCGGGACGCCACTCGCCGCCATCCCCACGCGCCAGCACGAAGTGCTCGACTCCGAACGTCGTTTCGAACACTCCTGCTGCCATGGCCGCCAGCGGCAGCCCCGCCTGCATCTGGCTGCGGTGCTCGACGCACGCGGCGAGCTTGCGGTCCAGCACGGGTGACACATCGACCACAGTCGTCATCTCCTCATCGGGCGTTCCGGGCGTGTGCACCAGGCTCTGGGGGAAGTCGATGCCGGCGTTGAGCGCAGCTTCGACAACGACCCGCACGAGACTCCGCGGCAACGCGTGTAGGTACAGCTTCGCCGGCGCCCATCCCTGCTCGGCGAGCACATCGAGCGCCGCGACGGTCACATGATGCGCTTTGACGTGGTCGGGATGGCCGTACGTACCGTCGGCTCCGTACGTCACCACAACATCTGGATGTTCCTCGTGCAGCACGGACACGAGACGCTCAGCAACGTCGCGGACCGGTGCGCCGCGAAAGTGGTCCGGAGCGGGCGCTGCACTGTCAACCTCGAACGGCGAGCCTCGATAGCCGAGGAGCTCGAGACGGTGCACGCCGAGCACGACGCACGCGGCCTCCAGCTCCTGACGTCGGACCTCTGCAAGCGCCGCCGCAGAGTCACCGTCGTGCATGGAAGGACTGTGGCCGTTCTCGCCCAGGGTGGCGGTGACGAGCACGACTCGATGTCCGTCACGCTGCGCGAGCGCGATCACGCCACCGGTCAGGATCGATTCGTCGTCGGGGTGCGCGTGTACAAGCAGCAACGTCGTCACGTGAGCAGCCGAAGCACGATAGAGGCCTGCCCCAAAAAACGGCGGCGGGCTAAGAAGGCCCTCCGAAGTACCGAGCGTCGCCCTTATGCGACGGCCGAATGTTTCTCGCGGTCGCCTCAGTCCAAGAGGCGGCGAGCATATCAGAGGGGGTCGGAGCACCCTTCTACGGCGGCGCAAGCCGGCGCGCGACGCCGGCCAGCTGCGGCGCGCCCGCTGATTCCTGCACGCAGCGCGCGAAGAGCCAGCGCAGCACGCGATCGTGCTCGAGGTCGAGCAGGTCTGCGACGCGGCTCACGAGGGCGCGCGGATCGAAGTGCAGGCGTCGCTCGCAGTTGAGGAGGTGCTGGGTCACGTCGAACGCCGGGTCGCCGACGTATGGCTTGGGGTCGATCACGAGCCACGGCTCGCGCTGCGCGGAGAGCACGTTGCCGGCATGGAGGTCCGTGCACAACAGCACTCGCCGATCCGCCGACGCCGGCAGCGTCCGCAGCAGCTCAATGCCCTCGGACGCAAGCCCAGCGTCTATCGGGAGGTGCCCAGCCGCGAGTTCGGCGGCGGCGTGGTCCGCCCAGAGCGAACACATTTCAGAGAGCGGCCGAAACCGCGACGCTGACGGCGGATCAACCCAGAGACGACGGAGCAACCCGGCGATCACCGGGTCCTGGTCCTCCTCGGTTGCGGTCGACAGCGGGGTACCGGGAGTGCAGCGTTCAAGCAGCATCACGATCGTCTCGGCCGACTCGGCGGCTTCATACAACGTGACCGCTCCACGGCCTGCCCACACGCGCAGTGCGTCGGCTTCGTGGTCCGCCTCGGGATGACGCCACAAGATCTTGAGCACGCGCTTCTCACCGCGCGCGGTCAGTGCCGGCGCGACCCACGCCGTGTGCCCGCCCGGTTGAAAGGGACGGCCGACGCTGAGCGACCATTCGCGCTCGTACCGCGAGACGAGCGCAGGAAGTCGGTCCAGCCACTGTTCGCGCCCCTCGGCCTTCGCCGCGTCGGCGAGTGTCCGCGGAATCGTCATCCGGCGCACTGGCCCCACCTCCGCCGCCGTCCATCAACGCGCGGCGATAATGCCCTCATGGGAAGCTTTGTTGTGATGGTCCGTGGCCGCCGGCCGGCGGACCGCCCGAGACCGACGACGTCGCGAGCTCGGGCAGAACTTTCTTCGCACTGGCCTCGCTGAACAGCTGATCGCCGAGGCCCGTGTCGAGCCCGGCGAAGTTGTTGTTGACATCGGAGCTGGTTCAGGCGCGCTCAGCATCGCGTGCGCGAGGCGAGGCGCGACGGTCTTCGGCATCGAGATTGACCCGTTGTGGACCGCGCGACTCCGGGAGCGGAGTCTCCGCGACCAGCTCAACAGCCTCCACGTCGTCCATGACGATGGGCTGCGCTGGCCGCTCCCAACGCGTCCATTTCGCGTTGTCGCCTGCTTGCCGTTCGGCATCACGACGGCGATTCTGCGCCGTCTCTTGGATGACCCATCGAGTCAGCTCACGCGGGCCGACCTGATCGTGCAGATTGAGGTGGCGCGCAAACGCTCGGCCACACCTCCGTCGACGCTGCTGTCCACCATATGGGCTCCCTGGTGGGCGTTCGAACTCGGCCGTGTGCTGCCCGCGCGCTCCTTCCGTCCGGTGCCCGACGTCGATGCCGCGCTCTTGATCGTCCGCCGGCGTTCGCCCCCGTTGCTGCCCGTGTCGATGACGGTCGGCTACGCGTCGTTCCTCCGCAACAACTGGCCTTTCAGTCCTCCGCGGTCGTGAGCCTCGGTGGCGCGCTCGAACGTGTGGCGTAGTCATAGCAACACGAAGAAGCCGGCCGGCACCCCGTGTGGTACCGGCCGGCTCCGAGTTGGAGAGAGGGCTTAGCTGACGGT
>JBOHUE010000128.1:0-4710 GCA_050734185.1 Candidatus Dormibacteria bacterium | reverse complement strand
TACGTCGCCGATTTCAAAGCCGGTAAGGACTGGGACGCCGCCGCGCATGTGGCGCACCGGTTCATGTCCGGCGACGAACCCGCCCACGTCCTCGCGCTGGCCGCCTGGCTCGTGGAACTCGTCACCGAAGTCCAAGGCCGATACCGAAGAATGCGCGACCTCGACAACGACACCTGCCCTGAATCGAAAGTTACCCCTGCGATGTCCCGCGACCCATCCCTGAACATGCCGATCACCGGCATCTTCATCGACGAAGTCCAAGTCCCCCTCGAAGAACGCACACCCATCAAGGTACAAGGCAAAATGATCCCTGCCGGACAGTACATCGGCGAACTGCTCACCTGGCTGGCCAAGAAAGGACCAGCCGCCGGAATCGTCCTCGTATTGGCGACCCAACGGCCGGACTCGAAAACGATCCCGTCACAATTGCGGGCCGTGCTCGGCTCCCGCTTCGCACTCCGAGTCATGGACTGGCGGGACAGCAACATCATCCTCGGCGAGCAGATGAACACCCGCGGCTGGGACAGCAGCCGACTACTGCCCTCCCACAAAGGCGTCGGCATCCTTCGCCCCGACGGCGAGACCGCGGCCGGTGCCGATGTGCTGGCCATGATGGTCCGCACCGACTACATGCCCAACGACGACTGGACCACCCTCTGCGAAAGGGGTCGGGAACTGCGCGCGACGGCCGGCACGCTCACCGGCCATGCGATCGGCTCCGCGTCCGTCCCCGTGCTCGACACGGCCACCGTGGCTCACGTCATCGGCCCCAGCCAAATCCTCGACGAGAGACCGCCAGCCCGTGATGTGCCGGAGGATTTGCCGGAGCCGCTGGCGTCGGTGGTCGAATACCTCGGTGCCGATCTCGACGACGGCGGCCGTGAGTTCGTGCCCACCGCCGAACTCGTCGATGCCCTCGACGTCGAGCCCACCGCGTTCGGGCGGCAGATGGGCGAACTCGGATGCCGCCCTCGCCCGGGCCGCCGAATCACCGCCGAGGACGGCACCAGCAGGCGGGCCCGCGGCTACCTCATCGCCGATGTCCGGGCCGCGATCGAGGCCCATCGACACGATCCGGAACCCGACGACGGCTCAGTCTGAACCCGTCACACCAAGCTGGCAACCCGTCACACCCGGCGGTAACCCGTGACAGCTCGTGTGACGGGTTGCCGCGCCACCTGAGCTGCCGAAACCTCTGGTGTGACGGGTTGACTGACCCGTGTCGAACCCGTCACACCCGTCACCAGAAGGCCCTGATGAGCCCATTTTCGGGATGTGGGTTCAGCGGTGACGGGTTCGGTCACGAAATCGCCGCCAGGCGTTTGGTCGAGCGTGCCGTCCGTCGCGCCGTCGATCGGCCAGCCCTTGCGCGGGCAGCTCCACGCAGCTCGGGCACCGGCGTCCCGGTGGCGCGCTGAGAGCGGCCGGAATGAGATTCGCGCCGCACGCTGCCACCGTCCGTCCGGTGGTTCGCACCGATTCCATCGCGTCTGGAGTGACCGCGTGGTCGAGATGATCCGATACCGAGGTGACCCAGATCGGTAAGGCCTGTTTCACGGTTTCGGTTCCCAGGTCAGCACCTCATGGAGCACATCGAGTGCGCTGCCATCGGTCCGGCGCTCCACCAGCCCACCCCCGGGAACGATCAGTGACGATGTTCGCTGACGCCAGGCAAAGCAATCGCGACTGAAACCCTCGATGTGGATGAGGTCCACACAGCCACCGGTCACCCGGCTTCCCATCAGCGGCCCGTCTTCGCCCGGCGCGATCCGCTGGAACTGAAAGCCCCGCAGCTTGAGCTGGTCGAGCAAGCGCTGTGCGATCACCACATCCGAGGGCTCGGTGCGCTCATCCACGTCTGCCCCTCGCGTCCGCGATCACTGGAATCACGGCCGGGAGCCCGGGGCTCATCGGGGTCCACCGGCTCCCGGCCGTGACCTGGAGCCCCGGCGGCGTCTTAGGCGGGCGCGACACCAGGGCACCCTGCTCGTTCACATTCGCGACGAGCTGAAATAATCTTCACTCTGGCGCGGTATCAGCGGAAGGACACCAGCCCGCCATCAAGACGCCACAAACATGCCGTTCCGAGGAAGTGAGCAGAGTTGACCGACCGACCGCCACGGACCCTGCTCGAACAGCGCATCCGCGAGCGATGCATGACCTACGACGAGTTCGTACAGCACGCCGAAGCCTTCGCCCGAGACAACCACGAACCCGGGACGCTGAGCCTGCGGCACCTTCAGCGACTCGTCAGCGGCCGGGCACACGGCGCGCTTCGACCAGCCACCGCGCGACTGCTCGAACGACTCTTAGGCGAGCCCATCGCGACCCTCCTCGCACCGCCGAACACCGTTGCCGACGACGGCGAGAATCCCGCCGACGAATTACGCCGGCTGCTCGACGCCGCCCGCCGCGTTGACCGCTCGACCATTACAGTTCTGCACCAGCAACTCGACGCCATTCGCCGACTCGACCGGCAACTCGGTGCCGTCGTCGTCCGCGACGAACTCAACGTCAAGATTCGCCAAGTCCAACAACTCGCTACGCACAGCCTTGCCCCGGGAACCCGTGAACCGCTCGCCGGTCTGCTCTCCGAGATGCATACCCTCGCCGGCTGGCAAGCACTCGACCTCGGCGACGTGCCCAACTCCTGGCAACACTACGAACACGCCCGAGCCACCGCCGCACAATCCGAGTCCATCTCGCACGAATCGCACGCCGCTGCCGAACAAGCGTTCGTGCTCATCGACGCTGGAGCTACCGGTGACGCGGTCGACCTACTCGACGGCGCCCGACGCCGCGCCGACACAGCCGCACCACGCGTCCTGCAAGCCTGGCTGGCCGCCGCACACGGCGAAGCCCTCGCCGCCCATGGCGATCGAACCGCAAGCCTGCGCGCCTTCGACCAGGCGGCCGAGCTTCTGCCGGGCGAACCTGCGGGCGAACCTGCGGACGAACGGCCCTACGTCGCGCTCGACCCTGTGCACCTCGCCCGCTGGCGCGGCCACGCCCTCGCCCGCTTCGGCCACCCCGACGCCATCGCAGTCCTCACCGACGCCCTCGACCGGCTCGACCCATCCTTCGTCCGCGCCGAAACAGCGCTCCGCGTCGACCTGGCGACCGCGCTCGCAGCCACCGGCGACCGGGACGAAGCACGCACCCACGCCGACCACGCAGCCCGACTCGCCGCACATCTCGGCTCAGTACGCCAGCGCCGACGCATTACAACCCTCCTGGCCGCCGTCCGTTAGTTAGCCGGAAAGACCGGTCGATCGGGGACCTCATAGCCGTCTAGAGCTTGCGAGGTCGATCGTGCCGTCGCCACCCACCGCAGTTGGGCCCGATCGCGCGAAGACCTCCCGCGCAGGGACATCTCCGGCCCCGGTGCCTGAGACGGGGCGCCGAGTCTTCGAGAACTTTGCTCAGTGTGCGGCGTGTCGTTCTGGCGGACAGCCACCGCGAAGCTACCGTGTGTTGTGGTGGAAAGGAGATTCGCATAGTGGTTCAGCTGAACTCTGCGCAGACACGCCTTGGTCAGTTACAGGTCTACCTTGGCCGATGCAATGTTGAGGAAGTGCGGCGGCGGCGCGATCAGTTCGGCGCTGTGATCCTCCAAGGTGCGGCTGGCCTGAAGGTCGCCACAAACCTGGGTCGACTCGGCGACCTTCTAGGAGTGAGTCTCGATCCGGCAGATTATCGAAAAATTTCTTCAGCCAGCCCCGCGAGGAGCACCATTCCTGGGCTTGAGCTGCCTGTGTTTGACTGGGTCGCTGCCCAGGTACGACTCGGAATGTCGACAGTGCGAACGTCCAGCCCGCGTATTCGGGTGGGTCACCTCGATCAGGTTAAATTGGAATTGAGTAAGTCGTACTCGGTACCCGTATCAGTTGTACTTGCGCTCGATTGTGGATGGTTAGGCAGGCTACACATTGATTCGTTAATCAAAGAACTCGAAGAGGCGGATCGAGACGTGTCGTTTGTCCTTTCTGCGCCGTTCGATCCCCTTGGCACCTCCCGCGCCGTTGCCGGGTTGCGCCAGCTGCTCGCGTGGGCATCGGCGTCCTGCAGGAGGGTCGAGCTGTTGCGGACCGACCTAGCCGCTTTACCCGCAGTGCTAGAAGGTGCCGCGGTGGGTGCCGTTGGGCTGAGTACCACGACGCGCCACCTCGGTCAGCCGATGAAGAGAAAGCAACTCAAGGAGTACGAGCACCGGCAGGTCAGCCCCTTGGTCTTCGTTCCTCGGCTCCTGCACTGGCAGCGCGGCAGTCAGCTCGGAGCTTTATCCCCGTGGAAGGGCGCAGGAGTGACGGACTGTGACTGCACAGTGTGTCAAGCGGCCAACGACGACCTCCTCCGCTTCGCCTCGACATACGAAAGCGTGCCAGCAAACGTTGACCAAGAGCTACGTGATCATTGCGCGCTCGCATTGAGCACGATCATGCGATACGTGATGGAATCAGAGAATCCCGCTGCGAATCTTGCTAACCTGCGAGCCGATGCACTCTCCCGAGCACGGTTCATAACGGCTTCACTCAAGGTGCATCTCGACCCGCCACCCGCCTGGATCTCAAGCTGGATCTAGTTCCTAGGAGGCTGGTGTTTTTCGCGTGGCGGTGACCCGGTAGAGCGGACGGCTGTGGAATGATGATCATGTGACGTTGGGTCGGGCGCCGAGGCAGCCGGATTTGCTGCGGACGACGGTGGGCTATT
>JBOHUE010000127.1:0-15232 GCA_050734185.1 Candidatus Dormibacteria bacterium | reverse complement strand
CACACAAGGGCGGCACCAACACGGACAGCATGGTGCTCCTGTGTTATCGCCATCACTGGCTGGTACACGAGGGGAGCTGGCAGATCGCGCGCACCGAGGAGGGCGTGATCACCGTCCCGCCGCTGGGTGGCCTGGCGTCCTTCGGCACGCCCCGCAACGGCACGCCCGAGCGCGTGTTCCTGAACGACTGGGCTGCTGCGCGCCATGAGCATGAGACCGCGTGCGAGGCCCAGCAGCAGGACGAGGAACTCGCCGCGCAGGCGGAGCAGCAGGCGGACCTGTCGGGCTCATGGGCGCACGCGCCCTAGACCTGCTGGAGCGGCTGGTTCGGGTCCAGCCTGGCCTTGGCTACACTCGCCGGACCATGCCCGAGATTGCACCCCCGCGCGGCACGCGCGATATTCTTCCGCCCGAGTCGCATGCGTGGCGATGGCTCCTCGACGCTCACCGCGCCGTCGTTGAGTCCTATGGCTACCAGGCGGTGGACACACCGATCATCGAGTCGACGGATCTCTTTGCTCGTGGCGTGGGCGCGGACACCGACATCGTCGACAAGCAGATGTTCACCTTTGTCGATCGCGGCGGACGGTCACTGACGCTGCGACCCGAGGGCACCGCCGGCGTGATGCGCGCTGTGCTGGGTAAACACCTCGAGCAGGAGCTGCGTCCGGTGCGCGTGCACTACGCGGGTCCGTTCTTTCGCGCCGAGAACCCGCAGCGCGGCCGCTACCGGCAGTTCGCGCAGGTGGGAGTGGAATGCATCGGAGAACGCTCGCCGGCTCTCGACGCGGAGGTGATCGAGATGGCCTGGCGCTTCTTCGAGCGGCTCGGCGTCAGCGGCTTGCAACTGCAACTCAACACCCTCGGCGACCGTGAAGACCGCGCGCGCTACCGCGAAGCCCTGATCAGCTACTACACGCCGCTGCGCGAGGAGCTCTGCGACGACTGCAAGCGCAGGCTCGAGACCAACCCGCTTCGCCTGCTCGATTGCAAGACCGACGCACGCTTCGCGGAGAAGGCGCCCCTGATCTGGGATCTGCTCGACGCGGGCAGCAAGGAGTTCTTCACCACTGTGGCGACGATGCTCGAGGACGCCGACGTGGTCGCGCACATCAACCCCCGCATCGTGCGCGGTCTCGACTACTACACCGACACCGTGTTCGAGATCTGGCACGAGAGCCTGCACGGCCAGCAGAACTCGCTCGGCGGCGGCGGTCGCTACGACGGCCTGGCCGAAGCGTTGGGCTTCGCCTCGACACCGGGTGTCGGTTATGCGCTCGGCGTCGATCGCTCGCTCCTCGTTGCCGAGCAGCTCGGCGTCGTTCCAGCGCCAGCAGCGATCTGCGACGCTCTCGTCGTCTCGGTGGAGTCACCCCAGGCACGTCGCGCCGCCGCCGTCGCTCGGAGCTTGCGTGGTGCGTCGCTTCATGGCGCTCCATTGCGTGTCGTGCTCGACGTTTCGGACCGGCGTCTCGACCGAAAGCTGCGCAACGCGGACAGGCTGGCCGCATCGCTGGCGATCATCATCGGTGAGGACGAGGTGCGCGGCGGCACCGTCACGGTGCGCGACCTCGCGCGCCGTGCGCAGGAACAGGTCGCGGAGACCGACATGGTCGCCGCCGTCAACCGCGTGCTGGAGCGACCCTCGTGACCACTGCGCGAACCAAGTGCGGAGCGCCCCGCGCGGCCGACGCGGGCACCGCCATGACGGTATTCGGCTGGGTCGATCGCCGGCGCGACCATGGCGGCCTCATCTTTCTCGATCTGCGCGACCGAAGCGGCATCCTGCAGGTGGTGATCGACCCGCGCGAGTCGCCCGAAGCTCACGCCGCGGCGCACGAGGTCCGCCTCGAGTGGATCCTCAGAGTCGAGGGCTCACTGCATCTGCGCGACCCGGCGAATGTCAATGCCAAACGTGATACCGGCGAGGTCGAGCTTCGCGCGAATGCGTGCACGGTGCTGGCGCAGGCCGCTACGCCGCCCTTCGCCGTGAACGAAGACACCGAGGTCGACGAACAACTGCGTCTTCGCTACCGGTACCTCGACCTCCGCCGCCCGAAGCTGCAGCGCAACATGATGGCCCGCGCGCGCCTCTGCACCGAGCTCCGCCGCGCCCTGCACGAGCTCGAATTTCTCGAGATCGACACCCCGCTGCTCATCCGCGCCACCCCCGAGGGCGCCCGCGACTATCTCGTTCCCAGCCGCCTCTTCCACGGCAGCTTCTTCGCGTTGCCGCAGTCGCCGCAGCTGTACAAGCAGCTCACCATGGTCGCGGGCTTCGACCGCTACTTCCAACTGGCGCACTGCATGCGCGATGAGGACCTCCGCGCCGACCGCCAGCCGGAGTTCACGCAGCTCGACATCGAGATGTCGTTTGTCGACGAGGAGGACGTCTACGCCGCACTCGAGCACGCGATTCCCGCCGCGTGGAACGCGTGTGAGTTCCGCGGCGCACCGCTGCGCGTTCCGTTTCCGCGCATCACCTATCACGATGCGATGGAGCGCTACGGCGTGGACAAACCCGACACGCGCTTCGATCTGCTGCTGCACGACGTCACCGACGCCGTCGGCAAGGGCGGCTTCACAACGTTCGCCAACTTGGTGACAAAGGGCGGGATCGTCAAGGCGATCTGCGTCAAGGGCGGCGACGACCTCACGCGGTCGGACATGGAGAACCGCCTGCTCGAGATCGCACGCGGAGCTGGCGCGAAGGGCCTCGCCTACCTCTGGAAACGCGCGGACGGCTGGCAGGGTGGCATCGCAAAGTTCTTCACCGCGGAGGAGCTGGAAGCACTTGGCATAGCCGTCGACGCGGAGGTCGGCGACTGCGTGCTGATGGTCGCCGACCAGCCGCTCGTTGTCGCGGCCGCGCTCGGCGCCCTGCGCAACCATCTGGGAAGGGCGCGGCGCCTGTACGACGAACCGAGCGTGGCGTTGATCTGGGTCACCGACTTCCCGATGTTCCTTCGCAGCGAGGAGACCGGCGATATCGTCCCGGCGCACCACCCATTCACGATGGTGAACCCCGACGACCTCGACCGCCTCGAGTCGGACCCGCTATCAGTGGGCTCGCGCGCCTATGACCTGGTGCTCAACGGGCGCGAGCTCGGCGGCGGCAGCATTCGCATCACCGATCCCGCCATCCAGCGCCGCGTCTTCGCAGCCATCGGCATCGACGCAGAGACCGCCCGCCGGCGCTTTGGCTTCCTGCTCGAGGCCTTCGAGTTCGGCGCGCCCCCACACGGTGGATTTGCGGGCGGCATCGACCGCATGCTCATGGAGGGCCTCGGCGAGGACAACATCCGCGACGTCATCGCCTTCCCCAAGAACCAGCAGGCGCAGGAGCCGATGACGGGATCGCCGGCACCCGTCGATGACGCGCAGCTGCTTGAGCTCGGCCTGGCACTTCGGCCGAAGCGCGACACACCGGGCGGGTGAGTGTGCGACCCTCGCAATCAGGTCGGCGGCAGGTCCGATACTGTGACCCAGCATCCAAACATGGAGGCGATCCGATATGAAGTTTCCTCTTGGTAAGAAGGGCGTCGTCGCGCTGGGAGCGATCGCCGGCGGGCTGGCGTTCTGGCGCGTGCGCTCAAAGCGCCGCGAGCGTGAGGAGCGCGAGTGGGAGGCTGAGGTCGCCGAGGCGATCGAGCAGGGTCAGGCCGCGGGATCGTCGCTGAGCGAGGGGTCGTAAAACCGTTGGAGCTCGTTTCGGTCGAGCCTCCGGCGGGTAAATCCCGAGTGAGATGACTCAGGTCACAGACCTCCGCCTCCCCGCGGATCGGGACTATGTGGTCGTCGCCAAGCGCACGGCGGGAGCCATCGGCGCGGTGTCCGGCTTCGACGTCGATGCCGTTGACGACCTCACGATCGCGGTCTCGCAGGCGTTCGAGAACGCGATCACCTGCCTCGAGAGCTCTGGCTTTCTCACCGGGCAGGTCCGCATCGCGTTCAAGCGCTCCAAGCGTGGGCTGGAGGTGACCGTGCGCAGCAGCGTCAGCCGCGAGGTCGAGCTGGCCGCGCGCGCCGAGCGCGACCGAGTGCGCGCGATCGAGCTCGACCGCGAAGCCGCCGTGCAACACGTGGAGACCGCCGCCGCTACCGATCTCGCTCTGCGCCTCATGGGGCTGTTCGTCGATCGGAGCACGTATCAGCGCAATGAGCGTACCGGCGGGTTGCGCGTGGTCCTCACGAAATACCGAGACTCGTGAGCTCGTCGCCGCGACGGGGCGGCGCCGTGGCAACGCGAGAGCGGACGCTGGCGAAGCCGGCGCAGACACCTGAGCGCGAAGAGACGCAGCGTCTGCTCAAGGAGTTTCGGCGCACGAAGGACCCCAAGGTCCGCGAACGCCTCGTCGAGCTGAACAGCGACCTGGTCCGCTACATCGCGCGCCGCTTCGTCAACCGTGGCGAGCCGCTGGAGGACATCGAGCAGGTAGGTTTCGTCGGGCTCATCCAGGCGATCGAGCGCTTCGACCCGTCGCTCGAGAACGAGTTCAGCACCTTCGCCACGCCGACGATCGCCGGCGAGATCCGGCGCTACTTCCGCGACCGCTCCTGGGCCGTGCGTGTGCCGCGACGCCTGCAGGAGAACCTCGTCCGGGTCAACGGCGCATCGCAGCAGCTGCAGAACGAGCTCGGTCGCGTGCCAACCGTGGCCGAGATCGGCGAGCGACTGGGTCTCGCGCCGGAAGATGTGCTGGCCGCGCTCGAGGTGTCGCCGGCCCAGCACACGGTGTCGCTCGAATCGACAGGCAGCGCCACCGCCGGCGAGGACGCGACCACGCTCGGCGAGCGCCTGGGCAAGGAGGACACCAACCTCGAGCGAGTCGAGGCCCAGGAGGTGCTCGAGCGCGTCATGTCGCACCTCACGCCGCGCGAGCGGCAGATCCTGGCGCTCCGCTTCGTCGAGCAGCTGCCCCAGACCGAAGTGGCCAAGCGGCTCGGCATCTCGCAGATGCACGTGTCGCGGCTCCAGCGAGCCGCGGTCGACCATCTCCGGCGCGAGTTCGGCGACAACCCACCGGCGTGAGCCGGTGCGACGGTCACGCAGCACGACCTCGTTCTAAAATCGCAGCGTAGCTTCCGAGCCAATCGCAGCATGCGCAGTCACGAAATCCGGGAGCGTTTCCTGCACTTCTTCGAGGAGCGCGGGCATGTACGTCTTCCGAGTGCCCCACTGATTCCCCACGACGATCCGTCGCTTCTCTTCACTGTGGCCGGAATGGTGCCGCTCAAGCCGTACATAGCCGGCGTGCGCATGCCGCCGTCGCCGCGGCTTACGTCGGCGCAGAAATGCTTCCGCGCCAACGACATTGCAGAGGTCGGCGACGCCACCCACAACACATTTTTTGAAATGCTGGGCAACTGGTCGATCGGCGACTACTTCAAGGAGGGCGCGATCGACTACGCATGGGAGCTGACCACGCGCGACTTCGGGCTCGACCCCGACCTCATCTGGGTCAGCATCTTCCCCGACGACACGGCGTCGTTGCTGCTGTGGACCGACCGCGTCGGCGTGCCACGCGAGCGCGTCGTGGAGCTTGCCGACAACTGGTGGGCAGCCGGCCCCACGGGACCGAGCGGGTACGACAGCGAGATGTACTGGGATGGCGGCGCCCCCTGCAGCTGCGGCCGCCCGGACTGCACGCCCGCCGACGACTGCGGCGGCGACCGCTGGGTCGAGATCTGGAACCTCGTGTTCATGGAGTTCGACCAGCAGGAGGACGGCTCGCGACCGCTGCTGCCCAAGCCCACCGTTGACACGGGGATGGGTCTCGAGCGCATGACGCGCGCGCTGCAGGGCGTGCGCAGCATCTATCAAACCGACCTGTTCGCGCCGCTCATCGCCGACTTCCGCGCCCGCGTGGACGAGGCGGCGTTCGCGGCCGGCGGCGGTGACTCGCCCGACGCCGAGCGCTCCTTCAACGTGCTCGCCGACCACCTCCGCGGCGCGGCCTTCCTCATCGCCGACGGGGTGCTCCCGTCGAATGAGGGACGCGGCTATGTCCTGCGCCGGCTGATCCGGAGGGCCGCGGTGAAGGCGCGGAACGTGGGCCTGCGCGGCGGTCTGACCGACGGTGTCGCGGTCCTGGCCGCGACCATGGGCTCCGTGTACCCCGAGCTTTCGACCCAGCAGCGCCTGATTGAGTACACCCTGCGCGGCGAGGAGGGTGCGTTCGCCGCGACGCTGGAGTCCGGCACCAGGCGCTTCGAGACCCTGGTCGGCGATGTCGCCGGGCGCATTTCCGGCGATGACGCGTTTCGCCTCTACGATACCTACGGGCTCCCTATCGAGTTAACCGTCGAGATGGCCGCAGAGCGAGGGGCGGAAGTTGACCTGGCGGGATTTCACACAGCCATGGAGGTTCAGCGTGAGCGGAGCCGCGAGGCCCGCACGCGGGTCGGCTTCACGACCGAGTCGCTCCCCGAGACCGGCTTCGTCGGGTACGACGCGCTGGAGACGACCGCCAACGTCGTCCGGCTGGGCGCCTCGGAACGACTGGAATCGCTGGTTGCCGGCGACCATGGCGAGGTATTCCTCGACGTGAGCCCCTTCTATGCAGAGGCCGGCGGGCAGATCGGTGACACCGGCTGGCTGACGTGGACCGGCGGCCGGGCACAGGTCACCGACACGACCTACGCCCCGGGCGGTCACGCGCGCGTGCACAGCGTGCGTGTGGAGGAGGGGACGCTGACGCCCGGCACGCAGGTGCAGGCGGCTGTTGACGGCGCGCGCCGCGCGCAGACGGCGCGCCACCACTCCGCGACGCACCTGCTCAACCACGCGCTGCGTGAGGTGTTCGGCGACACCGTGGTGCAACGCGGCTCGCTCGTCGCGCCCGACCACACCACATTCGACTTCTCGTTCCCTCGGGCCCTCGAACCCACGGAGCTCGGCGAGCTCGAGCACATGGTCAACGACGCGGTGCGCCGCGACCTCCCGCGCACCGTGCAGGAGATGCCGCTTGCGGACGCGCGTGCCAGCGGCGCGGTCGCGCTGCTGGACGAGAACTACGGCGATCTCGTCCGCGTCGTCGACTTCGGCGGATGGTCGCGCGAGCTCTGCGGCGGGACGCACGTCAGCCGTACCGGTGAGATCGGGGCGGCGATCATCGTCGACGAGTCGAGCATCGGGCAGGGGAAGCGCCGCATCGAGCTCGTCGCCGGCGACGCCGCCGAGCGACGCTGGCGCGACCTGGGCCAGGCATTGCAGAGCGCGGGACGCGCGCTGCGTGTCCCTGCCGAGCAGGTGCCCGAGCGGGTCGCGGCGCTGCAGGAGCAGGTGCGCAAGCTCAACAAGGACCTGGAGGCCGCACGCCGCGGTGGCGGCGCGTCGCTCGGTGAGGCCGCGCTCGAGGACGTCGCTGGCATCAAACTGGCCCACCTGATGCTCGATCCTGAGCAGTCCGACGGCGTGCGCGAGGCGGCGGACCGCCTTTTTGCCGAGCGCCTCCAGGGGGACGGCGTGGCCGCCGTCCTCGGCGGCACCAGCCTGGCGGTGAAGGTTGGCGGACGTGCGCTCGAGGCCGGCCTGCATGCGGGCAACCTCGTGAGCGTCGCCGCGGCAGCGACCGGGGGCGGCGGTGGTGGCCGGCGCGACTTCGCCTCGGGTGGAGTCAAGGACCCGAACCGGCGCGAGGCTGCGTTGGTCGCGATCCGCGAGGCCGTACAGAAGGCCGCCGGGGGTTCCATCTGATGGCCGGCCGCCGCTTCCAGCTGCTCCGCCGCCGCGACGAGTTCCGCACGCATTACACCGTGCTCGACATCGGGACCGAGTTCGTCAAGGTGCTGATCGTCAAGCGCGAGGCCGACAAGGGGATCATTCTCGGCGCCAGCCGAGTGCGTCAGGGCATTCCCGACATGAAGGCCGGCGCGGTCGCCGACATCCAGGCGGTCATCGACACATGCGACCGCGCGCTGACCGAAGCCGAGGACATGTGCGAGACCGTCCCGGGTCAGGCGGTCATCGGCATCGCCGGCGAGCAGGTTCGCGGCTTCAGCACGACCATGACCGTTCCGCGTCAGCAGCCGCAGGCGCGCATCACGCAGGCGGAGATCGCAACCGGCCTCCAGGCCGTGCAGCGTCGCGCGTTGCGTGAGGCGGTGCGGCAGATGGCGCAGGACCTCGGCGTCGCCGAGATGAACGTCAAGCTCGTGCACAGCGTGATCACCAACGTGCGCATCGACGGATACGCGGTGAGCAATCCGGTCGATTTCCAGGGACGCACGCTGGAGGTCACGGTGTTCAACACGTTCGCGCCGCTGACGCACATCGGGGCGTTGCAGACGATCGCGCAGGAGCTCGACCTCGAGCTCGTCGCCACCATCGCCGAGCCGTACGCGCTGGCGCGCGCATGCACGACCGAGGAGATCCAGGAGATGGGCGCCGTGTTCGTCGACATCGGCGGCGGCACCACCGACGTGGCGGTGGTGCGCAACGGCGGCATCGAGTCGACGCGTATGTTCGCGCTGGGCGGCCGCTCGTTCACCAAGCGACTCGCCACCGACCTGTCGATGAACCTCGAGGAGGCGGAGCGCTTCAAGGTGGCGCACACGGATCGCCGGCTCGCCGGCGAGCAGAGCGTGATGGTGCACCGCTCGCTGACGCCGACGGCCGAGGTGCTCGCACAGGGTGTGGTGCTGACGCTCGAGGAGGTCGCGGGCGAGGATCAGCTCCCCGGCGGTATCTACCTTGGCGGCGGAGGCGCGTCGCTTCCCGAGGTCACCGAGCAGCTGCTAGCGGTCAAGTGGATGGAGCACATGGCGTTCAGCCATCTGCCGAGCGTGGGCGTGCTCGGGCCCGATGATGTACAGGGTGTCTTCGACACGACCGGGCTGATGGTTGGGCCACAGGATGTGACCCCGATGGCGCTCGCTCGCCACGCGGTGCAGCTCGACCAGGACGCAACCGATCCTCTCGGCGGCCTGATGCGGCGCGTGCTCAAGACGATGAAGGTGTAGGCGGGACCGCATGCCCGTCACGCTCATCGCGGCCGAGAGCGACGAGATCGCCGATCTCATCAACCTCGTGCGCTCCGCGTCCGACACCGATGTTGGCCTGGTGATCCCGCACGGCAGCAGCGCATTGCAGACGCCGCTGAACGCGCGGCTGTTGAGTCAATTCAGCCGTCAGACCGGACGGCGTACGGCGATCGTGAGTGGTGATCCCCGCGTACAGGATCTGGCGCGATCCAACGGTATGCGTGTCTTCTCGTCGATACCGGCGTTTGAACGCGGCATCGAGACGTTCGTCACGCAGCCGGCCGGGGCGCCGCCCATCGGTAACGGCGCGGCCGCTGAGTCGACGCTCGACGAGCCGTTCGGAGGCGGTTCGACATCGACGACGCTGCAACCGCCACCGATGTCGGGCGATTACGCCGCGATGGGTGCTGCTTCCCCGCCGTCGCCGCCGGCGTCGCCGCCGGCGCGGACCGGCGCGCCCTTCCCGGTGCGTCCATCGCCGCGCCGGCTCGCGTCCACCGGACGCAGGCTCAGCAGGCGAGTGCTGGGCATCGCGGGCGGGTCGGTCGGCTTCATCGGGCTGCTGCTGTTCTTCCTTCTGGCGCCGTCCGCGACGGTCACGGTGACCCTCGCCGGGACGCCTCTCTCCGTGAACCCAACCATCCAGGGCAGCCCCGACCCCAACGCGGCCAAGGCCGGCGACCACATCCTGACCCAGGTGCTCACCGCAAACGGTACCGGCAACTTCACGGCGACGCCGACCGGGTCGAAGGATATCCCCGCGACTCCGGCGAAGGGGACAGTGACCGTCAGCACGAACCTGCCGAGCACCGCGACCCATCTGTTCGTGCCGCAGGGCGATACCTTCCAAACGGCGGACAAGACGATCACGTTCGTCGTCACGCAGGACACCCACCTCTGCATCGGATCCAACGGCGCGCCGGCGGCGAGCCCGTGCGTCGACCCGTCGACGTTCTCGACGTATCCGCCCAACAGCACGGTCCCGGCGCAGGACGTCACGGCCGAGGCGAAGGGCAACCTGCCCGCCAACGCCCTGCGCGTGTGGCCGCAGGATCCCTGCGGCGGTACCACCCCGAGTGGCAATTGTTCGTCGGGCAGCCAGAAGTACGACTTCTCGGTGACCAACATCGCACCGACGACGGGGGGTGCCGACGCGCAGAAGCTGACGACGGCGAGCGGCTCCGACGTCTCCAACTGGAACAACCAGGTGCAGCAGATCGAACAGACCCTCACCACCCAGGTGAACACGCAGCTGCAGACCCAGGCGGCCGGCAAGACGTTCGCCGTTGATCCCAGCGGGGGAGGCAAGAGCCTGACGTTCGACGTCAAGCCACCGGTCCCGGGCGCCGACTCGCAATTCGCGGCGACGCAGGTCGCCATCACGGCCAACGCTCAGGCTTCGGTCTACAACAGTCCGGACGTGCAACGCGCGCTGCTCGCCGACGTCAAGGCGCAGCTGACGCAGGGCGATCAGCTCGGGCAGAACAGCTTCAAGCCTGGCGCATGCCAGGTGACGCAGGCGGCCACCGATGGCACGGTGATCCTCAGCTGCACCGCGACCGGCTTCAGCCAGCCCGTGGTCAACCTGGACAGCCTGAAGAAGCAGCTGTCGGGCAAGAACCCCGGCGACGTCAACAAGATCGTGCAGGGCAAGGTCGACAAGGTGCAGGACGTCGAGGTCTCGATGTTCCCGTTCAAGCTCTTCTACCTGCCCCTGATGAGCTCGCGCATCACGATCGACGAGAACTTCGTCTCCCAACCGGCGCGCTGATGCCGCAGCCGAATGCCGACGCGGGCGCGGTGCTCGCGCTCGATCCCGGTTCGGTGCGCGTCGGCGTCGCCGCCAGCGTGCCGGGGTCGACGATCGCCACACCGATCGGCTCGATGCCGCGCGATCCCGCTGTGTTGTGGCCCCGCCTGCTTCGCGAGGTGAGCGAGCGCGGGGTGCGTCTCATCGTCGTCGGGCTGCCACGCACGCTCGACGGTGGCGAGGGTGATGCCGCCGCCGACGCGCGCACGCTCGCCGCGGAAGCTGCGCAGCGCACCGGACTTCCCTGCGAGCTCTGGGACGAGCGCTTCACCACGGCTCAGGCGGAGCGCGATCTGGTCGCGGCCGGCGTGCGCCGTCGCCGCAGACGCGAGGTGGTCGACGCGGCCGCGGCGACCCTGTTGCTGCAGAGCTGGCTCGACTCGCCGCAATCGCGCACGCGAACGCGGGGCGGGTGACGCTGCGATTCTGCCTCGTCGGACGAGGCATCTCGGGCTCGCCGAGCCCGGCGATGCAGAACGCGGCGATGCGCGCAGCGGGCGTCGACGGTGCGTACGAGCTGCAGGATCTGCCGGTGGACGAGCTGCCCGGCTTCATGCGGCGCGTGCGTGATGGTGAGTTCCAGGGATGCAACGTGACCATCCCGCACAAGGCCGCGGCTGCGGCGCTGTGCGACTCACTAGGCGGCGACGCCGCGCAACTCGGCGTCGCCAACACGATCGCCGTGGACGGCGGTCGCCTGCGCGGGCTGAACACCGACGCCGCAGGGTTCGCCCTGGCGCTGCAGCGGACCGGGCTCGCGCCCGAGCCGGGCACTACCGCGGTGGTGCTGGGCGCGGGTGGAGCCGCTGCCGCGGTCGCACTCGCGCTGGTGCGGCTGCAGGTGAGCGGCCTCACCGTCGTTGCTCGTTCGGCCGATGCTGCTGCGGCGATGCTGGAACGCGCCGCTCCTGCGATCGCATCGTCCGCGGTGGCGTGGGAGCGGAATGACGCTGCGGTCGCGCTTGCCGCGGCCGGCATCATCGTCAATGCCACGCCCGTCGGGCTCGCCGATCTGCCGCTCGACGTCCACGCGCTGCAGGCCTCGTGTACGGTCGCCGACGTGCGCTACCGGCCGCGACCCGTGGACCTCGTGACGGCAGCGGCGGAGTCGGGGCGGCGCGCCACCGACGGGGTCGAGATGCTGCTGTGCCAGGGGATGCTCAACTTCACCCGCTGGACCGGGCTGGAGCCGCCCTGGGACGCGGCACGCGCAGCGCTGCTGGAGGCGCTCGAGACATGAACCCGGCGTTGGTCGTGGGTGTCACCGCCGCAGGCGTCGCGGCCGGTTTCGGCACCGGCTGGGTGAACGTCCTGCTGGAGCGCATCGAGCGGTTGAAGGAGGAGGAGGACGACGAGCGCGTCGAGTACGAGCGCGACGTGCAGGCGCGGCGCGACAGCGCACTCGCCGAGGGGAAGGAGCCCGAGGCCCCCGCGCCGTGGGTCGGCGAGAGTTATGGCTGGACATGGCGAGAACTCGTGCTCGCGCCCGTCGCGGGGGCGTTGGGATTCGGTCTGTTTGCCGCCCACGGGCCCGACGGCGGCGGACTCGCCGTCCACCTGCTGTGGGTCACCGTGTTCGTCCAGATCCTGACGTTCGACCTCAAGCACCGGCTGATCCTCAACCGGGTCACCTACCCGTCGATCGTGATTGCGCTCGGGATCGCTCAGGTGTCGCCAGGGCTGACGTTCGTGCACGCGTTGATCGGCGCCGCCGTGGTCGCACTGTTCTTCCTATTGCAGAACATCGTGTCGCGCGGCAGCGTCGGCCTCGGCGACGCCAAGCTCGGCGCGCTGGTGGGAGCGGTCACCGGGCTCTCGCTCGACCCGTCACATATCGGTGCCGCGTACGCGGTCGTCTACGGCGTGCTGATCGGCGGCGGCGTCGCGGTGCTGCTGCTCATCACACGCGTCCGCCACCTGAAAGATCCGATTCCATATGGTCCGTTTCTCTGCGCCGGCGCCGCCATCATCCTGTACCAGGGACCCTGAAGCCTCGACCCTGGAGGACCACGCATGCCGGCCGACCTGATGCCCGGGGAACAGTCATTGCTGCTCGTGCGTCAGCACTGGTCGGTCATCGTCGGACCCGTGGCGGGCGGCGTCCTCGTGTTGCTCGCCGGCATCGCAGCGCTGGTCCTCGCTCCGGAGAACGTGGGTGGCGTGCACCTCGGCGCGGTGAGGGCGGTCATCGGCATCGCCCTGTTGGTTGCAGCACTGGCATGGACGCTCATCCACTACCTGCGCTGGCGCTCGCTCACCTATCTGCTGACCGATCGCCGCATCATCGTCGCGGGCGGCGTGTTGTCGCGCTTCTCGGAGTCGATCGCGCTCGACCGCATCCAGAACACGGTGCTGCGCCGGTCGCTCGCTGACCGCATGCTCGGCGCCGGCGAGATCGAGCTGGAGTCAGCCGGGCGCGACGGCGTTGAGGCGATGCGGCGCATCCCGCACCCGGCGCAGTTCTACAACCTCCTGGAGCAGGCGATGCACGACCGGCGTTCCGGACCGGCGGACGCGGGCCGCGACCCGTACCGCCGAGGCGGCGGTCCCGGGCTCTGAGGCGTCAGGCCGGGCGTCCCGCCCAGCGCGCGATGAGATCCTCGAGACGGTGCCGGGCGTCTGCAGCCGCCACCGCGTCGCCGGCGAGGATCGCCTCACGGTAGGCGACCACGGCACCGATGTGGTCGCCCGTCTCCTCGCGGACCCGCCCCAGCAGGACGAGACGGCGCGGCCAGGCGCGATCGACGGCTGCGCGGAGGTCGTCGGACATGCGCCGATTCTTCGCGGCCCGTGCGGACAGCAGCCGGACAGAGAGCCGAGATCGGGCCGTCCAAGGCGGTCGCCAATAGAATCGGCCTCAGTGCTGCGCTTTCTCACCGCGGGCGAATCTCATGGCCCACAGCTCACCGTGATCGTCGACGGCGTCCCCGCCGGGCTCACCATCGACGCCGAGGACCATATCGATCCGCAGCTGCGCCGCCGCCAGGGAGGCCATGGGCGGGGCAAGCGGCAGCAGATCGAGCGCGACTCGGCGCGCATCACGGCCGGGGTGCGCGGTGGCAAGACGCTCGGGTCGCCCATCTGCCTGGTGGTGGAGAACCGTGACTGGGACAACTGGAAGGGCCCGATGCAGGTGGAGGCGGAGGGCTTCACGGCGAAACGCGTCACCCGGGTGCGCCCCGGCCACGCAGACCTCGCGGGCGCTCTCAAGTTCGGCTTCGACGACGCCCGCAACGTGCTGGAACGCGCCAGCGCGCGCGAGACGGCGGCGCGAGTCGCCGCCGGCGCGGTTGCGCGCCGCCTGCTCGACACGATCGGCGTGCAGGTCAACTCGCACGTGACCCGGATCGGCCCGGTCACCGCGGACGCGTCCGGCGAGGTCGACTGGAGCGCCGTCGAGGCGTCAGCGGTTCGCTGCGGCGATCCCGACGCGTCGGCACAGATGGTGGCCGCCATCGACGCCGCCCGCGCCGACGGCGACACGCTGGGCGGCACCGCCAGGGTCGTGGCCGGCGGTGTTCCGCCCGGGCTGGGTTCGTACACCGAGTGGGACCGCAAGCTCGACGGCCTGATCGGCCAGGCGATGCTGAGCATCCCCTCGGTGAAGGCGGTGGAGATCGGGGACGGCGTGTGCGCCGCTGCCTCGCGCGGCTCGGACGTCCATGACATCCCGGAGTACGACCCCGAAACGGGCTTCAGCCACCGCACCAACCGGCAGGGCGGTCTCACCGGCGGCGTCACCGACGGCGAGGACGTCTGGGCGCTGGTGCACTTCAAGCCCATCTCGACTCTCCTCAGCCCGCTGCGCAGCGTCGACATGGCGTCGGGCGAGGAGATCAACGCTCACTACGAGCGCAGCGACATCTGCGTCGTGCCCGCCGGGGCAGTCGTGGCCGAAGCGATGCTGGCCTGGGTGCTCGCCGCGGCAGCCGTCGACAAGTTCGGCGGCGACAGCGTGGCCGACTTCTGGCGCGCCGTGGAGGCGCAGCGCGAGGCGGCGCGGGGCCTGCGATGAGCGAGGTCCGGCGCATCGCGCTGGTCGGGCTGCCGGGCTCGGGCAAGAGCACCGTTGGCGCAGCCCTCGCAGCGCAACTCGGCTGGAAAGCGATCGATCTCGACACCGAGATCGAGGCGGCGGCGCGGCGACCGGTCGCTGCGGTATTCGAGCAGGACGGCGAGACCGGCTTCCGCCGGCTCGAGCTCGAGGCGCTGCGGCGCCTGCTCGCCGGCGCCGAGCCATCGGTGATCGCGTGCGGTGGCGGTGTGCTCACCACCGATGACGCTCGCCGGCTGCTCCTCGATCACGCGACCGTCGTCTGGCTCGACGCTCCCGACGCCGAGCTGTCGCGGCGGGTTGGCAACGGCGGCGGCCGGCCGCTGCTCGTGGGCGATCCGGCGACGGCGATCCCGGCCCTGCGCGCGGCGCGCACCGGCACC
>JBOHUE010000126.1:0-12220 GCA_050734185.1 Candidatus Dormibacteria bacterium | reverse complement strand
CGGCGACCCCCACGGCGACCCCCACCGCGTCGCCGGGGGCGAGTGCCACACCGACGCCGGCGCCGTCGTCAGGGTCGCAGTCGACGCCGAAGCAGCAGACCCGCTTCCTCTGCGAGCTGCGGCTCTTCCCGCTGCTCTCGCGGGCGCTGGTCGGGCCGATCCCGACCGACACCCAGCCCTGCCCGCCGGTCGATGAGTTCCAACAGCGGTTCATCAGTACCGACAGCGGCCCGATCGACCCCACCGCAGGGCGGATCGCGCTGGGCGTGCGCGCCAGCTCGGTGGCAGACGAGGCGAGGCTGGTCGACGAGGTGGCGCGCGAGGTGCGAAGCGCGCCCAACGGGTTGGTGGCGGCGCCGTCGGGACTGGCCGTCCTGGCCACCACCGCCTACGACAACATCAACAACCGGGGCTACCTGCTCAACCTCGTGCCGATTGCCGCGGTCGCCATCGCGCTCCTCGCGATCTACCGCGAGCGCCGGCGCGCGCTGCTCCCGCTCGTGCCCGCCGTGCTCGCCGCGGGCTGGGCGCCACTCCTGCTGCTGCTGCTCGGGCGCCTGCCCGGCGACCTCGGCGCCACGCTCGGATCGTTCAACCCGCTGACGATCGTCCTCGGCGGCCTGGTCATCGCGCTCGGCACCGAGTTCGGCGTCGTTCTGCTGAGCCGTTTCTACGAGGCGCGGCGCCGCGGGCTCGATCCCGATGCCGCCGCCGGTGACGCGGTCAGCGGCGTCGGACGTCCGATCGCCGTCTCGGCGCTGACGCTCGGCGCCGGTTTCGCCGTGCTCGCCCTGAGCGGTCTCCTCCCCAACGCCTTCCCGCTGGTCGCCGCGTTCGGGCTTGACGTCGTGCTCGACCTCGGCCTGGCCGTGGCCGCGGTGTTCCTGGTGATGCTGCCGCTGGCGGTGGCGCTGGAGCGCGCCGCGCCGCTGGCTCAGCCGGCCCTCGCGCCCGCTCCCTCACTGGCGCGCGCGGCCGTCGCACCCGTCATGACCCCAGAGCCGTCGCAGCCCGTTGCCGAAGCGCTGGACGCCGCGTCCCGTCCCGTCGCGGCACCACGCCGCCCAGGTGTGTCCGGACGCCGCCGTCCGGCGGGCCCTTCAACGGACGAGCCGCCACCGCCGAAGCGCCGTCCGGGTGTCTCCGGCCGCCGCCGCGGCACCGGGAAAAAGCCCGGCGGCTGACCGGGTCTCAGCCGCGGAACACGCCGGCGGCGCCCACGAGGATCACGAGTGCCCCCGCCACTGCGGCGAAGGGCAGCAGCGCCAGGGCGAATGCGTTGACCGCCGGGATGTCGTACACGGCGCGCACCCGCCGCACGGTGAGGGCGAGGAACCAGAGGAGCACCGGCAGCGTGAGCCAGGTGAGCGCAATGGCCGGCCACGCGCCAGAGCCGATCCAGCGGGCAGCGGCCGCCTCCCCCAGCGTGACCAGCGAGTACCCGATCCATGTGGCGAAGGCGAGCCCGCTCGCCGCGAGGAACTCGCGCCGCCGTCCCGAACCGCCGAGCATGCCTGCGCCGGCGTCGACCAGCCAGGCCTGGATGCCCCAGTACGCGAGAAAGAGCAGCGGTACCAGCAGCGACGCCAGCATTCCTGATGCCCCGCTGCCATCGACGAGCGCGGTCGCGATGCCGACCACGGCTGCGACGCAGCCGCACACGAGCACCGTGAGTCCGGCCCGAAGGACGCCGCGCGGAGCACCGGCCGCGGCCGGTTGGGCGAGCGAGCTCACCCGATTACCGTATCGAATCGCGCTCGTGTGGCAGAAGGGTGCCGCGACGACGTCAAGGTGGTGGCGTCGGGCGACAATGGCGCGATGCTGCACATCCGCTCTGCCGCTGCGACGGTCATCGCCGGCGGGACGCTGGCCGTTCTCATCGCCGCGTGCGGCTCGTCGCCGGCGAAGTCGCCCTCCTCGTCGAGCGTACCCGCGGGGACCGGGTGCGTCACGCAGTCGCAGGCGCAGCAGATTTGGACGGACATCGACACCCGGCTCAACGCGATGGAGGCCGATCCTGCGCACGCAACGCCGTCGACCGTGACGACGGGTGCGGCGCTGACGGGAGTGCAGCAGTACCTGCAGCAGCAGCTCGTGGCCAACAAGTGGACCGAGAAAGAGGTCGACAAGCTCGAGTCGCTGTCCGTTGCGAATGCCGGCTGCAACAACGGGTCGTTGCAGGTGAAGGTGACGATGACGCTCGTGACCGACGAGTACCTCACCGCAAGCGGCGCGGTGGACCATCACGACCCGACCGAGGGGCAGACGCTGCACTTCATGAACTCGTACCAGCGCAGCGGCGGCAGCTGGAAGGAGGATGACTTTGTGAACCTCGACCAGCCGCAGCCGACGCAGAACCCGACCATCATCTAGCGCCCCCTGGGCGTATACTTGGGGTAAGGTCAGATTGACCTAAATCCAGCGGCGGGCGTTGGCCGTCGTGGCGGCGGCGGCACGGGAGTGAACAGTGGTAACCGGCCTGCGGGCGCGCATTGACGACCTGCGCCGCGAGCGCAACGCAGTGATCCTGGCCCACAACTACCAGCTGCCCGAGGTGCAGGACGCCGCCGACTTCGTCGGCGATTCGCTCGGCCTTTCGCAGCAGGCTGCGGCGACAGACGCCGGCGTGATCGTGTTCTGCGGCGTCCACTTCATGGCCGAGACGGCGGCGATCCTCTCCCCGGACAAGGTCGTGCTCCTGCCCGACCTCGAAGCGGGGTGCTCGCTGGCAGGCACGATCGATGCTGCGCAGCTGCGCGAATGGAAAGCTCAGCACCCGGGCGCCGTGGTCGTGTCGTACGTCAACACAAGCGCCGCGGTGAAGGCGGAGTCCGACTACTGCTGCACGTCGTCCAACGCGGAGTCGGTGATTCGCAGCATTCCAGAGGATCGCGAGATCCTCTTCTGCCCCGACATGTTTCTGGGCGCGCATCTCGAGCGCGTGACCGGACGGCGCATGCACGTCTGGATGGGCGAGTGCCATGTGCATGCGGGCATCGAGCCGCGCGAGCTCGCGCGGCAGAGACGCGCGCATCCCGACGCTGAGCTGCTGATCCACCCCGAGTGCGGCTGCACGTCGTCGACGCTGTACAGCATGTCGTCGGGAGACATCGAGGGCCCCGCGACTGTGGTGACGTCGACCGAGGGAATGGTGCGGCGCGCCGTGGCGTCCCCGGCGACGAGCTTCATCGTCGCCACGGAGGTCGGGATCATGCACCGCATGGAGCAGCTCGCTCCTGGCAAGCGTTTCATCGCGGCGAGCGACGGTGCCGTCTGCCCCTACATGAAGCGCATCACGCTGGAGAAGGTGCACGCCGCGCTGGAGCGGATGGCGCCGCGGGTCACCGTGGAGCCCGGAATCGCCGCCCGTGCCCGTCTGGCCATCGACCGCATGCTCGCAGTTGGAGTGCAACCGGCCGTCGCCACCGGCTGAACCGCGCTGGGCGCCGGTACGATGCGCGCGTGTCGGACCCGCTCGTGCTGGCCGTCGACCAGGGGACTTCGGGGACGACCTGCCTGCTCGTCACCCCGGACGGATCCGTGGTCGATCGCGCCCATGCCGAGGTCGGCGTGTCCTATCCCCGCGACGGCTGGGTTGAGCAGGACGCGGCCGCGCTGTGGGAGTCGGTGCAGCGGGCCACCGCGGAGGTGCTGCGTGGTGCTCCGCGCGACGCGGTCGCACTCGGCATCACCAACCAGCGCGAGACGCTGGTCGTCTTCGACCGCCGCACGCTGGAACCGCTGGCGCCGGCGGTCGTGTGGCAGTGCCGGCGCAGCGCCGCCATTTGCGCCGAGCACCGCGAGCGCGGCGAGGAGGACGAGGTGCACCGCCGCACCGGCCTCCTCCTCGATCCGTACTTCACCGCCACGAAGCTCGAGTGGCTGCTGCGCGCGGACCCGGCTCTGCGTGAGCGCGGCGAGCGTGGCGAGGTCTGCGCCGGGACCGTCGACACCTGGTTGCTCGCCCGGCTGACGAACGGGCGCGTGATCGCGACGGACGCGAGCAACGCCAGCAGGACGCTGCTCTACGACCTGGACCGCCACGACTTCGACCCGGAGCTCTGCGCGCTCTTCGGCGTGCCCCGCGCGATGCTGCCCGAAGTGCGCGACACGGCCGGCGTCTTCGGCGAGACCGACGTTGACACGCTCTCGGGGCTCCGGATCCCCGTCGCGGGTATCGCCGGCGACCAGCAATCCGCCCTGTTCGGTCAGGCCTGCGTGCGAGAGGGCATGAGCAAGAACACCTACGGCACCGGGTCGTTCGTCCTCACCAACGTGGGTACCGACACCCCCCAGGCGGCGCTCGGCATCCTGGCAACCGTCGCCTGGCGCCTGGCGGGCGTCGACACCTACGCGCTCGAGGGCAGCATCTTCGTCACGGGAGCGGCGCTGCGCTGGCTTGTCGAGGTCGGGCTCCTCGACGAGCCGGCGCAGGCCGACGAGCTGTTCGCCTCGGTCGCGGACACCGCCGGCTGCTTCTTCGTTCCCGCGCTGAGCGGGCTCGGGGCGCCGTGGTGGGACCCCGATGCGCGCGGCGCGTTCCTTGGCATCAGCGGCGGCACGACGAGGGCGCACCTGGTCCGCGCCGTCGTCGAGTCCATGGCCTACCGCACCCGCGACGTCGTCGAGGCCATGGAGCGCTCGTCGGGCACACCCTTCACCGAGCTCCGCGTCGACGGTGGCGCGAGCCGGTTGCACGGCCTCTGCCAGTTCCAGGCGGATCTCCTCGGGATCCCGGTGACACGATCCGCCTCGGTCGAAGCGACGGCGCTGGGAGCGGGGCTGCTCGCCGCGCTGGGCGTGGGCCTCATCGGCGGTACCAGCGACGTGGAGCGCTCGTGGTCTGCCGGGCGCCGTTTCGAGCCGTCCACCCCGGGGACACGACCCGAGCCCGGATACGCCGCCTGGCTCGCGGCAGTGGAGCGGGTGCGATCGGGTGGCGAAGAAAGGAAAAGACCGGAGAGCAAGCTCTCCGGCCTTTCAGGAAGGGAATGAGTTTCGTGAGGATCCGGAATCCGCTCCGGGTGAAACTCACTGTAGTGACTGCCGCTTGCTATTGCAGTAAAGGCGGCATGAATCTTTGTAAATAGATGTTAAGCGCACCCGCAGAGCCGCCCCGGGCGGGCGAGCAGGCGGCGCCATCCAGCGACTCCCTCGAGCCCCTGGTGCGGCACGGCCTGCGCGCCTTCCTCGACCTCGACCGGTTCGACGTCATCGCGATCGTCGTGCTGGTCGTGGTCGCCTTTGGCCTGCGCCTGGCCAGCCCGATCTATCCCAGCTTCCTCAGCGCTAACGGCGGCGTGAGCGCCGCAGGCGTGGGCTCCGCCTTCAACCAGCTCGAGTGCGCCGCGGTCCCGATCGGCCCGAGCTACCACGACGTCACCAAGTGCGGGTACGTGTTCGACGAGATCTATTTCCCAGTCGACGCGGCAAAGGATCTGGCGCAGCCGCCGCAGTCGTACTTCGACCCCGAGCCGCCGCTGGCCAAGATGCTCATGGCCCCGCCCATCGCGTGGTGGGGCTTCAACACGTGGACCTGGCGGGCGAGCACCGTGCTGTTCGGCAGCCTGCTCGTCGGCCTCATCTACCTGATCGCAAAGCGCCTGCGCCGCGACCGGTTCTTTGCCGTCGCAGCCGCAATGCTCCTCGGCTTCGACGGTCTTGCGTTCGTCGAGTCGCGCACCGGCGTCATCGACATCATCGCGATCTTCTTTGTCGCGCTCTTCTATTACGCGTTCCTGCTGCACTGGCAGTCGCGCACGCGAAGACAGTGGCGGCGGACGCTCTACGTCATGGCCGCGATTGCCGGCCTTGCGTTCGGCGCCAAGCTGACGGCGCTGGCCCCGCTGACCGTCGGGGCTGCCCTCATCGCCGGCCGCCTGCTGCTGCCGTGGCTGGCCGGGTACTTCCCATTCCTGCATCGCGTCGCGGGTCCCCGAGCCCCGGAGGCGCAGCTCTGGCGCAGCGCCGCGGGGCGCTCGGCACCGCTGCATTACATCGCGGCATTCGTGCTCATGGGCTGCGTCTTCTGCGCGTGCTGGTCTCGCTACCTGACGATCACGCACCCCGACGTCTACTTCTTCACGTCGTGCAACCCAGCCCCGAACTCGGGTCTGGTAGGAGCGCCGATCACGCTGCAGCCGCCGGTGGTCCATGTGGGCACGCTGACCCTGCCCAATCCTGGCCAGGCCCTCTCCAACATCTACGAGATCAACAAGGCGGCGCTGCAGTACCACGCGACGGAGTGCCACAGCCACCCCTACGCATCGCGCTGGTACACGTGGCCTGTCATGGAACACCCGGTGCTCTTCTACTACGACGCCGGCAACCCGGTGAACTCGTCGATCTCATCGATCACCGACATGGGCAACCCGGCGGTGTGGTGGCTCGGCATCCTGGCGCTGCTGTTCTGCGTGTGGCGCATGACTCGCGGCCCCACGTGGTGGCGCGTCGGCGTCGGCGCGCTCGGCATCGGCTCGCTGGTGCTCATGATCCTGCTGTTCTCCGCAGCCCAACGATGGCACGCGCCGAGCAGCTTGAACACGTCGTACACGGCATCGCAGTTCGTCGCAGCGTTCCACCAGGAGCCGTCGTCGCAGTACGAGATCGCGCCCGTGTCGCCGGGCCCGCTGTTCGACGTCGCGCTCTTCGGCATGGTGCTGTTCGCCGCCGCCGCGATCGTGAGCGCCGTCGTCTCGCGCAACTTCGTCCCGGCGTTCATCGTTGCCGGCTACGTCACCTCCTGGATGATGTGGGTGCCGGGCAACGAGCGCCGCGTCCTGTTCTTCTACCACGCGCTCGGCATGCTCATCTTCACCGCGCTGGCGCTGGCATACGCGCTCACCGCCCTGCGGCGGATCAGCGTGCCCATCGGACAGCGCACGGTGTCGCTCGCACCGGTGTCGTACGCGATGTTCGGTGTGCTGCTGCTTGCCTTCGTCTTTTTCTATCCCGTGTGGACGGCCGC
This sequence comes from Candidatus Dormibacteria bacterium, assembly GCA_050734185.1. GTDB lineage: Bacteria > Chloroflexota > Dormibacteria > Aeolococcales > Aeolococcaceae > JAFALX01. The sequence goes on along the minus strand of JBOHUE010000126.1, from coordinate 5,253 downwards.
GCCGATCAGCCTCGCCGACCACGAGATGCGGGTCTGGGTCGACACCTGGTGACGGTGCTCCTGCTGGCCGCCGTCGTGGCGTTGACGACGGCGGCGGGGGCGGTGATCGCCGGGTGGGTGACGACGCCGATCACCGTGCTCGAGCGCGCGCTCCTCGCCGCCGTCGCCGGCGTTCTGTTCGGCGCCGCCGCGACCTATGCGCTGTCGCTGGCCGCCGGGTTGTCCACGGCGACAGTGCTGGGGGGGCCCGCGGTGATCGTCGCCGGCGGCGCGGTTGCAGCCGTCGCTGTCAGAAACCCGCTGCACGCGTGGCGCGATTCGCTCCTGGACGCGCGCGTCTGGTGGCGAGAGCACGAACGCATGGCGTGGACGTCGGTTCTGATCGCGGTCGCGGGCGCCATGATCGTGGCGGTCATCTTCTCGCGCGCCGCCTTCGTGAGCGATGGCGCGCTGTCATCCGGGTACGCCACCGTCTGGGCCGACTGGTCGCAGCACCTGACGACGGTGTCCAGCTTCGCGGTGGCGCACAACGTACCGCCGATCAACCCGCTATTCAGCGGCACCTCGCTGCTGTATCCGTTTCTGGCGGACTTCGAGTCGGCCACGCTGGTCACGCTGGGAGCGTCCAGCGCGGCCGCCCTGGCGATTCCCTCCGCGCTGCTCGTGCTCGTGGTGGCCGGGCTGGTCGTCTGCGTCGCGCGCCGCGTCGGTGTGGGGCTCGGCGGCGCTGTCGTCGCCGTGGCGATCCTGTTCCTCGGCGGCGGCATCGGGGCCGTCGGGCTGTTTCCCGACGCGTGCGCCGCGCATGGCTTCAGCGCGACGCAGTGCTCGTTCGGCTACATCATCGGGCACCCACTGCAGGGACTCGGCGTGGTGGGCGGTACGCTGCGCGACCTTCCGACCGCGGTGATGGCGCAGCCGCGAGCGTACGACGGGCTCGCCAGCGACGGCGGCATGGCGGTCATCCCCGGCCTCCAGTGGTACACGCCGCTTCTCGCGTGGTGGTTGCCGCAGCGCACCATCGTGTACGGCTTCGCGGCGGCGCTGGCCGCGCTGGTGCTCGTCCTCGCGGGCACTCAGAGCGAGCGGCGCGAATGGTCCGCGTTCGTCGTCGCCGGCGCGCTCATCGGCCTGCTGCCCATCGTGCATGTCCAGACGCTGATCGCACTCGCCCTGATCCTCGCGGTGCTCGCGCTCTTCCATCGCCGCCGCGAGTGGCTCGGGCTGCTCGCCGTGGCACTGGTGATCGGCCTGCCCCGGCTCGTGCAGGTGGCCGCCTCGCCACACGGTTCCGGCGCAACCGGCAACGCGTACCCGTGGTTCGAACCGGGATGGCTGGCGAACACGCCGAATCGCCTCGACTTCTCGCCGCTCAACGCATTGCTCGCGGTGGGTCAGGCGCTCCGCCAGCTGGTCAGCCCCGAGTGGTGGGGGTTCTGGGCGGCCAACCTCGGCGTGGCCGTGCCACTGTGCGCGCTGCTGTTGCTTGGCCGCGCGGGTGTCGTCCTCCCAGGGCGCGCGGGGGAATGGTCGCGACGCGCCGTCGACGTCGTGCCCAGGCCGCTGTTCGAACTGTTCGTCGGCGCGATGCTCGTGTTTGCCGCGTGCAACGTCGTGGTGTTCCAGAGCTGGGACTGGGACAACACCAAGCTGCTCGTGTACTGGTATCTCGTCGTGGGTCTCGTCGTCGGTGCCGTGCTCACGGCGGCGTGGCGGCATCGCTGGCGCGCAGCGCTGGCGGCGGTGCTGCCGGTGACGATGCTGCTGACCGGCGTTGTCGTCATGCTCCGCTTCGGGCCGTGGACGCCCCCCGCGGACCGCGTGAGCGGGCCGTACACGATTGCCGACTCGCAGGAGCGCATGCTTGCGGCCACGGTGGCCGCGGTGGCCCCGGCGCAGGCGGTGTTCCTCACGTTCGGCACCCCGAACGACTCGATGCTCACGGTCGCAGGCCGCACCTCGGTGATGGGCTACTACGGCTGGCTGTGGAGCTACGGCACGGTGTTCGGCACGCGTCCGGACGATGTCAAGACGATGTACGCGGGGTGCGACGGGCGCACCACATGCGACGTGTACGCCCTGCTGCGCCGGTACCAGGTCAGCTTCGTGGAGATTGACGACCGCGTCGACTCGCCTGGCGCCGTCACCACCGACGTTGGCTTCAACTGGTGGGTGCGGCAGCGCCTGCCCGTCGTCGGGCGCACCGATCACGTCGTCGTGTACGACGTGCGCGGCGCCGTCTGAGGTGGCGCTGCCCCGGGCGATACCCCGGTCCGTGGCGGCGGCGATCACCGGCACGCGCCTCATATGGCTCGTGATTGCGCTGCTCGCGGTCGCGACGCACGCCCTGGGCACCTCGCTCTTCGATGGCCTCCGCATCTCGCTGTCGCACTGGGACGCGATCTCGTATCTGCAGATCGCGGAGCACGGCTATGCAACGCACCTCGACTACCGCGACGCATTCCTCCCCGGGTTTCCCCTGCTCATCCGCGGGGTGCAGCTGGTGGCGCAGGACGAGGTGCTCGCCGCGTGGTTGGTGTGTCTCGTCGCGGAGAGCGCCGGCCTCTACTTCCTCTACCGGATGGTGGAGGCCGAGCGAGACCGCGGGTCGGCTGCATTCTGCGTGTGGTTCATCGCGCTGTTCCCCACCGCCGTGTTCTTCATCGCACCGTTCACCGAAGCACCCTTCATGGCAGCCGCCGCCGCGTCGCTCTACTACGCACGGCAGGGGCGCTCGACTCGCGCAGCGCTGGCGGCGGCGGTGGCTGTGGCGTTCCGCCTGACCGGGCTTGCACTGCTGCCGGCGTTGCTGATCGAGGCGCTCCGCCCCGGCCGGCGCACGTGGCAGCGCTTTCTCTGGCTCGCTGTGATCCCGCTGCCGCTCGTTCTGTACTGTGCCTACATGCGCCTGCACACCGGCGACGCGCTGGCGCTGTTCGACGCGCAGAACACAGCATCGTTCTCTCACTCTCTCGCGGCGCCGTGGGACGGGTTCAGCGCGACGTGGCGCACGATGGCGAATGCCACCGACGGCGACACGCGATCGATCTTCGCCCGCGAGATCGCGTTCGGGCTGCTCGGATTGGTGGCTGCGGTCGCCATGTGGGTGTCGAGCCGCGTGCCGCGTTCCTGGGCGCTGTACTGCACAGTGGCGTGGCTCATGACCGCGTCGCTGAGCTTCTGGCGCTCGGAGCCACGGTATGTGCTCGCGCTGTTCCCCGCCGCTGTCGTGATCGCAGATGTCACCGCGCACGCCCGCGTCCGGCGCGGCGTCGTGTTGGCGGCGAGCGCGGTGCTCATGTGCCTCGCAACCTGGCTGTTCGCCACCGGTGAGTGGGTCGGATGATCATCGACGCGCACGTGCACGTGCTCCCCGAGTCACTGCGCGCGCAGCGCGACAGGGTCGCGAGCACCGAGCCGTGGTTCGCCGCGTGTCACGCGGGCGACCGCGTCATCGCGACGGTCACCGACCTGCTCAGCGCGATGGACGCGGGCGGCGTCGACCGCGCGGTCTGCCTGGGGTGGCCGTTCGCGGACGCCACGCTGCTCGCTGAGGTCAACGACCACCTCGCCGATGCGCAGCGCCGCCACCCGGACCGCATCCTCGCCTTCGGCTGTGTCAACCCGGCGCATCCCGCGGTCATGGACGAGCTGCGGCGCTGTGCCGACATGGGGCTGCGCGGCATCGGTGAACTCAACTGCGACGCGCAGTCGTTCCGCCTCGACGACCCTCGCATCGATGACGCCGTCGCGCTGAGCGCCGAGCTGTCGCTGCCGTGGACGCTGCACTGCAGCGAGCCGGTTGGTCACGACTATGCCGGCAAGGGGACGACCACGCCGGAAAAGGTGGCGCGGTTCGCGCTGCGCCACCCCGAGCTCCAGCTGGTGTGCGCACACCTCGGCGGCGGGCTGCCGTTCTTCGGGCACATGCCAGAGATCGCCGAGTTGTGCGGTCGCCTGTGGTTCGATACGGCTGCAGCGCCATATCTCTACCGTGCCTCCGCGTATCGCGGAGTCGTGGACCTCGCCGGCGCGGGCAGGCTGTTGTTCGGGAGTGACTATCCGCTCCTCGGCATCGAGCGCTACCGGGCCGCGTTTGCAGACGCCGGGCTCAGCCGCGACGAGCTGAACGTCGTGTTCGGCGAGGCCGCGGCCGGCCTGCTCGGCCTTTAGCGCACGCAACGGCACGGACCGCGATCGCGATCCGCACCGCGCGGTCTCTTTACAGCCATTGCCGATCCCGTTACCGCTCCGTGTCAGGACCCTCACGATTCTTGTCCGGTTCCGGGAGAACATGGTCAGGGCGGAGAAACCGGCGCCCGCCAGCCGGTCCTTCGCCTTTTTTGTTGCCCGGGACGGGGTCGTCCGCCCCGCCCGCGCAACTGACGCCCCGAGAGGGTGCCGGCGCGGTTCAGACTCCCCCGACGTGCTTTCCCCCCGCAATCTCGAGATCGTGATGGTCTCCTTCGAGGGGCCTGATCAGTACAGCCAGGCCGGCGGCCTTGGCGTTCGAGCCCGTGAGCTGTGCCGCGCGCTCGCCGCCCACGGTTTCGCCACCACGCTCGTGTTCGTGGGCGACCCCGAAAAGCCGATGCGCGAGGAGGACGCCGGCGTCTGCCTGGTGCGCTGGGCGCAGGCGCTGAGCAAGAAGCACCCGCGCGGCGTCTACGAGGGCGAGTACGACAAGCTGGCCGAGCTCAACCGCACGCTTCCCGGCTGGCTGATCGACACCATCGTGCGACCTGCGGTGGCCGGCGGCCGTGTCGTCGCGGTGCTCTGCGAGGAGTGGCACACGGCGGTGTTCACCCGGATGCTGAGCGACATGCTGCACGCGCGGCGGCTGCGCGACCGCGTCGCGCTGCTCTGGAACGCGAACAACTCCTTCGGGTTCGAGAGCATCGACTGGAAATCGCTCGACTACGTCGCCTCCATCACGACCGTGAGCCGGTACATGAAGCACCTCATGTGGCCGTTCGGGGTCAACCCGCTCGTCATCCCCAACGGCATACCCAGCACGGCGCTCACGGCTCCCGACTCCGCCGCTGTGCGCGCCATCCGCGCCGGGGCACAGACCAAGTGTCTGGCGTTCAAGATTGGGCGCTTCAGCGCCGACAAGCGCTGGCTGCAGGCGGTCGGCGCCATTGCGGAGCTGCGCTCCGAGGGCATGCCCGCCCGCCTGCTGATGCGCGGCGGCATCGAGCCGTACGGCGCCGAGGTGCTCGGGTTCGCCAAGCGCGCCGGGCTGACCGTGGC
>JBOHUE010000125.1:0-44696 GCA_050734185.1 Candidatus Dormibacteria bacterium | reverse complement strand
GTTCACGAGGGCCGACTCTGCGCCGTGAAACTGAGATCTGCCCTGCCTCGGGGAGGCTCGAGCATCGTTCTCAGGATCCTCTCAGCCGCCGAGGCCACCGACCGGGTCAGTAGACTGGCGAGCGAGTTGGGCAGCCCAGTCCGCCCAAGGAGGTCGATATGGCGACACCCACCGAGATCTTTGGTGAGATCAACACCCGCCTGCAGGCGGACCCGTCCAAGGTCAAGGGCATGAACGCCGTCTACGCGTTCGACCTCGCCGACGACCCGGACGGCGGCCAGTACCACATCAATCTGAAGGACGGCGCCGCCGACGTCGGCGCGGGCACCCCCGAGAGCCCGAACATCACGATCTCGATGAAGGCGCCCGATTTCGTCGACCTGGCCACCGGCAAGCTCGACGGGACGATGGCGTTCATGAGCGGCAAGATCAAGATCAAGGGCGACATGGGGCTCGCGATGAAGCTCCAGTCGGTGCTTCGCTAAGCCCGAGGCCCGTCCGCTTCCACTACGACGAAGCGGCGCGAGCGCTTGTCGTCGAGTGGTCCGACCCCGTGTCGCAGCGGATTCCCTTCGCTGTGCTGCGCCGGGCCTGCCCGTGCGCCGCGTGCAAGGGCGAGGCGGGCTTCGCCGGGCGGTTCGCGACCGATCCTGAGCTGCACCCAGGCGAGGACGAGCTCGCCGACATCAACCTGGTGGGCGCGTACGGTTTGAACGCCGTCTGGGCCGACGGGCACAGCACCGGCATCTACACGTATGACCACCTGCGACGGCTGGGCGAGGAGGTCAGCCGGGGATGAAGCGCCGGGAGCAGTTCCGGCACTTCAGCGTGCGCGAGTCCTCCGCCCGGGCTCCGCACGAGCAGACCCACCCCGCCTGGCGTGCGGGGACGCCGAACACCAGCGCGTGCGCCAGCACGTCGTGCGTCACCACGGCCCCCGCTCCCACCATCGCCCAGGCGCCGATGCGCGCGCCGGCAATGACGGTGGCGTTGGCTCCGATTGACGCACCGTCACCGACCTCGATGGGACCGAGTGTCCACTCCTCCACCGTCAGGAGGGCGCCGTCGGGGGACACCGCGCGCGGATGGCGGTCGTTGGTGAGCACAGCGCCGGGGCCGATGAACACGCCGTCGCCCAGCTGAACGCCGCGGAAGAGCAGCGCGCCGTTCTGCAGCTTGCACCGATTGCCGACGACGACCTCGGTGTCGACGGTGACGCCGGTCCCGATGACGCACTCGGATCCGACCTGCGCCCCGCTGCGAACGTGGGCTAGTGCCCACACCCGCGTTCCCGGGCCGATGATCGCCCCCTCCTCCACCATGGCGGCGGGGTCGATGTAGCTGGCCGGATGGATCCTGGCGATGATGGCTGCCACTGGCAGCTAGAGTGGGCGCAGCGCATGGCAATCGAACGCGCCGACACAACAGTGCTGCAGGCGCGCGACGGTGGCGTCGTGACGCTGACGCTGAACCGGCCGGCTCGGCTCAACGCCATCACCGGTGAGATGCTCGACTCGCTGACCGCGGCGCTTCGCGAAGCTGCCGACGACGACAGCGTCCGCGCGGTGATCCTGACCGGCGCCGGGCGCGGCTTCTGCAGCGGCGCGGACCTCAAGGACGCGGTGGGGCAGGGTGCGATCGACGTCCGCCGCGAGCTCGCGGAGCACTACACGCCGGCGATCCGGGCGATGCGCGAGCTGCCCAAGCCGGTGATCGCCGCGGTGAACGGACCGGCCGCCGGCGCGGGCTTTGCGCTGGCGCTGGCCGCGGACCTGCGCATCGCCGCCGAGTCAGCCTCGTTCGCGATGACATTCGTGCGCATCGGGTTCATCCCCGATGCGGGCAGCACGTACTTCCTGCCGCGCCTCATCGGCCCGGCGCGCGCCGCCGAGATGATGATGCTCGGCGACACGGTCGACGTACGGAGCGCGATGGACATCGGGCTGATCAGCCGTGTCGTCCCCGACGCCGAACTGCTGACCTCGGCGGGTACGCTGGCGGCTCGTCTCGCCGCCGGACCGCTGTCGATCGCCTTCATCAAGGAGGCACTGCGGCTCACCGCGGACAACAACCTCGCGGCGCAGCTGGCCGTGGAGGAACGGCTGCAGGAGCAGGCCGTCGCCTCGGCCGACTTCTCGGAGGGCCTCTCATCGTTTCTGCAGAAGCGGCCGCCCCAGTTCACCGGCCACTGAAGCGTTTGCGCGACCATGGACGGCATGAGTGAGCACCCCGAGGACCGGCCGTGGAACGACGTCGGCGCCGACAGCGACGTGTTCCCCAACTCCAACGAGCCTGACCCCGCCGAGGTGGTGGGCGACGAGGACGACGACGCCAAGCGCGACCTCTCGTACAGGGAGCGCGAGCCCGGCGCCGACTACCATCGCGACACGCTCGACGAGCGGCTGAGCGAGGAGATTCCGGACCGCACGCTCGAGGAGCAGGACCCCGAGGCGCCCGAGTTCCAGGCTCCCGAACTACGCGAGGCCGAGGACTTCGAGGCACCCCTCGCAGAGCGCGACACCGGCGAGGACCCCGTCGAAGCCGATGACGAACCGGCCGAGGAGGCCGCGATCCACGTCGTCCCCGAGGATCGCGTCTAGCGCCGGCGCGAGCGCAAGGCGCGGCGCATGCCGGCGACGTCGTCGGTGGTGATCATGTCGACGCCGCAGGCGGCTGCGTGCCGCGCCGACGCCGGCGAGTTCACCGTCCACGCCACAACGGTCAGGTTCAGCTCGTGCGCAACGGCGCACAGGTCAGGCGTGACCAGCGCGTGGTGCACGGCGACACCGGCGGCGTTGAATTCCGTGCGGACGCGTGCCATGAGACCGGGCATCCTGCGCCGCCACGGCAGTCCGATGAAGTGCAGGGCTGCATGCGCCGGATTGGTTCGAACGCGGCCGAGCACGTCCCACAGATCACCCACCAGCTGCAACGCGTTGCGTCCCCGGTGCGCGGCGACGTTCGCAAGCACGTGCAGCACACGCTCGTAGGGCCGCTCACCGAGATCGGGAAACGTCTGCCACAGCGGCGCGTCCGGCGCCGCGCGCGACAGATAGCGAAGCACCTCGACCCGCGAGGTGCACACCGCCGCGTCGGGCGTGGCCGCTCCGCGACTGAACCAGTCGGCCACGGGTCCTGCCGCAGCGCGCGTCTTCACGTCGACGATGAGGCGAGCGCGCTCGCCGACGATCTCAGCCGCGTCGTCGATGGTGAGCAATGTCGGTGCCACGCGACGCAGCTGCGCGAGTGTCAGGTCGTTCAGCGGAAGCCCGACCGCAAGACACGCGTCGTGATGCAGGACGAGCGTGTGGTCGGCAGTCGCGCACACGTCGATCTCGATGGCGTCGACGCCGAGGCGCATGGCACGCTGGAGTGAGGCGCGCGTCGGTATGCAGCCGACGCGTGTCGATGCAAGTCCCGCGTGCCCGGCGAGTCCCATCGGGCGCGTTGCATCGCGGCGTCGTACCGCACGCGTCGACGGCCGGGGCGAGGTGATCACGCGCAGCCGCGGCCGCGCGTCGGTCGTGAGTGACGTCGTGCCTGACTGTGCGCTCATTTCGGGGGATTCAGCGCTGGTGTCATCCGTCGACAACGCTAGCGGCCAACCTAACACGCGCGGTACATGCGCCGTGCATGAAATCGTGGTTCGTTTGTCTGTGCTCGCACCATAGCCTCGCGACGAACCTCTGCAATCGCGCCACTCATCGCGGCATGACAAACGTCATCCCAACAACGCGACGTCCGTGACTGGTTGCGAACTCGGGCCGCCCCTAGTCTCGGCGCATGAACACTCTCACCGCCCCAGCGACGGAACCCGCTCAGAAGGCGCCCCCCTGGGCTCCGAATCGTGGCGCCGCTGATGCGATAACGCTCAGCGGCGTCTTCAAGTCGTATCGCGCCGTCCCGGCCGTGCGTGATCTCTCGCTGACCATCCGGCGCGGCGAGACCACGGCGCTGCTCGGGCCCAACGGCGCGGGCAAGTCCACGACGATCGGCATGATCCTGGGACTCCTCGCCCCGGATCGCGGCACGATATCGGTGCTCGGCAGCACGCCGGAACACGCGGTGGCCGCCGGGCGCGTCGGAGCGATGCTGCAGGACGGCGGCATGATGAGCGGCGTCCGCGTCGCGGAGCTGCTGCGCATGCTGGCGTCGCTGTACCCGAACCCGATGCGCGTCGAGCACGCCTGCGCCGTCTGCCAGCTCGACGGGCTCGAGGGCCGCCGCGTGGACCGCCTCTCCGGCGGCCAGACACAGAAGCTGCGACTCGCGGTCTCGCTTGTCGGCAACCCCGACCTGCTGATCCTCGACGAGCCCACAGCGGGCATGGATGTCGAGGCGCGGCGTCGCTTCTGGACCGACATGAACGCCGAGGCGGATCGCGGCCGGACCATCCTCTTCTCGACCCACTATCTCGAGGAGGCCGACACCAACAGCGATCGCATCGTCGTCGTTGCCAACGGCAGCGTTGTTGCGGACGGCACGCCCGAGGCCGTCAAGGACTCCGTCGGGCTCCGCGCGGTCCGGTTCAGCGCGCCGCGGGCCGCGGCACTCGACCTGTCGACCCTCCCGGCGGTCACGACGTCGAGCCTGCGTGGCGACCGCGTCGAGATCTGCTCCACCGACACCGACGCCGTGCTTCGCGCGGTCATCCGGCAGTGGCCGGCGGCCCACGACTTCGAGATCTCCGGCATCGGGCTCGAGGACGCGTTCATCGCGCTCACCGAGTCCGGCGCGCAGTCCGCATCAACCGCCTCGTTGGGAGACAACTGACATGAGCAGCTACCTCAGCCTCGAGCTCCGCCGGTCCCTGCGCGACAAGCGCTACGTGCTCATCACCATTGCCTGGCCGGTGGCGGCATACCTCCTCTTCTCCACCGTCTTCGGCGCCGTCGCCAACAGGGCGGAGGGGCTCCTGCCGACCGTCGAGATCATGGTGGCGATGGCCGCCTTCGGCGCCATGGGCGGCGTGCTCATGGCGAGCGGCCCGCGCATCGCGTACGACCGTCAGACCGGCTGGCTGCGCCAGCTGTCTCTGACCCCGCTCAGCAAGACCCGCGTCCTCGGCGTCCGCCTCCTCGCCGCCATCTGCCTCAGCCTCCCCGCCGTGGTGATCACCCTGACCGCCGCAGCTCTCATCAAGGGCGTCAGCCTCGACATCTGGCAGTGGGCCGCGATCGTCGCCGTGCTGGTCGCCGGGTGCATCCCGTTCGCGGTCATCGGCCTGATCGCCGGCTCCGTGTCCGACGGCGACAGCTCCCAGGGGCTGACGATGGTCATCTATCTGCTGCTCGCGGCGCTGGGCGGATTGTGGATGCCGGTCGTGCTGCTTCCCGCGCCGCTGCAGACGCTGGCACACGTGCTGCCCTCAAACCACCTGGCGCAGCTGGGCTGGGCGATCGCGCGGGGACAGGCGCCGGCCGCCGGCGACATCCTGGTCCTCCTCGCTTGGCTCACGGGCGCGGCCGTGATCGCGTGGTTCGCGTCGCGGCAGCTCGTCAAGCGCGCGTGAGGCAGCCTACGATCACCGAGATGGAGCAATCGACAGACGCCGAGGCTGCGGTGCACCCCGCCCGCAGCCCGGCGTCTCTGCCGTTCGCGGGCCGCTCCGGCATGAACATCTGGGGCCGCGCATGGATCGCGGTCTGGCTGCTGTTCCTGATCTATCCGATCAGCGACATCGTCAACAATCACTTCCCGGCATGGAAGGCCGTGCTCGCGGTCGTCTGGCTCGTCGTGTTCGTGGTGCTGTACCTGCGCACGATGTGGGTGGCGCTGGCGAATCTGCGGGAGCCCGCGCGGTCGACCTACTGGACGCTTCTTGCCCTGACGGTCATCACGCTGCCGGTGTCCATCGGGTTCGGCGGCCAGTGGGTCGGCGGGCTCATCTACATCTCGGTCGCCTCCGGGACAGTGCTCCCCCCGAGACGCGCCTACGTCGCCATCGTCAGCCTGGCGGCGCTCCAGGTCCTGCTGGTCTGGCGCGACGGTATCGGCGTTCTGGCCAACTGGGACCTGTACCTGCTGACGCTCGGGCTCGGGCTCATGATGGTGTTCTGGCGGCGCCTGCTCATGGTGCTCATCGAGCTGCGCGAGGCGCGCGAGGAGGTCGCCCGTCTCGCGGTGTCGGACGAGCGCCTGCGCATCGCGCGCGACCTGCACGACGTGCTCGGTCACACCCTGAGCGTGATCACATTGAAGGCCCAGGTCGCGCGCCGCACGATGGACACCGACAGCGACGGTGCGCGCGCGGCCATCGCCGATGTCGAACAGGTCTCGCGCGACTCGCTGCGTGAGCTACGCGAGATGGTGGCCGGCTACCGCGAGCAATCCCTGGTCGGCGAGCTGCGCGGCGCTGCCGAGGTCCTGGCAGCAGCGGGCATCGAGCTCGAGGTGCAGCGGACCGCGGAGCAGATCCCCAAGGCCGCGGACGGCGCGCTCGCCTTCGCCGTGCGCGAGGGCGTGAGCAACGTGCTGCGGCACAGCCACGCAAAGCGCTGCCGCATCACCATCAGCGAGGGCACCGACGGTGTGCGCTTCGAGATGTTCGACGACGGTGTGGGCGAGGCCAACGGATCGACAGCGGACGGCAGCGGCCACGGGCTGCGCGGCCTGCGTGAGCGCATGGCGAAGCTCGGCGGCACGCTCGACGCCGGCGCGGTTCCCGGCGGCGGCTTCCGCATCGCCGCGTCGGTGCCGGGCGAGTGATGCGCGTCCTCATCGCCGAGGACCAGGCGATGGTGCGCGGCGCGCTGGCGACGCTGCTCGGCCTGGAGGGTGACATCACCGTGGTGGCGCAGGTGGGTCGCGGCGACGAGGCGTTGAAGGCGGCGGCGGAGCTGCATCCCGACGTCGCGCTGCTTGATATCGAGATGCCCGCGCTGGACGGCATCGACACCGCGGCACAGCTGCATCGCGAGCAGCCCGACTGCGTGATCCTGATGCTCACCGCATTCGGCCGGCCGGGATTCCTGCGGCGTGCGATGGAAGCCGGTGCGTCCGGTTTCATCGTCAAGGACGGTCCCGCCGAGGAGCTGGCAGCGACCATCCGCCGCGCGGTGAACGGGGAACGCGTCATCGACCCGACGCTCGCCGCCGCAGCACTCAGCGCCGGCCCCAACCCGTTGACTGAGCGCGAGCGCGACGTGCTCGGCGCCGCCGCCGACGGCAGCGCGATCGCGGCGATCGCAGCGCGACTTTTCCTCTCAGAGGGAACCGTGCGCAACTACCTGTCGTCGGCGATTCAGAAGACCGGTGCGCGCAACCGCATGGAAGCGGTGCGCCAGGCGCAGACGTCTGGCTGGCTGTGACGTCGCATAACAGAAAGCGGGTCTTAAGACCATTTGCCTCTCGACTTCCCTCGCGGACGCGTGTACGGTCAGGCGCACGTCAGCGGTCAGACGAGTGGATTGAGGGTTGGCAGCGGCGATGGAGAAGGGACGACGCCAGCCGACGCGGGTGCAGCGGCGGGTGCGCATTCTGGCCGCCACATTCGTGGCGCTTGGGATCTTCGCCTCCGTGAGCCTGGCCACCGCGCGGCCGGTATATGCGGGCGTATGGCAGAACATCGACGACACCTGCGATCAGGGAGGCGGGAATTCTACCCAGTTTTATGCGGATGGTCCGCCTCAGTATTGGGCCGACGCGACGTATAGCGGGGGACCTGACCCGTGCATGATGTGGACTTGGAACGAAACTTCGTATTCGAATCAGTGGACCGGCAATGAAGCCTATTGGTACAACTGCATCGGCACCTGCACCGATTACTACCACCTCTATCCGTTCGTCCCCGCTGTCAATGCGACCACCGTGAATGCTCAGTATCAAATCTGGGAAGGCGGCCACCTTCAGTCCGAGCCCACCTATGTGTGCGGCATCAATCAGGACGCGATTTACAACACCTGGTTTGGGCTGTGTTCCGACGTGGCGCCCAACTGGATGTGCGGATCCACTAGCTGCGGTGGTTTCGTTTTGCTACAGGATGGGACGGGGGAGTCGAATGGAACAACGCAAGTCGGATACGACAACCTCATCTACGCCCCATGATCCACGCAGATGTGAACGACCAGAGATGCTGAAGACTCGTCTCCGTCTTGGCCTTGTTCTCGCCGGCGTCGTCGTCTCGTTGGCAGCCGGCTCTGTTATCGCAGCGCGTGCCATGTCCGCTCCTGCGACCAGCGGAACGGCACTCCCACCCACGCCCGCTCCGCTGCCGTCGCTGCAAGCCCTAAACGCTCAGGCACTCGCCGACCTCAGCACCCTCAAGGGTCAACTCGGCTTCCGGCCGTGGCTACCGCCGAACCTCGGGCTTCCGGCCGGGCATTCGTACGTCAAGGTGACCTGGAGCTCGGCACCACCCGTCACGGGCTTCGGTCTTTTCATATCCGGGACTGACGCCACAGCCGGAACCCGCGCAATCCACGTTGATGAGGCCGCCGCGACGCCTCAGAGCCTTGCGTCTCCGCGGAACCCACTCAACGCCTTTCAGTCGGTTTTGCGCCCTGTCTCACTAGCCAACGGCACGTGGTACGAGATGCAGCAGCAACATCAGCCATGGCAGGGCGAGTGGATCTTGACCACTCAATTGGGAGGGGTCGGAATCGAGATCGATGGGCTTGATTCCAAGGCTCAGCTGGAGCAGTTCGCCGGCAGTCTGGTCCTCGGCTGAGAGCCAGCGACGACGCCGACAACAGTTCAGCAAGACGCCCGGAGCCCACGGCCAGGTCGTCTCTATTGCCGACACTCGCCACAACCCGAGCCTTCGGTTGAGGCGGCGCATTCTTGGCCCGCGGATAGCGTGGACCATCGCCATCACGGCAACGGAAGCCACCCACGCGACGACGCGGTGCCGACAGCTGGATGCCGCTTGATTTTTCGTCCGCGAGTTTCTACGATGGATCCTCGGATGTTGGCCATCGCTTGGAGAGTCGCATTGATCAGCCTGAATTTCGGGGTGGGCCGCCCGCGCACTGCGGCGCGCGTCTTCCCGTCGGGTACCGCACCTTGATCTGATCCGATCGCACACATCGCGCTCGTCAGGACCGTGCGGCACCCGGCCGCAGCGGTCTTTTTGTTTGTCCAAAACAACGCAACGAGTGGATGTGAGTCGTGATCGGTGATACCAGTCTCGCGGTCGAGGTGACCGGGCTGCGCAAGCAGTTTCCGCGTCGCAGCGCGCCGTGGAAACGCGCCGCGCCGCCGAAGGCGGCGGTCGACGGCGTGAGTCTGCGAGTCGGTGTCGGTGAGACCGTCTCGATCGTCGGCCTCAACGGCAGCGGCAAGTCGACGCTGCTGCGCGTGCTGGCCACGCTCATCGTGCCCGACGAGGGAACCGCACGCGTCTTCGGCCGCGACGTCGTGACAGAGAGCCGCGAGGTGCGCCGGCACGTGAATCGTGTGTCCGTCGAGGCCAGCTTCTTCAAGGAGATGAGCCCCTGGGAGAACCTCGCGTACGCAACGAGCCTGTACGGGCGGCGCGGCGCCGATGTCCGCGATGATGCGGAGGGGACGCTGCGGCGCCTGGGTCTCCCGCTGGAAACGCTCGACCGGCCGATGAAGGGTCTCTCGCGCGGTCAGCAGCAGAAGGTGGCAATCGCGCGCAGCTTGCTGACGTCGCCGTCACTCCTGATCATGGACGAGCCCACGACCGGCCTCGATCCGCGATCCAAGCGCGAGGTCCAGCAGTTCGTGCGCGACATCCGCAGCGACTCGGGCGTGACGGTGCTGCTCTGCACGCACGACCTCGCCGAGGCGGAGACACTCAGCGACCGCGTGGTCATCCTCGATGAGGGCCGCGTCCTCGACGAGGGAACAGCGGCCGAGCTGCGTGCACGCCATGGTGACGGCGGCACCTCGCTCGAGGACGTGTTCCTGCGGCTTACGGGACGCAGCTTCAACACCGACGCCGTCACCGAAGAAGGAGACATCTCATGAGCGCACGTCCGCGCGCAACGCGAAGCGGCTGGCGCCATGAGGCCGGAGCGTTCCTCGGGTTCTTCGAACGGCAGCGCAACCTGTACCGGCGCTACTGGGCGTGGGAGGCCGTCTGGTTCATCTACAACGTGGTCAGCGTTCTGACCATCGGGTACCTTGCCAGCGGCCTCAGCGCCGGCGGCGCCGCACACCTCGATCTCGATCGCACGCGTCTGTACCTTCTCGTCGGCTCCGTGCTCTGGAGCTACATGTCGATGGTGTTCCTCGAAGTGACGTTCGCCATCTCGTGGGAGCGCTGGGAGGGCACGATCGAGTACACGATGATGGCGCCCGTCCGGCGCGTCACCCATCTGCTCGGCGTGTGCTGGTTCGGCATCGTGTATGGCGTGGTGCGCATGGCGCTCACGGTGCTCATCGTCGCGGTGCTGTTCCATATCAATCTGACCCACGCCAACTTTGTCGGCGCGGGGCTGGTGCTCGCCGCCGCCACGCTTCCGATCCTCGGCCTCGGCGTGTTCACGGCGATCCTGCCGCTGCTGTCCCCGGAAAAGGGCGACCAGATGGCGATGGCCGTGCAGGGATTGCTCCTGCTCGTGTCAGGTGTGTACTACCCGCTGACGGTGCTGCCGTTCGCGCTGCGGATCGTCGGCGAGGCGTCGCCGCTCACCTACACGCTGTCGGGTATGCGCGCATCGCTGCTCGACGGCGCCGACGTCGGCGCGCTCGCCGGTACGGTGGGACTGTTGCTCGGCATCGGCGTCGTGCTGATCGTGGCGGGATTCCTCGCATTCGGGCAAGCCGAGGCGCATGCGAAGCGGCTCGGCCTGCTGAAGCGAAGCGGCTAAGCCGCGTATGCCATGCTCGCCCGGTGACCGGCAGGCTCCTCGCGTTCGCCGCATTCTCGCTGCTCCTCGCGATCACGCCGGGGCCCGACTTCGCGCTCGTCACGCGTAACGCGCTGGCGTTCGGCCGCCGCGGCGCGTTGTTCACCTGCGCGGGTCTGACCGCCGGTGTCGCGCTGTGGGTGATCGCGTCCGCCGTCGGTCTTGCCGTGGTGCTCGAGCGGTCGGCAGTGCTGTACACGGTCGTGCGCGTCGCCGGCGCGGCATACCTGACGTACCTGGGCATTCGCACGCTCTGGGCCTCGCGCCGCGCACCTGCGCCACTCGATGTCACGACAGCGCCGCCCACGTCGCGAACGCGCATCTGGAGTCAGGGCATGCTGAGCTCGGCGCTGAATCCGAAACTCGGCGCCTTCTTCGTCAGCGTGTTGCCGCAGTTCGTCGACCCGCACGCGGCGCTGGCGCAGTCGCTGCTCCTGGGTTCGATCTTCCTCGTCATAGGCATTGCGTGGATGACGGCGTACGGCCTGTCCGTGAGCCGGTTGCGCGACACGCTGATGTCGGCGCGGGTACGTCAATGGATGGCGCGCATCACCGGCGTGGCCCTTCTGGGATTCGGCGCCAAGCTGCTCGCCGACGCGGGCTAGTACCCCGTCTGCACCAGGGCCGGTCCGAGCAGCGCGGGATGCAGCCCGGCGGCGGCGCCCTGTGCGAGCACGGTCTGCACGTTGAGCCACACGTCGGCCGACCAGTGCATGAGCACGATCGAACCGGCGTGCAGCGGTTTGCCGTCCTGCGTCGCCAGCTTCCCGCTGTTCATCGTCGCGCTCCACATGACGACGCCGTGCAGACCGGCGTGGCCCGCAGCGGCGACGACATTCGCGTTCACGTCGCCGTACGGCGGCCGTGCCAGCGTCGGCGTGATCCCGAGGAGCGCGTGCAGGCGATCGGCGGCGCCCTGCCACTGAGCCTGTTCCAGCGCAGGAGTGAGCCTCGTCATGTACGGATGGTTGATCGTGTGGTCCTCGATCTCACCACCCGCGGCGAGGAACGCTCGCCAGAAGTCGGGGTGCGAGGCCGCCGCATCCGACAGTAGGAACGTGGTGATCGGCACGTGCTGCGTCTGCATGAGATTGAGCACGTCGTTGTTGGGGAACCAGCCGTCGTCGATCGTGATGTAGAAGACACCGTCCTGCGCCGGCCCGTTGAAGATCTCGCGCGGGACGGCCGGCGGCGCCGGGGGCGGCGGCGGCGGAGGCGGCGGCATCGCCGGGACAGTCACCGGGACCACGCTGTGTTCACCGTTGGTGTCCACCACCTCGAGCGCATCGGAACAATCGGCGTTCAGGCGTGGGAACGCGAGCGTGTCCGTGTACGTGGCGTCGTTCAGCAACCCGCACGGCGCGTTGCGCGGCTGGATCGGCGTCGAGAAGCTGAGCGTGACTGCACTCTCGGCGAGCTCGCTCGCCGTGAGCTCCGGCTGGGGCGGCAGGGCCACGTCCACCCGCTGCCGCGTCGTCCACAGGCTCTCCACGACGACCGCGAACTGCGAGGTGCGCCCGGGCGCGAGGCTGACGGTGAGGCTGTGGCCGTGCTCGGCCTCGGCGCTGACGCTGGCCTGGTTCAGGAGCCAGCCGGCGAACGGTCCTGCGCCGGCGACGAGGTGGACGCTGAGGCTGTTGTCGCCGGGATGCACCTCCCACGCCGCATGGGGCCGCCCGGCGACAAGCGCAAGCGCCACCAGGGCCGCCGCAGCGAGCAGCGCGGCCACGCCGAGACCCCACAACACGAGTTTCAGGACACGCCTGAACAGCCCCACGACCCCCATGCGAACTCGAAATCCTTCCTGTGGCCCCCTCGATACCCGCTGCCATTGTGACCCAGGGCCGCCGGCTGCGGCCCGGGTAGTCTGCCCTAGCGCGCCGGCGCGTCCCACCAGACGGTGACCACCGGCAGCGGGGGCAGTCCGACGAGCCCATCGCGTCGCAGAAGCCGGGGCTCGAGCGCCGCGGCGATCTCGGCGTCACGGTCGGGCCCGAGGCAGAGGTAGCGCCGCACCGTGGCGACGAGGTCCGGCAGCTCGTGCGAGGCAAGCATCAGGTCGGTCGGGGTGCGCTCCTCGATGCGGGGATCGACGCCGGTCTCGCGCACCACGGCGACCGCATCGGCCGCGGTCGGCCGCGCCGGACGCTCGATGCCGTGGAAGATCGGCCAGAGGAAGTTCTGCCCGCTGCGCGGATGCAGGGCGGTGAGCTCGAGCACCACGCGGCGCCGCGCCTTCATGGTCATCGCCGCGACCGCGTCGTCAAGGTTCGGCACGTTGTAGGCCACGTGGTTGCAGACAACAACGTCCACATCATCGACCTGCCCGGCCACGTCCGGCCAGCGTCCATGGACAACGGTCAGGTCGACGTCCGCGGGCACCCGATCGCGCAGCGCCGCGAGCATGGCGGCGTCGCCATCGACGGCGACGAGCCGCGCCGCCCGCGTCAGCAGCGGCAGCGACGCGGCGCCGGCACCCGCACCGACGTCGAGCACGGCGCCGCCGTCCGGCAGTGCTTCGAGCGCGCGCTTGCGCGAGGGAGTTGTCACGCCCTCACGCAGCGCGCGATCCGCGCGCGCGGCGAACGGAGCGGTCGTCAGCTGCCACGGTGACTCCGGCGCCGCGGCGAGGATCTCCGCCGGGATCGCCCACTCCTCGAGCGCCGAACGCCACCGTCCCGCGGCGCTTGTCGCGGTGCTCACGCCTCGATGCGCACGTCCAGCCAGCGCAGCCCGGGGAGGCCAACCCGCAGCGTGCGCCCGCGACGCACGAACACCATCAGCGCGCCCTCGCACACGTGGCAGCGAAGCACCGCGCCTGGTGCATTCGGGTTCTGATACAGCTGTTGTGCGCCGATGTCGGCGACGGTTCCGCAATGCGCACAGGCGCCGCTGGACCTCGTGGCGTCGCCGGCGAACACCTCGGCGAGCATCCCCGCGGCGGCGTTGCCGTCAAGCATGAGATCGGTGTCGTCCATGGGTCAGCCTCCGGTGGGTCCGAACCGTTCGGTCTTGATGCGCTCAGGGGCGTGACCCAGCTCGACCATCGTCGAAGCCACCAGCTCGACGAACGGCGTCGGCCCGCACACATAAATGAGTGGGGCGTCCGCCGCCGGCCACGACTGTTCCTCGAGCATTGCGCGGTCGACGCGCCGGCGCAGGCCGGTCCACCCGTCGGGCTGGCTGCGCGTGAGGGTGTGCGCGACGCGGAACCCGTCGTCCTCCGCCGCCAGCGTGTCGAGCTCGGCACGGTAGACGACGTCGTCGTACGAGCGCGACGAGTACAGCAGGTGCGCCTCCACGGGGGAGCGCTCCGCCGCACGGTGGCGCAGCATCGCCATCAACGGGACGATCCCGGACCCGCCGGCAACCAGGAACAGCGGTCCGCCGTCACCGATGTCCCACGTGAAGTACCCACCGATCGGCCCGCGCAGCTCGATGCGGTCGCCCGATTGCAGGTCGTCGACGAGGTACAGCGACACCTCGCCGTCGTTGAGCCGCTCGACGGTGAGTGCCACGCGCTCGCCGGCCTCCGGTGCAGATGCGATCGAGTAACTGCGTTGCGCCTGGTACCCGTCCGGCGCCGTGAGCCGCACGTCGACGTGCTGACCTGCGAGATGTCCGCCCCAGCGGGGGATGTCGAACACGATGGTGCGCACGCGCGGCGTCTCGGTGATGAGATCCACGGCCTGCGCCACGGTCCAGGTCAGTCGCCGCTGTACCGCTGTTCCCGCCATGGGTCGCCATACATGTGGTAGCCGTACGTCTCCCAGAATCCCGGCTCGTCGTCCTTCATGAGCCGCAGTCCGCGCACCCACTTGGCACTCTTCCAGAAGTACAGATGCGGCACCAAAAGCCGCGCCGGGCCGCCGTGCTCGGGCTCGAGCGGAGCGCCGTCGTACTGGAACGCCACCCACGCCTTGCCGTCCATCACGTCCTCGAGCGGCAGGTTGGTCGTGTAGCCACCGTCGGAAAACGCCATGACGTACTCCGCCGACGTCTCGACTCCCTCGAGCAGCGTGTCGACCGACACACCCTCCCACGCCGTGTCGAACTTCGACCACTTGGTGACGCAGTGGATGTCCTTCGTGATCGTTTGGGTCGGGAGCTTCCGAAACTCGTCCCAGGTCCACGTCTTCTCGGCGTCGATCTCACCGGTGATGGAGAACGTCCACGACGGGAGCTTCGTGCGCGGCGTCGGTCCCGCGGACAGCACCGGGAACCCGGAGACCATGTACTGGCCCGGCGGCAGCCTGTCCCCCTGCTCGCTGTCACGCGGCCGGCCGCGAAACCCGCGGGTGACGAACGCCATGGCCTGCGAGTATGCGCCGTGCGCACTCAGGGCGCTGAGGGTCGGCGCGTCAGGCGCGCGGCGTTATGGTCCGCAGCCCGTCGACGATGACCTTCACCAGGCGCTCGGCGGCCCGCGAGGTCTCCTGGTCCGTCGACATGCAGATGCCGCTGACGGCGCGGACGAGGTCCCCGCCCTCGATGTCGTCGCGCACGGTGCCCGCGGCGACGCCGGCGGCGAGCAGCCGCGAGGCGATCTCCAGCGTTCGGCCGCGCGTCGCGGCGCTGAGCGACGAGTTGCTCGCCATCATCGGCTTGAGGACCGAGAGCATTCCCTTCTTCGTCTTGACGTGCGAGACGAACAGGTTCATCCACTCCGCCAGCGCCTCATCCGGCGGCATCTCGTCCAGCAGCTCGTCGGCGCGCTGGCAGAGCACCTCGACCTCGTGCCGGTACACCGCCTCGACCAGCGCGTCGCGCGTCGGGAAGTGGCGGTACAGCGTGCCGATGCCCACGCCCGCGGCGCGCGCGATGTCCTCCAGCGGGACGTCGGCGCCGCGCTCCGCGAACGTGGCGGCTGCCGCAGCGAGGAGACGCTCGTGGTTGCGAGCCGCGTCGGCGCGAAGTGGACGCTCGGCGGCGAGCGCCTCGGCGCTCTCCAGCTCGATGTCGGGCGGGGCGATCTGTCGGCCCATTGCTAGCTCACCTGGAACACTTGCAAAACGGAGACGGCCTCCGTATACTTCCGGAGGAATCTTCCGTTTCAGGATCGTACCGCATTTTCCAGGAGGTTGCCATGCCGTCCACCCTAGCCCTTCGGCGTTCCCGCGAAAAGGGTGCGCCGCGCCAGGCGAGCCCGCAGCTCGTCCTTGCCGTGATCCTCATCGTGCAGCTGATGATCGTCATCGACGCCACCATCGTGAACGTGGCGCTGCCAGGGATCGCGCGGGCTCTCAACTTCTCCGCCGCGACCCTCTCGTGGGTCGTCACCGCGTACACCCTCACGTTCGGCGGCCTGCTGCTGCTGGGCGCCCGCGCCGGTGACCTGCTCGGCCGCCGCCGCACCTTCATCGCCGGCATCGCGCTGTTCAGCGTGGCCTCGCTCGCCGCGGGCGCGGCCCCATCGTCCGGCCTGCTCCTCGCGGCGCGGGCGCTGCAGGGAGCGGGCGGAGCGCTCGCTGCGCCGTCGGCGCTGGCGCTGCTCATGGTGCAGTTCCCCGAGGGGCGCGAGCGCACCCGCGCGCTCGGCTGGTTCGCCGCCGTCTCCATCGGCGGCATGGCGATCGGGCTCATCCTCGGCGGCCTGCTCACGCAGTGGGCATCGTGGCGCTGGGTCTTCTTCGTCAACGTGCCGATCGGGGCCGCCGTGATCCCCCTCGCCTATCGCGTGCTCACCGAGACGCAGCCCCGCGCGGGGCGGTTCGACCTTGCCGGCGCGGTGACGTCCACCGCCGGTGTCGCGGCGCTCGTGTACGGGTTCGTCACCGCAGCGCAGAACGGGTGGGGTCAGCCGACATCGGTGCTGGCGTTCGCGGCAGGCATCATCCTGCTCGGCGCCTTCATCGTCGTCGAGACGCGGGCCGCGGAACCGATCACGCCGCTCCGGCTGTTCGCCGACCGCACGCGCGCGGGTGCATATGGCGCGCGTCTGCTCCTCATGGCAGGTGTGTTCGGCATGTTCTTCTTCCTCACCCAGTTCATGCAGGATGTGCTCGGCTACGGCGCCCTCGAGACGGGGCTTGCGTTCGCGCCGTTCACCGTGATGCTGTTCGTCATGTCGCAGCTCAGCGCCCGCGTGCTGGTCGAGCGTGTCGGCGGCAAGCGGCTGATGGTCGGCGGCTTCACGCTGTCGACGCTGGGGATGATCCTGCTGACCCAGGTGTCCGCCACCAGCCCGTACGTGGCGCTGCTCGTGCCGATGCTGATGTTCGGCGTCGGCAACGGCGTCGCGTTCGTGCCGCTCACCGCGGCCGCCCTACACAACGTGCGTCCGCATGAGGCAGGCGCCGCCTCCGGGCTCGTCAACGTGATGATGCAGCTGGGTGCCGCGCTCGGTCTCGCGGTGCTCGTCTCGGTGTTCGGCGGGGGCCACCCTGCAAATGCGTCGGCGGCGGCGCACGCGGCGTTTGTCACAGCGGCGGACCACGCGTTCGTCGCGGCTGCGATCTTCGTCGGCGCGAGCGTGGCGATCGTGGCACTCGTGATGCCGGGACGCCGCGTCGAGCCTGCGGCGCAGACCGCAGACGTCCCCGAGTGGGTGCGGGATCTCGACGACTCGCACGACCAGCGCAGGATCGCAGCGGCCATCGGCGCCGAGTAACCACCTCCGAAACCCGGACCCCTGACGGGGCGCGCTCAATGCGACGCGCGCCCCGTCTTTTTCGTGCGCCGGCGGCCGGCTAGCATCGCCAGGCACTTCCTGGCGCCTCCGGGTCAGAGCCGCCCCGACGGTGGCACGACGTGGAGGACGCAAGCAATGATCTCTTTCAGAGCCGCGCAGTGACCGCTCGACGCTGCGTCATCCGAAGCGCCGCAGAGGTGCCGCCTCCGCTGGTCGACGCCTTCATCGCCGAGATGGCGCGGCGCATGAGCGGCACACCGGAGGCACGGGCGTGCGTGGGTCTCTCATTCACGTTCATCTCTCGCGACGTCGACGTACTGCCGGCGCGCTACGAGGTGCGCCGCAACGGGACGGTCGCCGTGCGTCGCGGCGAGTCGCTCCCCGCGACGTTCACCCTTGTGTCCGATGCCGGCACCTTCGATGGCGTGCTGCGCGGCCGCGAGAGCGCCCTGGTCGCGTTGCTGCGCCGGCACATCCGGCTGGATGGCTCCTTCCGTCGCCTGCGGTGCTTGCTGCGCATGATGCCGGCGGTGCAGGACGCGTACGCGGCGACCCGCGAGGGAATGGCCGTGCGCCATCGCGCGCGCTACGACTTCGCGTTCTGATGCGCCGCCTCAAGAGACGCCCGCCTCGAGCTCGGCTTGCGGCATGAGGTTTACGGTGCGCAGTGGCGCGGAACGCTGAACCCACGACACGAGCACAACGCCCGGGTCCGAAGGAACAAGACCATGGAACCCACCAACGATCTCACCGAGACCCTCCCTCCCGAATGGAAGTGGCAGTCGCTCTTCGAGCGGCCGTCCGAGCTCGATTCGCGGTGGCGCGGCTGGCTGGCCGGCGCGCAGCGCGCCGAGCAGGAGACGCTGCTGCGCTACTGGGCGAGGCGTTCCAGCTCGGACACCAAAGCGGCCTGACTCTCCACCGCAACCGGCGCTCGCCCGAGCCTGCGTGACACGAGCCACAAGGCGACCAGCGCGGCGACGCCGAGGCAACCGATCAGGATCGTGATCGCCACCATGCCGGTGGGCACCTCCAGCGCGTAGAAACGGCGCACCGCCGCGACGCCGAACACCAGGGCGAAGCCGGCGAACACCGCGGCGACCAGCAGCACCTTGCGCCAGGTGAACGGCATGGCGAGCAGGAGCAGCACCGCGAGGCTGATCATCAGCGCGACGATCGTCGCCGCGGTGCGCTGCTGTATGAGCGGCGCACCGCCGGCGCGCGTGACGGTGTAGGTGATGAAAATCGTCGCCGCGGCGATGGTCCCCGCCGGGATGGTGAAGCGCAGCACGCGATCCATGAACCCGGGCACGTAGCGACGCAGGTTCGGCGCCAGCGCGATGAAGAACGACGGCACGCCGACGGTCAGCGTGTCGACGATCGTCAGGTGCCGCGGGAGGAACGGAAACGGCAGCAGCGACACGCCGACGGCGATCGCGAGCAGCGTCGTCCAGACCGTCTTGGTGATGAAGATGTTGGCGACGCGCTCGATGTTCGCCGTGACGCGGCGCCCCTCGGCGACCACGCCGGGCAGCGTGGAGAAGTTGTCGTTGAGCAGAACGATCTCGGCGACCGCCTTGGTCGCGGGAGCGCCGCTGCCCATGGCCACCCCGACGTCGGCGAGCTTGAGCGCGAGCGCGTCGTTGACACCGTCGCCCGTCATCGCGACCGTGCGCCCACGCCGCTGCAGCGCGGTGACGATCGTCTGCTTCTGCTCCGGCGTCACGCGACCGAACACGGAGTGCTCGTCCAGCACCCGCGCAATGGCGTCGAGATCGGACGGCAGCTCGCGCGCGTCGAACGGCCGATCCGCGCCGGGGATCGCAACCCGTGCGGCGACCGCGCCTACCGTGCGCGGGCTGTCGCCGGAGATGACCTTGAGCGCAACGCGCTGCGCGGCGAAATACGCGATCGCCGCCGCGGCGTCGGGGCGCACCTGCTCTGTGCACAGCACGACCGCGACGGGACGCAACCGCTCCGGCAGCGCCTCGCCGGCGAGCGGCGCGTCAGTGCGGGCCAGCAGCAGCACGCGTGCACCGGTGGCCGCGAGCTCGGCGGCCTTTGCGAGATCGCCCGCGTGCCCTGACGGCAGCACCATCTCGGGAGCGCCCAGCACCCAGCTGCCCTGACCGGCGAACGACGCCGCACTCCATTTGCGTGCCGACGAGAACGGCACGGTGTCGGTGCGGGTCCAGCCGCTGGCGTTCGCGAAGCGGTCGCCCACCGCTGCGAGCGTTGCGTTCCGATTCTCGTCATCGGCGAGCGCGCCGAGCGCCGCGCCGACCGGCGCCTGCTCGTCCAGCGTCACGAGCCGGTCGAACGCGACGTTGCCGTCAGTGATGGTGCCGGTCTTGTCGAAGCAGACGACGTCGACGCGCGCCAGTCCCTCGACCGCGGGCAGCTGCTGCACGAGCACCTTGCGCCTCGCCAGCGTGAGTGCAGCCGCGCCGAATGCGATGCTCGTGAGCAGCACGAGACCCTGCGGCACCATGCCGACGAGGGCGGCGACCGTGCTCACGAGCGCGTCCCTGATGCTGGTGTGGCCGTGCAGCTGGCTGACGATGGTCAGCGCAGCGATCGGTCCGATCACCCACGTGACATAGCGGAGGATGCGGTTGATGCCGCCGACCAGCTCCGAGTGCGCCATGCCGAACTGCTGCGCCGCCGTCGTCAGCTTGCGCGCGTATGCGTCGTCCCCCACGGCCGTCGCCTGAAACCGGCCGCTGCCCGCAACGACGAAGCTGCCCGACAGCACGTTCGCGCCTGCGGGCTTGTCGACCGGCTCGGACTCACCGGTGAGCAGTGACTCGTCGACCTGCATGTGATCGGTGGAGCGCACGACGCCGTCGGCAACGATCTGATCGCCGGTGCGGAGCTCGACGAGGTCGTCGAGCACGAGGTCCTCAACCGCGACGTCGTCCAGCTTTCCATCGCGAACGACACGAACCTTCGGCGCGTTCAACACGGCGAGGCGATCGAGCGTGATCTTGGCGCGCAGCTCCTGCGCGATGCCGATCAGCGCGTTGGCGACGAGGATCACACCGAACAGCGCGTCGTTCACCTGACCGACGATCAGGATCACCACGAGCAACGTGCCGAGGATGAAGTTGAAGCGCGTCAGCAGGTTGTGCCGGAGGATCTTGCCGATCGAGCGGCTGGTGCGCTCAGTGCTGACGTTGGTCTGCCCCCGCTCGCGCCGTTCCGCCACCTCCGCCGCGGTCAACCCGATCATCGCGCCGATGCTAGCCGAGCACCTCGGCGAAGAAGGCGGTTGCGGCGGCGAACGAGCGCTGGTCCGCGAGCGCGTTGTACTCGACTCCGGGAATCGCGCCCGGCACCGCGTTGGCGTGCGTGAATCCGTGCATTGCGCCGCCGTAGACGATCACCTGGTAGTCGACCGCGGCGGCATCGAACTCATCAATGAGCGCGGCGACGTCAGCCATTGGGACGTGGGGGTCGAGCGCTCCGTGACACGCGAGCACGCTCGCCGTCACGACTCCCGGCTGCGCCGGCCGTGATGTCTTGAAGCTGCCGTGCATGCTCACGACACCGCGATAGTCCGCACCGGAACGCGCCAGCGTGATCACCGTCATGCCGCCGAAGCAGAAACCGACGGCGCCGAACCGGCCGTTGACGCTGCGCTGCGACGAGAGCACCGACAGCCCCGCCTGTGCACGACGCACGAGCGTATCGGGGTCGTTGCGCAACCTGGTCACCACCGCCAGGACGCGCTCGCGATCACCTGCGACGCCGGCGCCGAACATGTCGCACGCAAACACCGTGTAGCCGAGCCCGGCATAGCGCTGCGCCTCGCCTCGCGCGCGCACGTCGAGTCCACCCCCGCCGTGGACGAGCAGAATGCCGGGACGCTTGCCCGCGTCGGCGTCGTCGACGAGGACACCGGTCAATGGCGTCTCGCCGTCGCGGTAGGCGACCTCTTCGAGTTTGATAGGCATCTGAGCATCACCCACGTGACCCGGGTCGGATAGCTGCGGTCCGGTATTCTTGATCGAGTGACCGGGGACCCGTGGTTCGTACGGAGGCGGTTCGGGTACGGCTGGCGTCCGTACGCCTGGCAGGGCATCGTGATCACCGCGGTCCTGATCGCCGCAGCGGCGATCACGGCGGTGCTGTCGCGCGTCAACCGCGCGCCGCTCGGTCTCCTGGTGATTGCCATGATCACGGTCATCTACCTCGTGATTGGTCAACTGACGGCCGGGCCTGCTCCAAATGACCGGCCGTCTGATGGAGGTCCTGACTGATGTCCCAGAGCTATGGCGAACAGCCGTGGTTCGTCCCGCATCGAGGCGGGAAGCGCGGCTGGAGTCCCGAGGCGTGGCAGGGGTGGGTGTTGTGGGCCGCGCGCTGGCCGCTGCTCGTGATCGGCCTCACGTTGATCGGCCTTGACCGGACGTACTTCGGAGTCATCGCCGCCGTCGCCATCCTCGTCGTCTACTTCGTCACCTTCTATATCGCGGCCGAGACGAGAGGAAAGCGCCCGGAGGCGCCGGCGGAAGAGCCGGCGGAGTCCGGCGCGGAGTCGACGGCCGACGCCTGAGACAGTGCCGAACGAGCGGGGCCAGCCGTGGTTCGTCCGGCGCCAGATCGGATTCGGCTGGCGGCCGGTCGCATGGCAGGGCTGGCTCATCACCGCCGTCGCGATCGGCGCGGTGGTGGTTTCGGTCACCTTCGCGCGCGTCGCCAAGGCGCCCGTCGGCATTGTGTTTGTTGCTGCCATTCTCGGCGTATACACACTGATCGCTGCGACGACAGCGCGCCGCACCGCACCGGCAGCGGCGCCGTCCAGCGGCGGCGCGGTGGCTGAGCGCCACGACGCGCATCCCGTGACCGCGCCACGCGAGACCATGGCAAAGCGCCCCGCCGTGAACCCATCGCGGCCGCCCGCGCTCGTGGTCGAGCACCTGACCAAGCGCTTCGGCGAGCGCGTCGCGTTCCAGGACGTCTCGTTCACGGTCGGCGCCGGCGAGGTGTTCGGCTTCCTCGGTCCCAACGGCGCCGGGAAGACCACGACGGTGCGCACGCTGGGCACGCTCATCGCGCCGACCGAAGGCAGCGCGGTGGTCGCCGGCATCCCACTCGAGCCGAGCAACGGGCAGGCCATCCGGCAGCGCATCGCGATCATGCCGGAAGCGCCCGGACTGTACCTGCGACTCAGCGTGCGCGAGAACCTCGACTTCTTCGCCGGGCTGTTCGGCGTGGCCAACCGCGGCGACCGCGTTCACGAGGCGCTCGAGGCAGTCAACCTGTTGCCGCGCATCGACGACCTCTGCGGCAGCCTGTCAAAGGGGTTGAAGCAGCGCGTCGGCCTCGCGCGCGCACTGCTCAGCAACCCCGAGGTGCTCTTCCTCGACGAGCCGACATCGGGGCTCGACCCTCTGGCGACGCGCGACGTCTACGAGCTGATCGAGAACCTGCGCGCGCGCGGCGTCACCGTCTTTCTCACGACCCATCGCCTCGAGGAGGCCGAGCGCCTGTGCGACCGCGTCGCCATCCTCAACACCACGCTGCGCATGGTCGGCCGCCCCGATGAGCTGCGCGCGCAGCTGTTCAGCAGGTCGCTGGTGGCGCGCACCGCTGCGCCGCTGCCCGAGCCCGGCGCCGTGTTCGGCGGCGTGCGCGGCATCGAGAGCTGGAAGGCCGACGAAACCGGCGCCTACGTGCTGACCGTTTCCGACCCCAAGGCTGTGGCCCCGGACATCACCCGCGCGCTGGTCGCGGCGAACGCGGACGTCGAGTCCATCGCGGAGGTGCAGCACTCGCTGGAGGATGTGTATCTCGAGATCATCTCCGAGGACGTCGAGGCTCGCGCACGATGAGCTTCAGCATCGCGCGCACCCGCGCCGTGATCGTCAAGGAGATCCGAGAGTTCCGGCGCAACCGCTTCATCATCGCGACGATGGTCATCCTGCCGATCGTCTTTCTCATCGTGCCGATCAGCGATCTCTTCCGCAGCGCCCCCGCGAGGCTGCTGCAGGCGCAGGTGGGCACGAGCCTCCTGCTGCTGCTCATTGCCCCAGTTGTGCTGCCAGCGGCCATCGCCGCCTACTCGATCGTCGGCGAGCGCGACCAGGGAACGCTGGAGCCGGTGCTGACGACTCCGGTGCGACGCGACGAGCTGCTTGTCGGCAAGGCGACGGCGGCGCTGCTCCCGTCCGTCGGCGTCGCGTACGTGCTCTTTGCGATCGTCGTCATCGCGGTCCGCTTCGGCGCGAACCCGGTGGTCGTCGACGCGGTCTGGCAGCCGCAGAACTTCCTGGCGCAGGCGTTGTTCGCGCCACTGCTCGCCGGCTGGGCAATCTGGGTCGGGATCGCGATCTCGACGCGGTCATCCGACGTGCGCGTGGCGCAGCAGCTCGCGACGCTCGGCAGCCTGCCGCCGCTCGGGATTGTCGCGCTGATGGAGTATCAGGTGATCTCGGCGAGCGTCACGCTGGCGATCATCCTGGCGGTGATCCTCGCGGCCGCTGACGTGGCCGGCTGGACGTTCGTCTCGACGCTGTTCAATCGCGAGCGCCTGATCACCGGGCACAAGCCGACCCGCGCGCAGCCCTAGCCGAGGACGCGTCGCTTGCTGAGCAGCAGCAGGATGACGAGCGACGGCAGCACCAGAACTCCCGCGATCCCCGCGACGACGAACGACGCCGTCAGCGTTCCCGGCGGCGCGGCCGCGGCGTCGACGGTGAGCGACGTCGGCAACATGTACGGCCACTGCGACACCGCCCAACCCCAGATGACGGTGGCGACCGCGAGAGCTGCGGTGACGCGCGCGGCGTCATGCGCATCGATGTAGACGAAGGCCATCGCGCCGACGCCGGCCAGCGCCGAGGCGACGATCAGCGGCAGCGACCGCGTCGTGAGATTCGAAAAGAAGAACGACGCGTCGCTGTGCAACACGGCGATACCCGCGAGCGCCAGCGCACCGGCGATGACGCCGGTGATGAGCGAACGCCGCTTGAAGTAGGGCTGCAGCACCGCGTCGCCCGCCGCCGCGGCGTCCGCGGACAGGTACACAGCCGCGACAAACGCGCTGGTGGCGACGGCAAGCGCGCCACCGAGCAACGACGTTGGGTTGAGCCAGCTGCCCCAGGGATCGCCCGGGCTGTCGGCGGGCACGCGCCCCGACGCGATCGCACCGGCCACGGTGCCAAGAAAGAACGGTGTGACCACCGATGAGATCGCGAAGATGGCGCCGAACACGCGTTGACGATCGGTGCGTACAACGGCATGGCGGAACGCGAAGCCCGAACCGCGAAGCACAATGCCGAGCACAGCGATCGCCAGCGGCACGAACAGCGTCACGAAGATCGCCGAGAACACGCGGGGAAACGCCGACCACAACACCACGAGCACGAAGATCAGCCACACGTGGTTCGCCTCCCACACGGGTCCGATCGCGTGGTCGATCAGACGGCGCGCGGGTGCGCCGCGCTGCGCGCCGCCGGCGAGCAGGTCCCAGAACCCGCCACCGAAGTCGGCGCCGGCCAGCACCGCGTACAGCATCAGCGCGGTGAACAGCAGGAATGCCGCGCCGGCGGCAGCGGTCACGTCGCCGCCTCGGCGGTTTCGGGAACGAGCTCCTCGTGGGGACCGTATGGGACATCGGACGAGTCACCGGTCGTGTTCTGCCAGCGGCGCATCATGCCGCGCAGCACGGCGACGGTTGCGACAGCGACGATGGTGTACACGACGACGATGACGATCAGCGTGACCCACACACCGCCCACCGGGGTCGACGCGTCGGCGACCTTCATGTAGCCGTTGACGATCCAGGGCTGGCGGCCGACCTCGGTCACCATCCACCCTGCTTCCAGCGCGGCGATGGCCATGACTCCGGACGCCGACGCACCCAGCAGGAACAGCCGGTTCATCGGCGGCCCGCGGCGCCGCAGCATGCTGAGGCCGAACCACCCGCCCAGCCCGAGCAGACCGAAGCCCATCGCGATCATCACGTCCCACGAGATGTGGACATAGTTGACCTCAGCGGTGGCCGGCCGGGCATCGACGGGAAACGCCTGCAGCCCGACGATCTTCGTGTCGGTCGAGAACCCGGTGAGCAGCGACGCGAAGTCGGGGATGTTGAGGCCGGCGTGCACGGTGCCGTCGGATCCGATGTATCCGAGTAGCGTCTCGGGCACGTTGGTCGACGTCTTCTGCACCAGTTCGACGGCTGCGAACTTCGCCGGCTGGTCCTGGGAAATGGCGCGCGCCGCCCAGTCCCCCACGACGATCTGGATCGGCGCGGCGATCGCCGCCACGGTGAACGGGATGACGAACGCGAGCCGTTGGTAGCGCCCGCGGCGGCCACGCAGCATGGCCACGGCGTACACCGACGCGACAAGGAACCCGGCCACCATGTACGACGCCAGCATCATGTGCACGGTCTCGTACGAGGTCGCGTTGTTGAAGATCACGTGCCACGGGTCGACACTCGCGACGTGGCCGGTTGAGTCGAGCGAGAAGCCCGACGGCTGGTTCATCCACGCGTTGGCGCTGACCACCGAGAACGTGCCACCGATGCCGGCGATGACGATCGGAATGCCGGACAGCAGGTGCGCCACCGGGCTGAGGCGTCGCCAGCCGTACAGGTAGATCCCGATGAAGATTGCCTCGACGAAGAAGAACACGCCCTCGATGGCGAAGGGAATGCCGAATGCGGCGCCGAACCTGCCCATGAACCGCGGCCAGAGCAGGCCGAACTCGAACGACAACACCGTTCCGCTGACCGCGCCGACGGCGAACGTCACCGCCATGACCTTCGACCAGCGCTGCGCCATCAACAGCGCATCGGAGTCCTTGCGGAACACGCCGATCGCGTTGGCGACGAGTGCGATGAACGACCACGCCACCGCCAGCGGCACCAGGATGATGTGGCAGGCGAGCGTGAACGCCATCTGCACGCGCGCCCACGTCACAGGATCCATGCCCGCAAGCACGGCGGACACCGCTGGGGCGTGGCTCATGCGCTGGTACCCGGCACCTCGTGCCCATGGTAGGTGCGCCGGGTCGTTACCCGCTTCGGGGGCTGGACCTCAGGGTTGCAGCAGCCAGTACACGTCGGTGCGAACCTTGGCCCAGTCGTCGAACCAGTCGCCGTAGACCTCCCAGCTCACGCCACTCTGTGTCCGGCCGTGAGCGGTGCACACCACGTCTCGAGCGCGGCGTAGGCGTCACCGAGCTGTGCGTAGTCACCGTAGTGCGCGGCCGTCACCGCGTCACCTGCCGGGGTGTGGCTCGGGCGCACATTCCCGCTCGCGGCAAACGCGCTCAGCGTCTCGACGCCGGCCTCGACGTCGAGCGAGTCCGCGTCGCCGCCGCGGTAGACGATCACGTTGTGATCGAAGGACACGTTCTGCCGGCGAATCTCGGGCCACACCATGTCGAGCAGTCGTCGAATCTCGCCGCCCAGGTTCTTACGCAGCACCGTTTCCCGCACGGATGCAAACGGTCGCGCCACGGCGCGTTCGAGCGTCACCTCATAGGTCATCGATCACCTCGGGTGCGGATGGTAGCGCGAGCGCCTGTACACTTCGCCGCGCAAACGCATGAGCGAAGCGCCGATTCAGGTCGACAGCCGCGAGGAACTCATCTACCTCCTCGGTGAGGCATCGGAGATCGAGCACGGGTTGCTCTGCGAGTACATCTACGCGCAGTTCTCACTGAAGCGCGGCGTCGATGAGGGTGTGACCGCGGCGCAGCTCGAGCGCATCCAGGTGTGGGAGAAGACGCTCATCGACATCGCCAAGCAGGAGATGCTGCACCTCGCGCTGGCGACCAACATCCTCACCGCGATCGGCGCTGCGCCGCACTTCGAACGGCCCAACTTTCCGATTCTCTGCCGTTGGTATCCGGACGATGTGCGCGTCGCGCTCCTGCCGTTCGGTGAGCAGGCGCTGCGACACTTCATGTTTCTCGAGCGACCCGAGGGCATGCCGTTGACCGACGCGCCCGAGCTTCAGTCGTCGCCCGGCGCGTCGCGGTTCGTCGCGACACCGCTCACCGGAGGCGCCGAGGAGTGGCACACGGTCGGCCATCTCTATCGCGGCATCGAGGCCGGGCTTGCACATCTCGTCGATCGGTATGGCGAGGACGAGGTGTTCATCGGGCCGCGGGAGGCGCAGGTCACCACCGACATCTTCGAGTGGACGGAGCTCACCGCGGTGACCGACCTCGCCTCTGCGCGCCTCGCGATCGAGCTGATCGTCGAGCAGGGTGAGGGAGCGCGCGGCGACTGGGTGCCGGCGCACTTCGGCCGCTTCGTGGGCATGCTCGAGGACTACCGCGTGGTGATCGCGGACGACCCGAGCTTCGAGCCGGCGCGTCCGGTGCTGCCGGCGTTCGTCCGGCCGCCGGGCGACGTCGAAGATCCCGTCGTTATCGACGATCCGCTCACGCGCCGCGTCGCCGATCTGTTCAACGCCGTGTACGAGGTGATCCTGCAGCTCCAGGCGCGGGAGTTCGCGCACGGGGGCGAAACGCCGGCCGAGCTGGACACGCTGGCGAGGACGGTCAAGCACGCAATGAACTGGGTGATGCGCGGCCTCGGCCCGGTGTTGACCCGGCTGCCGATTGGTCCGTCAAATCCGGGCAAGACGGCGGGGCCGGCGTTCGAGATCGTCACGCCCGCGCTGTTCGCGCTCCCGCATTGCGAGGCGGCCTGGCGCATCCTGCGACAGCGCTTCACGCAACTCGCAGTGGCGACGGATGACCTGGCGCGTGAGCCCGGATTCGAAGATCTGGCCAAGCTTGCGGACGACCTTCGCGGGTTCGCGCGCGACTTCTCCGTCCACCTCGAGGAGCGCGCCGCTCAGGGCGCGCGCTGACGCTGCCGCGTCAGTCGTGGTCCGCGTAGACCTTCTCGCCGGCGCGAATGGGAACCTTGAGCCAGTTCTCGAGCGGCGGGAGCGGGCACGAATATGCCTCGGAGTACGCGCAGTACGGGTTGTACGCGTAGTTGAAGTCAAGCTCGACATGGTCGCCGTGAGGCTGATGCACCTCGATGTAGCGACCCGCGCCGTACGTGTCGTGCCCTGACGTCGCGTCGCGAAACGGCACGAACAGATCGCCCTCGCCGTCGGTGGAGAACAGCGTCAGCTGCGCCGGCGCCCCGTCCACGGTGAAGCGCGCCACACCGAACCGTTCGTAGACGACCTCGTCGCCGGTCGACGTCGGCATGCGCAGCGGCTCGGACACCGTCGGCGGCTCGACCTGGGCCTCGATGACGAAGCCGGCGTCCGGCTGGAAGTACTTCAGACCCTGGAAATCGTCGCGCCCGTCATCGGGTATGGGGCTGTCCGCGTCGTGGACGAACATGTGGTCCTTGGCGGCGCGGAACTCGTCGATCTCCGTCATGGTTGCTGTCGCAGGTCGAAACGGTCCAGATCCATCACCTTGGCCCACGCTGCGACGAAGTCCCGCACAAACTTCTCCTTCGAGTCGCGGCTCGCGTAGACCTCTGCGACCGCTCGAAGCTGCGCGGTCGATCCGAAGATGAGGTCGACGCGCGAAGCGGTCCACTTCGCCGCGCCCGTGGTGCGATCGCGACCTTGAAACACGTTCTGTGCCGCGTCTGGCGTCCATTCCGTGCTCATGTCGAGCAGGTTGATGAAGAAATCGTTCGTGAGCGTTCCGGCCGTGTTGGTGAGCACGCCGGTCGGCGAGCGGTCGGCATTCGCGGCAAGAACGCGCATGCCACCGACGAGCGCGGTCATCTCCGGCGCCGTCAGTGTCAACAGGTTGGCACGCTCCACAAGCAGATGCTCGGGAGCACTGACAAGCCCCGCCTGCACGTAGTTGCGGAAGCCGTCGAACGTCGGCTCCAGCACGGCGAACGACTCGACGTCGGTTTGCTCCTGCGTCGCATCGGTGCGACCGGGCGAGAAGGGAACCGTGAGCGGGACGCCGGCCTTGCTCGCCGCGCGCTCTATCGCCGCGCAGCCACCGATCACGATGACGTCAGCGACTGACACGCGGGTGTTGCCCGACTGCGAGTTGTTGAAACCGCGCTGGATCGACTCCAGCGGACCCAGCACCTGCGCCAGTTCCGGCGGATTGTTGACCTTCCAGTCCCGCTGCGGGTGCAGTTGCAGCCGGGCGCCGTTGGCACCACCGCGCTTGTCGGTGCCGCGGAACGTCACAGCCGAAGCCCACGCCGTGGTGACAAGCTGCTGCACGGACATGCCCGAGTCGAGGATCGAGGCCTTGAGGGTGGAGATGTCGTCGTCGCTGACCAGGTCGTAGTCGCGCGCCGGCAGCGGATCCTGCCAGATCAGCTCTTCTTTCGGCACCAGCGGGCCGAGATAGCGCGAGACCGGGCCCATATCGCGGTGCGTGAGCTTGAACCAGGCGCGCGCGAACGCATCGGCGAGCTGCTCCGGATGCTCCTGGAATCGCTTGGAGATCGGCCCGTACGTGGAGTCGAGCTTCAGCGCGAGGTCGGTGGTCAGCATTACCGGCGCGTGCGTCTTCGAGGGGTCCTGCGCGTCGGGAACAGTCCCCGCACCCGCACCGTCCTTGGGGATCCACTGATTCGCGCCGCCGGGGCTCTTGGTCAGCTCCCAGTCGTACGCGAACAGCGTGTCGAAGTACCCGCTGTCCCACTTCGCCGGCTGCGGCGTCCACGCACCCTCAAGTCCGCTCGTGATGGTGTCGTCGCCCGTGCCGGTGCGGAAGGTCGACTTCCAGCCGAGGCCCTGCTCCTGCAGCGGCGCGCCCTCGGGCTCGGGGCCGACGTACTGCGCCGCGTCCGCGGCGCCGTGCGTCTTGCCGAACGTGTGCCCGCCCGCGATCAGCGCGATCGTCTCCTCGTCGTTCATCGCCATCCGGGCGAACGTCTCGCGGATGTCGCGCGCTGCGGCGAGCGGATCCGGATTGCCGTTCGGTCCTTCGGGGTTCACATAGATGAGTCCCATCTGCACGGCGCCGAACGGTCTGTCCAGCTGGCGATCGCCGCGGTAGCGCTCGTCGCCGAGCCAC
This sequence comes from Candidatus Dormibacteria bacterium, assembly GCA_050734185.1. Taxonomy (GTDB): domain Bacteria; phylum Chloroflexota; class Dormibacteria; order Aeolococcales; family Aeolococcaceae; genus JAFALX01. The sequence goes on along the minus strand of JBOHUE010000125.1, from coordinate 14,255 downwards.
GTCGCCTCCGGCCCCCAGTACGTCTCGTCGTCCGCTTCCCAGATGTCTTCACGGCCGCCGCCGAACCCGAACGTCGCGAAGCCCATCGACTCGAGGGCGACGTTGCCGGCGAGGATCATCAGGTCGGCCCACGAGATGGCGTTCCCGTACTGCTGCTTGATCGGCCACAGCAGGCGGCGCGCCTTGTCGAGGTTGGCGTTGTCCGGCCAGCTGTTGAGCGGCGCGAACCGCTGCGCGCCGCTGCCGCCGCCACCGCGTCCGTCGGCGGTGCGGTACGTGCCGGCGCTGTGCCACGCCATGCGGATCATCAGCGGACCGTAGTGGCCGTAGTCGGCAGGCCACCAGTCCTGTGACGTCGTCATGACGTGCGCGAGGTCGCGGCGCACTGAGTCGAGGTCGAGCGTGCTGAAGGCCTTCGCGTAGTTGAAATCCTTGCCAAGCGGATTCGGCACCGAGCAATGCTGGTGCAGCACGCGCAGGTTGAGCTGATCCGGCCACCACTCCGCGTTGGTCTTGCGCTGGACCGGCCCGTGCAGCAACGGGCGACTGCCGTTTGCGCCGTTGTGCGCTGCCGTGGCGCTCGCGTCGGTGGACTGCGTGTCAGCCATCCTGATCCTCCAATCGATGTTCTTGACACTGAGGGCAGAGCCCCCAGAACGTCACTTCTGCCTCGTCGAGGGCGAAACCGTGAGTGTTGGACGGCTCGAGGCACGGCGCTTCGCCAACCGCGCAGTCGACATCGGCCGCGAGTCCGCACCGACGGCAGACGACATGATGATGGTTGTCGCCGGTCCTTAACTCGTAGCGCACCGGCGAGCCGGCGGGCTCGATGCGGCGAACGAGCTGCACGGCGAGAAGCTGGTCGAGCGCGTCGTACACCGCCTGGCGTGACGCAGCTCCCAGGGCCTCCTGCACCGCGGCGGTGATGTCGGGAACGCTGGCGTGCGGCATCACCTGCAGCACGTCGAGGATGGTGAGCCGGATCGCCGTGGGACGCAGCCCCGCGCTGCGCAGTCGCATCGGCACCCTGGTCGCCTCCTGCACCGGCGGCGATGCTACGCGGCCGGAATGGACGACGTCAAGTTCATGGACAGTGTCGGGATACGCAACGAACATTTGTGTGTATATAATACAGAAATGTCGGACCTCGGAGACGACGGGCCTCGGACCCCGCCCTGGTACAGCCCGCTGCTTGCGCTGCTGGTGTTGAGCGCTGCGGTGGCGAAGTTCGTCGCTGCGCGGAGCACTGGCCGCGATCCATTTCAGCGCGGCCAGGACCTCCGCATGCTCCGCCATCTCATCAATCTTCTCGAGTTGGTGTTCGCCAAGTGGGCGGCCGAGTTCGCGGCCAGCGATGCCTGGGATCAGATGGGTGCCGGCAGCGCGAGTGAGTGGGTCCGCCACGAGTGCCACCTGTCCGGCGTGGCGGCGCACAGCGCGATCACCGTCGGTGAGCAGCTTCCCGAGCTGACGCAAAGCCGCGCTGCCGTCGCGAGCGGACGAATCGGCTACGCGCACCTCGCGATGCTTGCTTCGACAGCAGCAGCGATTCGCGAGCCGAACCCCGACGGGCGCTTCGACGAGGCGCCCCTCCTTGCTAAGGCGCAGGAGCACAGCGTCAGCAGGTTTCGCGACGATTGCGCGCACGAGCGACACGCCGCCGACGCCGCCGGCTTTCTCTCCGACCACCTCAGCGACGTGGAGTGGAGATCGTTCGAGATGCTGCCGTGCGAAGGCGGGTTCGTGTTGCGCGGGCGGGTCGATCGTGTCGCCGGTGCCACGCTCAAGACGGCCATCGATGCGCTGGCGAAGCGCACCGGTCCAGACGACGATCGGCGGCAGAAGCGCCGCAATGCCGACGCTCTGCTCGAACTGAGCAACCACGCACTGGACTCCGGGGAGCTTCCCACCGTGGGCGGTGAGCGGCCACACGTGCAGGTCACCACGACCGTAGAGACGCTCATGGGACTCAGTGGCGCGCCCGCGGGAGACCTCGAGTTCTCCACGCCCATTCCTGCCGCGACCGTTCAGCGGCTGGCGTGCGATTCAGGCGTGACCCGTGTGCTGCTCGGCGCGGATTCTGCCGTGATCGACGTGGGTCGCAAGCTGCGGGTGCCGTCAGCGCCGATGCGCCGGGCGCTGCGCGCTCGGGACCATGGCTGCGCCTGGCCCAGTTGTGATCGGCCGGCATCGTGGACCGCCGCGCATCACGTGCGGCACTGGAGCCGCGACGGTGCGACCGAGATCCCGAACCTCGTGCTGCTGTGCTACCGGCACCACGAGAAGGTCCACGAAGGTGGGTGGCACATCGCACTCGCAGCGGACGGCCGCGTGGCGACGGTCGGGCCCGTGCCGGGCGCGCCCCAACCTCGCTGCGAAGCCCCGCCGACGGCCGACGAGGAAGAGCACCGCGACCGTGAGCACGCGGCGGTGATGGCCGCCGTCGACGCAGCCGCGGCCAAACGGCGAGGACCGTAGGCGAGTCAGCCGGGTTTCACCGCGGAGGTGATCGCCTGGATCGTCGCGGCCGGGTTGTCCACCTCGACCACGAGACGCTGGTAGTTCTCGTCATGGAGCTGAATGGCGACCGCCTTCTCCGGGTGGTGCACGTCCCAGAACACCTTCTCGCTATGTCTGTAGAACGTGCCCGCGGTGATCACGCCGGGCAGGCTCGTGCCCGGCGCCCGGATGCCGTGGTACCAAGCGGCAGCCTCGGCCTCGCCGCTCTCGGCGCCGATGACGTGCTGCAGCGGGATGCGCAACTCGCTCTTGAGGGCCCAGATCTTGTCCGCGCCGCGCACCTCGACGACCAACTCGTCGCCGGTGATGTCGACTGTCGTGGGCATCTGCTGGCCGAGCATCTCACAGGTCTGGAGCGCGCGGCCCCTGCACATCGCGCGACGTCGATCGCAGTGTCGCTCGCGTTTTTTCCGTTCGGCCCACGATAATGCCCCGTGGCGCGCTTCGACTTTGACGACACTTTCGGCGAGGACTACCTCCATTTCTACCTCCCGAACTTGACGGCGGAGCGCAACCAAACGGAGGCGACTCAGGTTATCGGTCTGCTCGGACTTGACACTTCATCCGCGGTTCTGGATGTGCCATGCGGCCACGGACGAATCACCAATCTTCTCGCTGAGCGCGGTTATGAGATGACTGGACTCGATGCATCCTCACTCTTCCTCGATACGGCGCGCGCAGACGCTGCTAGTTATGGCATGGCGGTCACTTACGTCGAAGGAGATATGCGCTCTCTCCCTTGGACAGGTCCACAGTTCGATGGAGTCGTCTGCTGGTTCACGTCATTCGGCTACTTCGATGACGAGGACAATCGCAGCGTTCTCACGGAGTTTCGGCGAGTTCTACGGCCGGCCGGCAAGCTCGTGCTTGAGACCATCCACCATGACGGCTTCGTGCGAATGTTGACTCCGAAAGCATCGGTTGTACAGCAAATCGGGGACGATTACTTGATCGACCAGGTGGAGTTCGACCCAATCACCAGCCGCATCGAGACTGACCGCACCATCATTCGTGATGGCAGCGTTCGCCGTAGCCATCATTCGGTGCGGCTGCCAACAGCCCCAGAGCTGACCGGGTGGCTGCATAGCGCAGGATTTGCGACGGTTTCTATAAGTGACAGACTAGGCGCACCACTTACGGTGGAAAGTCGTCGGCTCGTGGTTGTCGCTGAGTAATTCTTGACGGTGGTTCCGCGAAATAGAAGGCCGCGCTATTACTGACGACGCATTCCCGGCTCGCGAAGCGTCCCTTCAGGGTATCGCCAGAATGTTGGCGTGACCTTGGCACCGGCAGCGGCTGACCGCAACCTGATCTGAGAGGAGTGCGCCGATGACCGTCCGTCGCGCCGACTACACGAAACCGTTGGCGCGCGCCGCTGCGCACGCACAGGCATGGCTCGACACGGTCGGCGAGCGACCAGTGCGGCCGCGTGCCACCGCGGACGAGATCGTGCGTCGAATGGGCGGGCCGCTCCCCGCGGGAGGCACCGCGCCTGAGGACGTCATCGATTCGCTCGCCGACGGCGCCGAGCCTGGACTGATGGCGATGCCGTCCGGGCGGTTCTTCGGCTGGGTCATCGGTGGCACGCTGCCGGCTGCGCTCGCCGCCGACTGGTTGGTGTCGGCCTGGGACCAGAACACCGGACTCCGATACGCAACGCCTGCCACCGCTGCACTCGAGGAGATCGCCGGCTCGTGGCTGCTCGAGCTCTTCGATCTGCCGCGCGGCGCAGACGTCGGCTTCACAACGGGCGCGATGATGGCGAACTTCACGTGCCTCGCCGCTGCGCGCTCGAAAGTGCTCAACGGCGTCAGCTGGAATGTCCGCAGCAAGGGACTGACGGGCGCTCCGCGCGTGCGGGTCCTCGCCGGCGCGGAGCGGCACGAAACGATCGACCTCGCGCTAGCGTACCTCGGCTTGGGCGAGCCGGAGCTGGTGGCCGCTGACGACCAGGGCCGCATCGTCGTCGATGACCTGGAGCGTGCGTTGCAGGCAATCGAACCGGGCGCACCGGTCATCGTGTGTCTGCAGGCAGGCAACCTGCACTCGGGTGCCTTCGACCCGATGCGCGCGGCGATCGCAGCTGCGCACGACCACGGCGCGTGGGTGCACATCGACGGTGCGTTCGGGCTGTGGGCCGCCGCCGTTCCGGCGTTGCGCCACCTGACCGACGGATTCGCCGGCGCCGACTCGTGGGCAACCGACGCGCACAAGACGCTCAACGTGCCATACGACTGTGGCATCGCAATCGTCGCCGACTCCGGCGCGCTTCGCGGTGCTGTTGGAGCGCACGCGAGCTACCTCATCTCGGACGAGTCGGGCCCCGGCGATCCACTCGAGAAGACGCCCGAATACTCGCGCCGCGCCCGAGGGGTGCCCGCGTGGGCGGCGCTTCGCTCTCTTGGCCGAGACGGCGTCGAACGACTCATCGCTGGTCTCGTGAACAACGCCCGCGCCCTCGCCGCCGGCATCGCGGAGATTGACGGCGCCGACGTGCTCAACGACGTCGATTACACGCAGGTGTGCGTCGCGTTCGGCGACGACGCGCGAACCCGCGCGGTGACCGAGCGTCTCATCGCGGACGGCCTCGTGTGGATGTCGGGCTCGAAGTGGGGCGGCCGCGAGGTGCTGCGCATATCGGTGAGCAACTGGTCGACCGACGACGACGACGTGCGCTTCTCGATCGACGCCGTACGCCGCGCGGCAGGGGCCGGACGCTGAGGTCCGGCCCCCGTGCTCGTCTCCCTAGTTGGCGGCGACTGCCTGCCGCGCGGACTGCGCGGCGACCGTCTCGACCCCGAACTGCCCATGCGGGATCGGCCATGGCTTGCGCCCATTCCCGCAGAACCAGTCGTCGACGTCCGAGATGAAGCCGACGGGTGCGCTGCCGCCCACCTTCAACTGGGCGCGAAGCGTGGTGATCAGGTCGGCGCTGATCTTCTCCGCCTCCGGCGCCGCGCCGCGCCCGTCGGCCCCGCTGACCCTGCTGAGCGCGCCGATCCCCCGAGCAAGAGTCCGGAGCTCCGGATTCCAGATGGGAATCGGCACGATGCCGTGGTCCGTGACGCGGTAACCGCCGCCATCACCACCGCCGAACAGAATGACCACTTCTTCCACTGACTGTCCTCCGCTGAACGAGACTGCTGTCAACTCAACGAGCTGGGTCGCGACACGCGCTCGACGGCATGCACCGAGCGGCGCACCAAGGGTCGCGCGCTCGCCGTTAAGCGAGCGTGAATATGGCGTTACTGAACGCTGAGCCCGTGCAGGAGCCGCACGAGCTTCGCCGTCGGGCGAAGGCCGAGCTCGCTCCCGAGCACATCTTCGTAGCGTCGGTACTCGCGGAGCGCCTCCGACTGATTGCCCTCGGCAAGATGCACGCGGATCAGCGACGCACGCGACGTCTCGCGTAGCGGATCGGCCGCGACAGCGGTGAGGGCCGCGGTGGCCGCGTCCCCGTAGCGCTGTTCAGCGGTGAGACGACCGGCGAGTGCTTCGAGCGCTCGCATTCGCAGCTGACGCCAACTCTCGGCCTCGAGTTGGACCCACTCCTCCTGCCAGTCCGGCAGCAGGTCGGCGGAGAGAGCACCGATCGCGCCGGGTCCGGGTTGTTCACCATCGCGCGCGCCATGGCTGGGGTCGAGGAGCTGCCGCGCGACGGCACGGCTCTCTTCGACGTCAACGGTTGCGTCGGACGCGAGGCTGACCTCATGCATCGTCGCATTGACCACCCCGCCTTCGGCTCCGTGCAGCTTGCAGAGCGCAACACGCAGCGATGCGAACGCCCGGTCCTGCGATGCATCGGGCCACAGCACCCCTGCGGCGACCGACCGCTTCACCGAACGATTGCGTAGCGCGAGCAGTGCCAGCAGCCGCTGTCCTCCGCTCGAGAGCGCGACACCGCAGCGCCCGAAATTCAGGCGGAAGTCGCCTAGCAGCGACACACATGGTCGCGCGTCATCGGGATCGCGCACATTTGCCTCCCTACGAGGTATCTGCGCCGAGCGCGACAAACAGTGGGGAATGCGACGCGCTGAGTCAAGTGGTGCGACGTCTTAAGACGGTCGGACCGAGACAGCATCCGACAGTGCGGTGCTGTCAAGACGCGCGTGATTCATTCGCTCCAAGCGACGTATATGCACGATGCTCGGTGACTTGGGAATGAGCGGGCGTTCGCGATGATGGCCAATGTGGAAACACGCACGACGATCTGGCTGGTGCGACATGGTGAGAGCACGTGGAACGCGGCGCATCGCGTGCAGGGCCAGAGCGACGAAGCCGGTCCGCTCACCGAGCGCGGCGAGCAGCAGGCGCAAGCCGTCGCCGAGGATCTGGCGAGGCGGGCGCCGGATGCACGCGTCATCGTGTCGAGCGACCTCATGCGCGCACTGCAGACGGCCGCGATCCTGGCCCGCAGGTTGAACCTCGAGATCGAGCGCGACCCCGAGCTACGCGAGCAGGCGCTCGGCGGGCTCGAAGGTCGCGAGTCCGGAAACGACGAAGTCGTCGCTGAGTTCGAGCGGCTGTGGCAGGAACCCTGGCCGTCGCTCACGGGCGGCGAAAGTGTTGCCGAGCTCTACACGCGCGTGCACGACGCCCTGGTCGCGATCGCCGCGCGCTGGCCGGACGACGAGTTGATCGCAGTGACCCACGGCGGCCCGCAGCGCGCTGCGATCGCCGCATGCGGCGTGGGTTTGGCTGACATGAAGCGATCCGCGATTCCGAATGCCGCTCTCATGGCGGTGCAGGTGACCCGGTCGGCTGCGAGTCCGCCGCGCTTCATCGCCCTCGACAGCGCGTCAGATGTGTAGCGCGCGTGCGAATCGCGGGAGAGGGGCGACGACATCGGATGGCTCGTACATGTGCCGCATGCTCGGAGCGTCTCCCTCGAGTGCGCGACCGTAGACGTGAATCGAGACGGCGTCGTCGGTGAGACAGCACACCTCGTGGATGTCATCAGGAGGCAGCAGCAGCGCGGTCTCGCCCGCTCGCATCACGTGATCGCCCGTCAGTCGCAGACGCGGTGTGGCGCTCATCGAGACGTTGGAGTACCGCAGCTCTCGCTCCTGCCCTGCATACACACCGATGACGCACCACGAGACGTGGTCGTGGATCGGCGTGTGCTGGCCGCGACGCCACGCCAGGACACGGATCGTGATGCCGGACTCATGTCCGACGTGGAGTGTCCGCGACCGGTAGCGCGTGGCCTCGTTCGTCAGGAATCGCTCCGGAAGCCAGTCGCCGTCCCGAAGTGCGCTGCTCACGAGGGCCTGGGCGATGTGTGCGCGTTGTATGGGCGTTTTCACCACACGGCAGTCGGACTCGATCGCTGCCACGAAATCGCCGGCGGCTCCCAGTCCCGATTCGGCAAGAAACGCCTGGGTCATCCCGTTTGCTCCACTGAGAGGATCGGTCTGGGAAGAGGATGACCGCGAAGCCTTACTTGTTCCTGAGCGCACGCCGAGAGGTTGCTGTGACCTCGCGCGCGTGCGGTGCCGCTCATCTCAGCAATCTGCTGCTCCACGCGACAGCGAGCGGCGCAGGTAACGAGATCGTGGTCGAATCGTCGTGACGGCGACGACGCGAAGGCGCCCGCTGCTGATCGCCTCGGGCGCGCTCGCGGTCATCGCTGTGACCGTCGCGGGCGTGATGGCCTGGCGCGCTCCGGGATCGCGCCCCGGCGCGCATCACCCGGTGGCCACGGTCGGCACCCACGTCGAAGCGGCAGCGATTGCCGACGTCCCCTCGCAGGACCACGCCATACGGTGGAGCTCCGAGACGATGGCCGCCGGCGGGTTGCAGCGGGCCTGGTGGCTCGCTCGCCCTGACAAGCCGCTGCGGGCAGAGCTTCCTCTTGCACTCGTGCTGCACGGTCGCGGCGCCACACCCCTCGATGAGGCCCAGCGCACCGGGTTGTTGCCACAGGTGGCGGCAGGCCGCCTCATCGCCGCGTACCCCGAGGGCTACGCCGCCTCATGGGACGCCGGTACGTGCTGCGGGGACGCGTATACCGCGCACGTCGACGACGTGACCTTCCTCTCAGCGCTGCTGCATCGCCTTCAGGCGCTACCCGACGTGCTCCCAGACGAGGTCGCGGTGATCGGCTTCAGCAACGGCGGCAAGATGGCTCTCCGGCTGGCGTGCAGCGGTGTGCTGAAGCAGAGCAACCCGCCCGTCAGGGCGATGGCCATCGTCGCCGCGGCCGCCGTGAGCCCGTGCGAGGCGGGGCCGCATCTGCCTGTGGTGCAGGTCGCGGGCACGGTCGACCCGATCGTCCCGTACGACCGCCCGGCGGCAACGCCCTCGCCCGATATTCCGCCCGTGCCCGTCGTCAATGAGTTCGCCGCGTGGCGGCAGCTCGCCGGCTGCGGCGTTGATTCGAGTGCGACGGCAGCGACCCCGCTCCAGGTAACTGAGTGGTGGTGCAGCGGCGGTCCGCTCGAGCTCGCCACCGACCTCGGCGGTGGCCATGGCTGGCCCACGGGCGCCACCGACACCATCTGGACATTCCTGACCCCGCTCCTCGAACCACCGTCCAACGCAGGACGGCCGGGCGGGTAGCGGCTTCTCTGTAACTTCTCAGCAACTTCTGCGAATACCGTCAGGCTGTCGCAAGGTGGCGCACACACCCTTGTCACCATGCACACGCGAACCGGCCGGACGCGGATCGCCGATCTGCTCGAGGACCGGGCTCGCCTCTTCGCCGGCTCGGATGCGTACGTCGACGCGGCGACGGGCGACACGCTGAGCTGGAGCTCCCTCGAGGCGATGGGACTGCGCTGGCGAGAGCTCGCCGCCGACCTGCAGTTGCCGTCGCGGAGTCGGGTGGGCCTCGTCATCACGAACCCGCTGGCGTTCAGCGGCGCGTACATCGCGTGCCTCGCGGCCGGACTCTCTGCCGTGCCGATCGATCCGCGCCTTCCGGGCGCACAGGTGCTTGCGACCTCGGCCCGCCTTCGCGTCGATGTCATCGCCACAGACCGTGTCGATCTCATCGAGGGGGACGCGCCGCATCCCGTGCTGCGAATCGGCGTACGCGACGTCCGGCTCGTGCGCGGACGGCGGGCGTCCGCGTGGCCGAGCGGCGGCGCCGCCCTCCGCCCCGCCGCAGTCCTGGCGAGCTCGGGAACCAGCGGCGCGCCCAAGGTCGTTCCCCTCGAGGAGTGGCAGCTGATCGCCGCGGCATCGCGCATCGCACGGCACCATCACCTCGGACGCGGCGACCGAGGCTACACGCCGCTGCCGCTGTTTCACGTCAACGCGCAGGTGGTCGGGCTGCTGTCGGCGCTCGTCAGCGGCAGCACGCTGGTGGTCGACACCAAGTTCCACGCGAGCGACTACTGGAACCGAGTCGCCGAGTGGCGCCCGACCTGGCTCAACACCGTGCCCGCGATGCTCGCGACCCTCACGGAGCTGGCCCCGCCTGCGGAAGCGCTGGCGCGCAGCCTTCGGTTCGCACGCAGCGCCTCCGCTCCGCTCCGCGTGGACATCGAATCGCGCTTCGAGCGTCTCACCGGCGTCGGCGTGCTGCAGACGTACGGGATGACCGAGGTGGCCAGCCAGCTCACCGCGAACCCCCTTGACGAGCTCGCGCGACGCCGTGGATCGGTGGGGTTGCCGGTCGGCGTCGAGATCAGCGTGCGCGATCGTTTCGGCGGCCTCGTTGCAACGGGCACGCCGGGAATGGTCCACGTGCGCGGCGCAGGCGTCATCTCCTCGTACCTCGTCGTCAGCGACGTCACCGCGGAGCGCACGCGTCCTGCGCGTGACGCGAACGGATGGCTCCCCACGGGCGACGTCGGTTGGCTCGCCGACGACGGCTTCCTGCACCTGCTCGGGCGCGTCGACGATGTGATCAACCGCGGCGGCGAAAAGCTGTATCCCGCCGAGATCGAGCGCATGTTGGTCACGAATCCGAATGTTGCCGCAGCGATCGTGGTCGGCATGGAGCACGAGCGGCTCGGCCAGGTGCCCGTTGCGTTCGTGGTGCGCCGCACCGCGAATGCAATGCGCGACGACGACCTCGCCCACGCGTGCGCGTCAGCGCTGCCGCCGTACAAACGACCTGCTTCGATCCGGCGCCTGCATGCGCTCCCGATCGGTCCGACCGGCAAGCCGCTGCGCAAGCTTGCGGCGCTCGAGGCCGCCGCGGCATGAGCGCACCCGCCGCAACCGAGCGTCGCCGTCTGCACGAGGTGGACGTGGTGCGCGTCTCCGCGGTCGCACTCGTCGTGGGCGCGCACACCGCCGCGGCGATTCAGCTCACGACGCTTGCCGGCGCCGCGGTCATGCTGTTCCACGTCAGCCGCGAAACGTTCTTCATGGTGACCGCGTTCGTGCTCATGTACGGCTATGCGCGGACGGCGGTCCGCTGGCCGGCGTTCTGGCGTAAGCGGTGGGTCCTCGTGGGCGTGCCGTACGTCGTGTGGACCGTCATATACTTCGCGGTCAGCGGCGTCGTCTATCACTCGCTCACCGCGTCGTGGTCGACCGCCGGCTCCCTCGGCGCGAACCTGCTCACCGGCACCGGCGGCTACCAGCTCTACTTTCTCGTCGTCTCGTTGCAGATCTACCTGGTCTTTCCGGTGCTGCGCTGGCTGATCCGGTCGACGCAGCGGCACCACGCACTGCTGCTGTGCGCATGCGCTGCGTTCCAGATCGTCTTCTCTCTCGCAGTACAGATGCAGTGGCAGGTGGGAATCGTCAGCGCGTGGCTCCGCGGTCCCGACGCGATCCTGCTGAGCTACCTTTTCTACATCGTCGCGGGTGCGATCGCCGCCTGGCACGCCGACGCGTTCCTCGCCTGGACGCGGCAGCACGCACGCGCGGTGCTCGCTGGTGCGGCGGTGACGATCGGCCTGAGCATCGCGACCTACGCCGTACAGCTCACCGCCGGCGGCATGTCACCCAACGCCGCCAGCGCGGTGTTCCAGCCGGTGCTTGTGTTCGAGAGTGTCGCTGTGGCGTGGGCGCTCCTGACGATCGGCCTGCTATGGGCCGACGGTCGCATGGCCAGGCGCACGTCGGTGCTGGCGCTGTCCGACCGCTCGTTCGGTGTCTACCTCATGCACCCGCTGCTGCTCGCGGGAGCCCTTGCGCTCATGACCGCTACCGGCGTGCTGGGCGCGGTGCAGCAGATGCCTGCGGTGGCGCAGCTCGTCGTGCTCCTCGTTGTTGTCGCTCCTGTCACATACGCCGCCGCGGCGATCTTGACCGGAGTGTTCCGCAAGACCCCGCTGAGCCTCGCACTCGCCGGGCGTCCTCGCCACCAGCGCACGCGTGCGGCGCGCCGCGCTGTTCTCGAGGCCATTCCCGCCGCCCAACCGTCGGAGGTGGCCGCATGAGCCTCTCGCTGTTCCAACGCCCCGCGAAACCCAGGCCGCGCGGCATCACGATGATGATCGACCCGGGTCTGCCGTCCGCGGCTTTCGCCGACGTGATCGAGAGCTTCCATCCGCTACTCGACCTGGTGAAGCTTGGCTGGGGCACGGCGCTCGTGACGCCGCGCATCGACGACAAGACCGCGGTGCTCCGCGAGTTCGGGGTCGACTTCTACTTCGGAGGCACGCTCCTCGAGCGGTACATCCACGAGGGCCGCGTCGAAGAATTCGTCCTGCTGGCGCGCCGCCACGGCGCGCGGCACGTCGAGGTGTCGAACGGGACGATCCCGATGTCGCAGGCTGACAAGTGCCGCTGGATCGAGCGTCTGGCGCATGACTTCACCGTCATCTCGGAGGTGGGCTTCAAGAGCGCTGAGCGGTCCGCGCAAATGCCGCCCGCCGAGTGGGTGTCTGCCGCGTACGACGACCTCGCCGCGGGCGCGAGCCTTGTCACCACCGAGACGCGCGAGAGCGGCAGGTCCGGAATCGCAACGAAGGACGGGCACATGCGCCTCGACGCGCTGCGCGCGCTGCTCACCTGCGTGGGCAGCGACCGGATTCTCTTCGAAGCGCCCACCAAAGAGCTGCAGGTGGAGTTGATCCGCGCGATCGGCCCCAACGTCAACCTCGGCAACATCGCGTCCGCTGACGTGATCGGACTCGAGACGCTGCGGCTCGGACTCCGCGCGGACACGCTGCTCGACCTCGCACCCGAGGCGGCAAGTGAGACGTCGGAGGCGCCGGCACAACGACGGCCGCACATCGCGGTGAGCGCCGCATGACACAGACCTAGCTGGAGGATCGCCGAAATGCGAGCCGTCGCCGATGCCTGCCACGTCGCGGTGCCTGTGCGTGATCTCGACGAAGCTGTCGACTACTACGTCGATGGTCTCGGGGTCAAGCTGGCGCGCAGATACGACGATCGCGTGACGTTCGACTTCTTCGGTGACCAGCTCGTGTGTCACCTCGCGCCGGAGAGCATCGCTTCCGAGGCAGTTCCGTACCCCAGGCACTTCGGCGTGAGCTTCGCTGATCCTGCCGACTTCGACCGCCTCGTGCGGCTGGTGGAGTACCGCGGCCTGCGCGTCCTGCGAGAGCCGACCGTTCGGTTCCAGGGAACCGCCGAGCAGCACCGCACCATCTTCCTCGTGGATCCGTCGAACAACGTGCTCGAGTTCAAGAGCTACGACGATCCGCGTCTGCAGTACTGACGCAGTGACCTCGGTGCTGCGGCCCGCGCGCGCACTCGGCGCGCTGTCGGCGCTGGCGTTGCTTGCCGCATGCGGTGCCTCGCACCCTGCGCGCAGCGCCGAACAGGCGGCACGAACGAAGGGGTCGACGACAACCCAGCACCAGGTGACCGCGGGTTCGAGCGCAACGCCGACTCCGGCACCCGACACCCCGTCCGCCGTGGCAACGCATTTCCCGGTGACGCAGGCGATGGAGGCGCTCGAGGTCAATGGTCTTGCTCGTCAGTACCTGGTGATAGCCCCGACCGGCACCGGACCAGCGACGCTCCCAATCCTGCTGGTGCTGCACGGCATCAGCGCACCGGTCGGTGACGAAGTGACGCGCGACGCGTTCATGCCGCTCGTACAGGATGGAGAAGCTGAGCTCGTCTATCCCGTGGGCATAGGGGAATCGTGGAATGCGGGCGGCTGCTGTGGACCGGCTGCTTCGCTTGGCATCGACGACGAGAGCTTCCTCCAGGATCTCGTGGCGACCGTGGACCCCGGCCGCGGACAACCCATCTATCTCGTCGGGTACAGCAACGGCGGTCGCATGGCGTACACGATCGCGTGTGACGACCCGTCGTTGGTCGATGGCTACGCCATCGTCAAGGCAGTGCCGCTGAACCCGTGCGATGCACAGGCGCCGGTCACGCTCCTCCAGATCGCCGGGACGGCTGACTGGGAGGTGCCGTACCAGCCGGGCGATGCCGGAACGGAGTCGCCGCCGGTGACCACGCAGATCGCGCTGTTGCAGCAGTCCAGCGGCTGTGCCGCCACCAACTCCACGGCGATAACGGGCACGCTCACGCTCGAGGTCTGGACGTCGTGCGCGCAGGGCACGCGCCTTGGGCTCGCGTCGTACGCCGGTGACGATCACGATTGGCCGCCCGGCAACGCGACGACGCCGAGCGCCGCAAGTGCTATTGCGCACTACTTCGGGGTCGCATAAAGTCTCTCTCTGGCGACGACCGGTCGCCGAGCTGTGGAACATCCGCCCTAGCAGGGCGTTGATGTTCGACCCGGACGGGGCTCGCGAGAACTGAGCAGCACAGGTTGGGAGGTGCAGGGCGGTATCGCCTGAGATTTCTGCGAGGTCAGAGGGCTGTCCAGCCCCTCTCCCGCC
>JBOHUE010000124.1:0-2134 GCA_050734185.1 Candidatus Dormibacteria bacterium | reverse complement strand
CCCGGATCCACCGACCAGCCATGGAGGGCGCGTCGGATAAGTCGGTGGGGCAGGTGCGCGCGCATGGTGGCACGTGCCGAAGTCGGTGACTGCCGGCGATGCCGTTGGTTGACTCGTTCGCGTGATTTCGGGAGTGATCGCGGGCGTGCTTCCTTGATCCGCGACGTGCACGGTTCGTCGGCGAGCTGATGGCGGTTACGCCGGCGTGGGCGCAGCGGCGGGGAGTGAGCGCAGCAGCTCCAGCGCGTTGAGGAATTGCTTCGCCCACGGCCAGCGAGCGGGCAGATGCAAATGCAACTGGCGGGCGTGACGGGCCAGCCAGCCGGGGACGGCGAGGTAGCGAGTGCGCACCGTGGTCGTGGTCGCCACCGGATCATCCAGGGCGACGCGACTCACCCAGCGGGCCAGGTTGTACGCCATGACGTTGAAGGCGAGCCAGGCTCCGTTGGCCGCAAAGCGCCCTGAGGGCAGGTGGTCCAGGGCCACGCCGTCCTTCAGGTCACGGATGCTGTTCTCGATCACCGCGTGGCGACGGTGATCTGCTTCCAGCTCGAGCATGGCGCCGTCGCGATCAGTGATCAGCGCGTGGTACGTGTAGTGGAAGCCGGCGAACTCCAGCTGACTCCCCGGCGTGGGCTTGACGCGGCGCACGACGAGGCGCACCGGCTTGCCCCGCGTGCCGAAGGGCGTGTACGACGTCTCAGCGACATCAGCGGCCCCGTCGAGCCAGTACGGGATCGGCGTCCATGCGTCGTCCAGGATGAGCGCAATCAGCCGGTGCAGCTTGGGGCTCAGGCGCACTGTGATCGAGAAGCGCATTCCCAACTTCGCGCAGGTCTGCACCACCTTGTGGTTATAGAAACCAGAGTCGGCACGCAGCGTGAGCAGGCCGATGGCGCCCGCCGTGCGCACCCGAGTGACCGTCTCCGTGATGAACCCCGCCGCGCCTCGCGCCGTGAATGCCGGCCCCCCACGCAACCGTGCGTGGAGCACGTCGCCGAGGCCGGCAGCCACCGCCAGCAACGGGTGGTAGCCACGCACCTTGGTGTAGGTGAACCGGGAACCACCCTGCTTCTGCAGCCCGTAGGTCTCGCAGATCGTGGAATCCACGTCGATGGTCAACGGCTTGGATCCAGGCCCCGCACCGGCGCGCCAGGCTCGACTGAGCAACTCGCCGCTCACCGCGTCCAGCTGGCGCACGTGACCCCAGGTGAACGCCCGCAGAAACGTGCCCATTGTCGATGCAGCCGCGACCCAGTGGCCCAGCACCTCCGCCGTCTCACCGGCACGCAGCAGGGTCACGTCGCCAATCCACTTTCCGCCCGCCAGCAGCGCCGCGATCAATGACACACCCTTGAGGCCGACGTTGGCGCTGCCAGGCACACCGCCCAGATCAACCTTCCGTCGCAGCAGCAGCTCCAAACCGAGGCGCTGCATCAGCGTGGCCGGCAGCAGGAGTCCGGCGTTGGCCACCAGGTGCTCGTCGTCGAAGGTCGTGCGAATGCCGTCGAGGGTGTGTGATGCTTTCACCTGACAGGTGCTCCTGCTGAGACGTTGGTTGGGTTAACGAAACCATTGTCTCAAACCAGGTTTGGCACCTGTCTCTATGTCAGGACCTATCGCTGGTCGGTGGATCCGGGGTTAGATAGCGCAATCCGGTGACGCCACCTTCGGCCAGGTGCGTTCCGCTGCGCTGACGTAATCAGAGCCGCGGCCTATACTCGCGACAGGCCATGCGCCTGCGGGCTCGTCTTCTCAACGTCCTTGTCCTTGCCCCGGTCGTCGCGACAGTCGTCGCCGCCCTCGGTCCGGCCATCCACGCCCAGGCGTCGTCCGGCGCAGAACCCCAGCCGGTGGTGATCGCGCTCGACCCCGGCCACGGCGGTGCCCCCGACCCGAGCAACCCCACCCAGCCCTTCGATCCCGGCGCAATATCGGCGTCCGGGCTGATGGAGAAGGTGGTCACGCTCGACGTCGCGCGGCGCGTGGCCTCGCTGCTCCACGAGGACATGGTGCAGACCGTGCTCACGCGCGACACCGACCAGTGGGTCACCATCGCCGATCGCGAGACGATCGCCATCGACGCGCACGCCGAACGCTTCATCAGCATCCACTGCAACTCGTTCACCGACGC
>JBOHUE010000123.1:0-13713 GCA_050734185.1 Candidatus Dormibacteria bacterium | reverse complement strand
GCGCTGCATCGCGCACCCTGGGACGAGCATGCCGTGCTCGACTCAGTGACCGAGCTCGAAGGCCACCGCGACAACGCGGCGGCGGCTCTCCTCGGGGGGCTTGCCATCTGCGCGCCGGGCGCGCCGGCCGTGCAGATGAACGTCCCCGACGAGCTGCGCGTGGTGGTGTTCGTCCCGGATTCGGAGCTGGCGACAGAACAGGCCCGAAAGGTCGTGCCGCACGAGTTCTCGCGCGCCGATGCCGTGTTCAACGCCGCGCGCTGCGCGCTCCTGGTGCGCGCGCTGCTGCTGCGCGATTGGGCCACGCTGGGCACCGCGATGGAGGACCGCTGGCACCAGCCGCAGCGCGGCGCGCTCCTGCCCGCGCTGGCACCGATGATCGCGGCCGCGCGCGCGGCGGGGGCAGCCGGCGCATCCCTCGCCGGCGCCGGCCCGTCAGTGGCCGCGCTGTCGGCCGGCGATCACGCCGCCGTGGGCGCGGCGCTGCAGCAGGCGGCGGACCAGCACGGTGTCGGCGGCCGCGTGCTCATCCTCGCGCCCAGGAACTTCGGAGCGCGCGTGGACGTCCACCCATGACGCTCGTGGTGCAGAAGTACGGCGGCAGCAGCGTTGCCACGCCCGCGAAGCTGCATTCCATCGCCCGCCGTGTGCGCGACGCGGTCGCTCGGGGCACCCAGGTTGTCGTCGTGGTGAGCGCGATGGGCGACAGCACCGACGATCTGATCAACCTGGCGCACAGCGTCACCGCGGACCCGCCGTCGCGCGAGATGGACATGCTCCTCAGCACGGGCGAGCTCATCACGGCCCCGTTGCTGGCCATGGCGCTGCACGCCGCCGGCGTCCCAGCGCTATCGCTCACCGGGCACCAGGCGGGGATCCGCACGAGCCGGGCGCACCGGTCCGCGAGGATCACCGACATCGTCCCTGTTCGCATCATCCAGGAGCTGGAGCAGGGCCGCGTCGTGGTCGTCGCGGGGTTCCAGGGCACCACCGAGGACATGGACATCACCACGCTTGGGCGCGGCGGATCGGACACGTCGGCCGTCGCGCTCGCCGTCGCGCTCACCGCCGACCGCTGCGAGATTCTCACCGACGTCGCCGGTGTCTTCACCGCCGACCCGCGCGTGGTGCCCGGCGCCCGCGTGATCCCCGAGATCGCCTACGAGGAGATGCTCGAGATGGCGGCGGCGGGCGCGCGCGTCATGCACCCGCGAGCTGTGGAGATCGGTGAGGCATACTCCGTGCCAATCCGCGTGCTCTCCAGCTTCGAGGATGGCCCGGGGACCCTCATCTGCAGACATCCGCGCATGGAAGAACGCCAGAAGGTGCGTGGCATCGCGCACGAGACCGACATCGCCAAGGTGACGCTGCTGCGCGTCCCCGACCGGCCCGGCGTCGCCGCGTCTACGTTCGGACCGTTCGGCGAAGCGGGTATCAACGTCGACATCATCGTCCAGAACGTCTCGCACGACGGCACGACCGACCTCAGCTTCACCATCGGCCAGAGCGACCTGAATCGCGCGGCGCAGCTCCTCGAGGACGTGGCGCGGACGGTCGGAGCCGAGGGCTACACGGCCACCTCCGACATCGCCCAGGTGAGCGTGATCGGCACCGGCATCCGCGGCACCCCGGGCATGTTCGCCAAGATCTTCCGCACGCTTGCCGACTCCAGCATCAACATCCAGATGATCTCGTCGAGCGAGATCGACATCACCTGCATCATCGATCGGGACTCGGTCGGTGAGGCCGTGCGCGCGCTGCACAAGGCCTTCGAGCTCGAGACGATTTGACGCTCTCGGTGGGCATCGTGGGGCTGCCGAACGCGGGCAAGTCCACGCTCTTCAACGCCCTGACACGCGCCGGCGCCGCGGTGGGCAACTACGCGTTCACCACGATCGAGCCCAACACCGGCATCGTCGGTGTACCGGACGAGCGGCTCGACCGCCTCGCGGCGCTGTTCCACCCGCCGCGCGAGATCCCGGCGAGCGTCACGTTCACCGACATCGCCGGCCTGGTGCGCGGCGCGAGCCGTGGCGAGGGGCTGGGCAACAAGTTCCTGGGGCACATTCGCGAGGCCGACGCGACCGCGCTGGTGGTGCGCGGCTTCGCCGACCCCGACGTGAGTCACGTCGAGGGCGCCGTCGACCCGATGCGCGACATCGACGTCATCGAACTCGAGCTGCAGCTCGCCGACATGGAGACGGTAACGCGGCGGCTGGAGCGCACTGAGCGGACGGCGCGCGTCCAGAAGGAGAAGGAGGAGGACGTGCTGGAGCTGCTGCGTCGCGTCCTCGCCCACCTCGATGCGGGCAAGCCCGTGCGGACGATGACTCTGAGCGACGAGGAGCGCGCCGTGCTGCGTGAGCTGTGGCTGCTGAGCGCTAAGCCGTTGCTCGTGCTGGTGAACGTCGACGAGTCACGCGCTGCAGAGCCGGTGGCGGCCGAGCTGAGCGCCAGGGCAGCGCAGTCCGGCGGCGAGGCGCTCGCCGTGTCGGCGCGCATCGAGTCCGAGCTGCTCGACCTCGAGCCCGACGAGCGCGAGGTGTTCCTGTCCGACCTCGGTCTGAAGGAGCCCGGCCTGCACCGCGTGGCGCGCAGCGCCTATCACCTGCTCGACCTGCTCACGTTCTTCACCGCGGGCGAGAAGGAGGTGCGCGCGTGGACGCTGCGCCGCGGCGGCAGCGCCATCGACGCCGCGGCGGTGATTCACACGGACTTCGCCAAGGGGTTCATCCGGGCAGAGGTGGTCGGCGTCGACGAGCTCCTCGGCGCCGGCTCGTACAACGCGGTGCGCGAGCAGGGCAAGCAACGGCTCGAGGGACGCGACTACGTCGTGCGCGACGGCGACGTCGTGCACTTCAGGTTCAACGTTTAGAGGGTCAAGGGAGGCGATGCTCGCCTGTGCCATGGTACGCTAATGTACCCTGATGCGGATGCCCGCCCAACTCGGAGCTGCGGCCGCGGCGGCATACGCCCGTATCTCCTCCGATCACGAAGGCACCGCGGCGGCGGTCAGCCGCCAGCTCGAGGACTGCCGGCTCTGGGCCAGGCGACACGGCTGGACCATCGCTGAGGAATACGTCGACAACGACATCAGCGCGTACTCGGGCAAGCGCCGGCCGGAGTACGCGCGCATGCTCGACGACCTCGCCGGCGGTCAGCGTGACGGCGTGCTCGTGTATCACCTCGACCGGCTCCACCGCCAGCCGCGCGAGCTCGAAGAGTTTCTCGACCTCTGCATCCGGCACCGTGTGGCACACCTGGCGTGCGTCACCGGCGAGGTCGACCTGGCCACCCACGACGGGCAGTTCCACGCCCGTATTCTCGGCGCCGTGGCCCGCAAAGAGAGTGACGACAAGAGCCGGCGGCTGCGTCGCAAGCATCTGGAAATCGCGCGCGCGGGACGAACCAGCGGCGGCGGGACACGGCCGTACGGGTATGCCTCTGACCGCGTCACCGTCATCCCCGAGGAAGCCAAGCTGATCAAGGAGATGGCGGAGCGCATCCTCGCCGGCGAGAGCCTGCGCTCGGTCGCCAGCGAGCTCAACGACCGTGGCCTCCGAACGGTGACCGGCCGCGACTGGACTCCGCACACGGTCCGCCAGATCCTGATCAGTGCACGCGTCAGCGGACAACGTGAGCACCACGGCGACATCGTGGGCAAGGCCGCGTGGCCGCGGATCATCGCGCCGACACAGACGGCGCGTCTTCGTGCGCTGTTCTCCGATCCCGAACGCCGCACCAACCGCGTGGCGAGAAAATACCTGCTCGCCGGTCTGCTGCGATGCGGGGCCTGCGGCGCCACATTGGTCGCCCGCCCGCGTGAGGACCACCGACGCCGCTACGTGTGCCCGCGCGATCCTGGACGCGACGGCTGCGGCAAGACCTTCATCCTTGCAGACGAGGTCGAAGTGTTCGTCGTCGACGCGGTGCTGCACCGGCTCAGCGGCCCCCGGCTCGCATCGTCGATCCGCCGCCGCAGCGCTACCGTCGCGGCGGCCGCGAAGATCATCCGCGAGCTCGACCGCGACCAGGCACAACTCGACGAGCTCGCCGCTGCGTATGGCCGGAAGTCGATCAGCTTTCGCGAATGGGAGGTCGCCAGAACCCCGATCGCGCTGCGCATCAAGGCCGCCAACGCGACGCTCAACCAACTCCAGGGGACTTCAGCCCTGGAGTCCGTCCTCGACCAGGCCGGGGGCATCCACGCCACGTATGAAGCGTTGCCACTCCCCCGCCAGCAAGCGGTGGTCAAGGCGACCCTGGACTACGTTTCCGTCGGTGCCGCGGTGCGCGGACGGAACCGCTTCGACCCCAGCCGGCTCACTCCGGCGTGGCGGGTCTGACGCCGCCCCATCTCCGCACCGCCGACGCACAGCAACGTCGCCACCGTCCGCAGTGTCGCCTCGTCCTCGATGTGTGTCGGCAGCTCCTGCTCCTGCGCTGTCTGCTCCGCCCACTCGACCGCCATGCGACGGAGCCCGGCACGGCGCGTCACATCCATGACCGAAGCCTGCAGCCGGGCAGGTCGTCGTTCCGCCGTGCCACTGATCACGAACGGGATTGCCACGACCGACGCTCCTCTCCCCGCCGCGTTGTGAGCCAGTCAGGCCGCTCTGGAGGGTGCGTGCCCCTAGTACTGGGCTGGACCGCCGCGGCGTCCCCACTTCGGACCGTTGTCTCGCCCCGGCGCCGTATCATTGAAAGGACTGCCAGCAAGCTCCCTCCCAACTTCGAACACTGAGCAGCAGATGTCGTTCCGCATCCGCTGGTGGTCGGGTGCAGGCTCCTGAATCGCCTCCGGGAGCTGGTCTGCCGTAGGCGCTCGAGGGCCCTCCGCGCTCGCCTCCCATGCCAGCGCGGCAGCACGCGCCGCCTTGATCGCATAGGCGGCAACACCGAGCTCACGCGGGCAACGTGTGCGGCGACCGCCGCGGCCTGGCCGGCAGCGAAGGCAGCGTGGCGTGCTGCCCCGCTCAGACCTCTCGCCGCGGTCATTGCGTGGCCGCCCGCCGTGCGAGGCGGGGGTCTTCCGCGAGAGTGCCAAAGGGTCGAAGCACGCGGCGTTCTCGTGCCCGTTGTCGACTCTCCACGTCAGAGCCCGTATTACTGAGCCGAGTTAACCGGCTATCCGGCTTCTGATCGGCCTGAGATCGCGGCAGTTGTGCGGCCGGAACGGGTCTTAAGACGATTGGCGTGTTGACATAGTCCCGGCAGGCGTTGACAATCCGGAACAGTTCGGTCAAACGGGCGGAGAAGGGGGTGCGCGATGCAGGGCCGCCACGAGAGAGCGCCAAAAAGTACTCGGCTTGTGCGGCCACGCTATGGGTCAGTGGCTTTGTTGTCGCTGGTGGTATCGATCTGCGCGGTCTGGTCGTTCACTAACGCGCTCCCCGTCAGCGCTGCTTCGTGCTCAGCGACATACTGCAAATGGCACGCGGATGGAGTCTCCGGTTGGGGATATACGGTCGCCGGGACAGGGGCGCAGACGACTGCATGGTCCCAATATTCAGTGGACCAGCAAGCGAACGGTTTCAGCGACCAGGCTGTCTGGCTCGCCAATTACAACGGCGGAATCAACGCTAGTCAGTCGCTGGAAGTCGGCATGTATAGCGGTGCAGGCTACAACATCACTTGGACGACCCATATTCTCCCCTACAGCACCTACAGTAGCGGGAGCGGCGAGAATGACGTGAACCAGCCACTCACGGGCGGTCAGGGGATATGGATGGCCGTTAACATCTGCGCCGGTTGCGGTGGGTCGATTATGCAGGTGGGTTCCTACGTGGGGGCTATCGACGGCGGTGCATACCCGATGGACGAGCCGCGCACGAATTTTACTGCGGGTGAGGTTGGGGGCAAAATCCCTAATGAGTACGGGGACAACAACCCTACATCGTGGATGTGTGGCGGCTACGACGTGCAGGCTATGGAGTGGGCTGATGCCGCGGGTTGGTACCACTGGGGCGGCAACATGACCACCGTAGCGGACTACCCATACCAGGCACAAACTGACGGTGGATACTACTTCGCGTGTCAAGGCTATGGCATGCGGTGATGGGCGGGCTCCATGACTCGGCGTTTGCTCTTCATGACGGGGGTGCCGGTCACCCTAGTGACGGCGGCGATCACGTTCTGGCTGGCCTCGGTGGCTTCTCATGAGCCACGAGGCCAGACGGCACCCAATCCCGTCTCTAGTCCCTGCGCGCTTGAGACTTCCGCGTTCCTGCCGGCAAGTGCCTTATCAGGTTTTACGCAGATCGTCGATCTGCACCTTTCGGGCGCACCGATCAAGGGCGGAGCGCCAGGCGCTACTCCGATGCTCGCCGTGAGCGACTTTGCGAGTGGACGGATGATCGGCTACCTGTCTAACGAGGCCATCGACGGTCCTGATCGCGCGCAGGAGGATGCGCTCTCTCGCTCGCTTGGGCACCCGCCTGGACGCTTCCCAGAGGTACCGCTCTCGGGCGCCATCGTTCGGGACTCGCCCGGTCTTTTGGAAGCTTATGAGTTCGCATTGGTGTACCACAGTGAGCGAGGCGCCCAGGACTTCGTGCGCTGGTTCTCGGGTTCGCTTGGCGCTGCAGGTGGCACTGTAGCGTCGGCCGCAGGTGCACCGAACATCTCCGCGTATTTTTTTCCCGCGCAGACCACGGGTTCTACCCCACCGTACGAACAGACCTACGACTACATTGAACGTATCGGACGAGTGGTCATCCGTGTTGCGTTTTCGGGGGGTCAACAGCTTGAGCCAGCCCAACTGTCAAACTTGGCGACGCGCGCGCAGAATACGATGCTAACCCGGTGTCCGCAGTGAGCGTCAAACGCCGCATCGTCGCAACCACGATCATCGCATGCGCCGTTGGCGTCGCCGCCGGACTCTCCGCCCACCAATTCACCACGATAAGTACGGTTCGCCCCAGCGAATCTACCGAATCTACCGCCCACCTGAAGGGCATCGACCCGAAGCTGCTCGGCAGCGGCAGCTGCCCAACCCCCTCCTCGTCGGCACTCGGCGCTGTTGTCAGCCTCCACCCCGGCTATAACGCCTCCAGCTTGCTGAATGCCGGGTTTGCGAGCGCGCCACTCCTGTCGGACGGCACGGGGGCGCCAACCGCAAACGCGGGGAACCTCATGTTTGTTCGGGCACAGCTAGGTAAGGACACCTCTGCCGTCGCGGCCTCCCTGCGACAACTACCGGCCGTCTCCGCGGCGACTGTACTCCTACCTCAGAGCTCGAATCCAAATTTGCACAGCTGTTCTTATGATCTCGGCGATCGCTCCGAGGCAGTATCACTGGTTGGGATTGCACAGCGGGCGGCGTCTGCTGCTGGACTGCTCAACTCGCCGCTACATCAAGAACTTGTGAGTGACAACCCATTAACGCCGGGCGGGATCATCGTCACGCTGTACGCAGATGGAGGGGTGACGGGAACAGGGCCGTTTGGGCTCCCACTGCATGCCACGCGAACGACGGCCGCACTCATGAAGCTTGACGGCACCGTCGTAGCCGTTGGCATGGCGCCCTGGGGACAAAGCTGAGGGCGCCATTGAGAGTCGATCGTCGCTGTTTGGGTGTTCACGTAGTCGCGCATGCGCTGTACTCGTGTTCCGTCGCAGGGCGCGCGCACTCGGATGCCACGAAGAGTACAAAGCTCATCAGGTTTCCTCTCGGATGAACCGCTCCGCGCCTCCGGTCAAGTAGACATTGACGCGCCCTGGCCTGACGCAGCCGGGCGTTACCTGCTCCAAACCGCCTCGATGAGTTGCTCGCATTCGTGAGTCGACCACGGAGTGCTGAGAATCCCCTCGAGTATCGGCTGACTCGACTCGTCGATGAACAGCGCATCGGATTGGTTCCGCGGCCTTGCGGAGCAGTCAGCTCCTAGGACCGCGTCGCGCCAAGGCGGCACGGCATTTGCCAAGCGACCGTCGACTCGAAGATCGAGGTAAGCCGGGTCGTCCCACACCGACCACGCTCTCTTGAAATCCGCTTGGCTTACTTCGATCCAGACCCCGAATCGGAACTCATGACCGATGTCAAGGGTGACTGGCAAGAGCACGCGTAGGAAACACCTCTCCCCGTCGAAGAGCAAGAAGCTCTTTCCGGTTTGCACGACGCGAGCGCGGCGGGTCTCAGGTGACAGGGCGTAGACCTCGTCCGGAACGCCAAACGTGACTTCTCTATCGAGGCCGTCGACCTCTCTCCCGCAGTCGGGGCAGCGTGGCATGGGTCATATGTTCCGACGCCTGGCCGCTCAGAGGATGCGTAGCGGACCCTGGCCTGGTCCACGCCGGTCCCGTGTTGAGGCGTGTGTGGGGACTTATTCCCTCTCCGCGATTCGGATGTAGCTACCCCGGGCACGCGCGGCATCCATCGCTCGTGCCACCAGCTGCCTGGCTGCAGGAGGCACCGCCTGAAACGCGTCGAGGCCGCGATGGCTAACGCTGAGGAGTTCGTACCCCGTGATCTCTCCCGTCTCGTCCTCGCGGTCGAGGACTGTGCCGTCCCCAGCAACCTCCGTACGCCCCGACCCTCGCCGAGCGCGGATGGTCACGTACGCCGCGTCCGCGTCGGGATCGTAGCTTGCCTCCACAGCTCAATGGTATAGACGCAAACCCTGCTCCTCCCGCCTGTCAGGGGTGATTGGCGGATGCTGGCCTGGTCCGCGCCCCCAGTGCCAGCTACCGTGAGGCGCACCAGCCGTAATTGGCAAATGACCCGAGCGTCATCGTTGCGCCGTCGGCCGTGCCATTCTCCCGCGTGATGGGCGTTCGCGTCTTCGTGACCTGAGGTCGATCGGTGGCCAACCGCTGCCATTTCTATGCACTTTCCGGGTGCCCGTTTTCGTGCTCATTGATGGTGCCGGTTTGGTTCACCTTCACACGCAGTCCATGTGACCGGGGCATCAGCGCGTCGGCTATTGCTTTCGCGTAGAAGGCTAATTGCTACTGGCCGCCGCAACGTTTCTCGCGGTCCGGTTTGAAGCTCGCGAGTTCAGCGGGCGAGACGGGCGGTGAACTCGCCCGCCGGCAGACGGCGCGCGCGGGAAACCCGAGAGTCCCAGACGCATCGAGCCGTGCCTAGCCTGGGTTGACAAGCGAGCACCCGGGCGGTCGCATGCCGACACTCAACCGGGAAGCACAACCGCAGGCTCCCACTGGAAACATAATGTGGACACTGCCAGCGACTCAACGCGGATTTCAGCCGGAAGGGCGATTGTGCTGCGAATCGACCTCGCCCACTCGTTCACTCCGAGCGCGATCTGCATTCTTGGCTGCCCGCCGAGGTCGTACGTACGGTAGAGGTCATATGCGGGTTCCGCACACATCTGCTCGAGTTCGCTGAACGAGACGTGGATTGGATTTTGAGCGAACCCGCCCTTCGTGCTCTTGACATCAACGAATCGCTCCACGGACTCCCGACCGACGATAAGGAAGTCGTAGGGAGCTAACGCATGGTCCTTGCTACACCATTTGTAGTCGCCTATCGAGCCGTCTTGCTTCAGCGACAGCAAATGCCGGTCGACCAGAGCTTCCCCACGCTGCCCGATCTCCTCGGCATCCCGCGTCTTTTGCGCCAGCTCCTCTGGGGTAATCGAAGGGCCGAGGTTGTCGACTGCGCTGACCCCGGCGGGCGGATCTGTCGTGATGACCGACACGCCACTGGTGTCTGCTGTCGGAGGCTCGCCGCCGGCGTCGCCGGCCTCTGCGTAAGCGCCATCCTCGGGCTGCGGTGGCTCTGAATCGGTCTCGGCGCCCGGCTCCTTGGTGCCTGGCTCGTTCGGCGACGGGGACCGCTGAGCAGCCTCGATGTTCTTGCGCGCCTGCCTGACCAGCGTGCCGATCGTTTCGACCCTCCGTGTGCCGATCTGCTCGTCACCCGGGTTTTCGATGTCGATGCCGAGGTACTCGAGTTCATTGAGGAACGTCTGAGCCTGGTCAGCGTACGCCTGGTTGCGCTGCTGCCCCTGAAGTAAGGCGCGACCGGCCCTGCGGAAGGCACGTTTCGACTTCACCGCCGCCGCCATGGCGCCTATCCGCTGGTCATCGGTCAACACGGCGCACAGTCTGCCTCACCTGCTGCGCCCCCGTGTCACCGCGGTCGTACTCTGGTTGAGATTTGATCTCGATATCGAGCGCGTGGCGTCCGTGTAGGCACTATCGGCGCGGACACAAAAGACGAAGGACATTGCCCTTATGCTTCCGAGTACAGGCGAGACAGCCTTCCGTAGGCTCGCGTGACCGATGTCGAAAGCGAGCAGCTTGGCGCATCACGCCGGACATGACGGTGTCCTCTGAGCGGTTGCGCGGGTTGATGAGCGACCCGCCGCCAGTGACGATCTCGATGTCGCGCAGCGCAGCTGAGCGTTGTACTCCCAGATCACTATCGAGCGGTCGTGCGCCAGGCCGATGGCAGCGACCTGGCCTTTACGCATTGGAGCGCACGTTCATCTCGTCGCCAACACCCGCTGCCTCGGCCAGCTGCAGTGTTCCGTAAAGCGGGACGAGCCGCCCAGCGAGCCTTTTGTAGGCCAGGGACCGAGCACGACCTAGGGAAGCGAAGTCGGCCCGACGAGCAGACGGAGGGCGCGATGGGACTCACTTGGCCGGCGGACTTTCCCGAGGCGTCGTTCCTGGCGTGGAATCGGGCGCTGCAGAAGCGCTCGGAGCCTCCCGCACGAGAGTGCGGAAACGGGATGAACGGGCTTGCGTACCGTTTCCAGGCTGCCGACTGCTATCACAGGCAATACATCGCTTCCGTGGACCACGCTGGGAACTCGCCGCGCTCCGTCGAACGCTATAACCAAGAGAGTTACCTTTTCGCATTCTTCACGACAGCACTCTCGACGCTCGAATGCACGTGTTATGCGCTGTCTGCGATGGGCGCCCTAATCCTGCCTGGCGAGTTCCGCATGAGTACGGACGATGAGCGGAGCAAGATATGCATCCGTTCGACGCAGCGTGGGTACAAGGCCAACTTCCGCGAAGAGGCGGTCACGGCGTGCCTAGACTCTTTGGTGAGCGATGTGCGTCTGAAAACGCTCTCGAGCGTCCGTAATGTTCTCGTCCACCGTGTCGCGCCGCCGCGACACTTCTACCGCGGTGGTGACCGGGATGGTGAGGCGGACTGGGGCGACTTCGCCATTCCGCTCAACCGCGAGACGACTGGTGAATACAGGGAATGGCTCGGCACAGCAGTCACCTCCCTCGTGGATGGGGCGGCCGCGTTTGCTCAGACGCAGCTGTAGAATGCGCACCGGTCGGAGTGCAGCCACCGGAGCCCCTCCGTGGGGGTGGTCGCGGTCCTTGTGCGGATCGTCCACTTCACGACTAGCCATTAGCACGGGCGCTATCGTTCAAGTAGACATTGACGGACGCTGGCCTGCGCCGCGCGGGTCTCCCAGGAATGGTTGGTAGCGCGTAGGCTCGGCGGCGTGCGACCGTGCTCGATGGCTAGCGCTTCCTGAGCGCCATGTGGCTGGCACTGGCAGCGAAACCCAGAGCCCGGTAAAAGCTGATTGATGACACGCTGGGATGCACAAGAAGCCAGGCCAGGTCACGCTCATGAGATACATCGATGACATGGTGGACGAGTGCAGAACCGATGCCTTGGCGCCGGTGACCGGGCATCACATACACGCTCTGCACGTGCCCACCAAGGCGTACTAACTTCGCGGGGCTTGGTGTTCGGTCCAGGATCGCCAGCCAAGCCATGCCTACCGCTTCGGCGTGGAGTCGGGCGAGGAAGGCGAGGTGAGACTCTGCACGAAATTCCATCCACTCGCGCAGAGCATCGGCAAATTCAACTAAATCATAGGCAGGTGTTTGGTGCCCTTCTTCGACGCGCCAGCGCCACTGAAGCGCTGCGAGTGCTTCGGCGTCGGCCGCGCTAGCAGGTTGAATATCAATGACCGTAGCCAAATTGCACCGCTCCTATCTAGGCCGCGTCATCGGGGTCTTTGACTAAGCTAACGGCTTCAGTCTCGAGGATCAGGAGCACCATCGGCGTATCGCACTTCGTCTCGTGCTCCTCGCCCGAATCCCACACTATTGCGTCTCCCGGTCCTACCTTGACCACTTCGCCGTCGGCTCCACTTGACTGGCCTGATCCTGCAAGAACAACGGCAATCTGGGGAGCGGCTGCCTCGTGTCGGCCCAGCTGTCCGTGCTCGTTAAGCCGCACGACACCAACCACCGCTTGTCCGCTCAACCTTGCAATGGCCGCATATCCTGCGGCCTTGCTTCCGTAGCTCGTCACCTCGACTGTAGCTGTCTGGGCGAGATGCAGCAGTCGCATCGGCTCCTCCTCTGTAGGACCCCGTTCCGTGGTTACCGCGGTCGCATCGGCGCCTGTACTACACATCCGCGACGAAGCTGAGCGCTGACTAAGAGCTCATTGGACATTTACGCATCCTCGCGTGGATGGTCGTGGCGTAGCCTGCGTCCTTGATGCCGAACGCAGAGGAGGCGGTCTCGCCCGTCATATCGCGCCTCTTGGCGGCCTGCCCGGACCTCGAGTCTTACTGGCAAGCGGAGCGAAACAGGTTGGATGCTGGGCTCCCATACAGCCAAGTCGCCGCGCTCGCCCGAGCCATCGTCGTCGCGCACAGCGGCGGCGTCGCCCGCTGCATCAGCGAGCTATTCGACGAAGCGGAGAGCACTCTTTCCGAAGGCAACTCCGAAGAACGTGCTCTGATGGTCGTGGGGCTCTTGGAGGACACCCAAGGAGCCCTCCGCTGGGCGCGGCTCGATCCTGCACCTCTCTACGAGATGCTGGGTCCACGGTGCCGCGCCGCCTGGGATAGTGTGCTTGCGCTCTGGTCCGAGATCGCGCAGAAGAAGCAGTCAGGCGAGCTGCCCCCTGGCCCCTTCGATGCCGGCGAGTCGGACATCAGCGACCCTGAACTACGTCGGATCTTCCGCGCCACCTATCGCCCTCCCGAACCCTAATCCCCGAGTCACGCCTGTTCAAGGGTAATTACCGGATGCTCGCGTGAGCTATGCGCCCATCGCCTGAAGGCTTCAGGCTTCCAGTACGCCGCCTTGACTTGGGAAGCTCACACGGCGGCCCTCGAGGACCCACGCTGCCTCGCGGCATATGAAATCAGCGCATGCTCTCGTTCGGTCGTGGTACTGGCGCACGTCGCGGTATCCGCGGTCGTAGAACCCAACCTTCTTGTCGTCTAGGTACGGACTGGGCGATGACCGTTTGTCGTACGAGTAGCTCTGCCATGCGGCTACGAGTTCGGCATGCTCGACGAGGTACGTCTCAACACATCCCCGCAATCGCGGAAGGTCGCTGAGAACGGGCGCTGCTAAACGGAAGTTCTGAAGAATCGAGCGCCCTGATTCGCGCCATTCGGCGGCGATCCGGCAGAGCGGCTCCACCCACTCCGGCAAGTCGTCCGACACCTCGGTGAGTCTACCCGCGCGCTCGTGGATCACCCGGCGCGCTCTAGGGACATTACCGGATGCTCGCGTGCCGCACGACAGCGTCCCCGCGACGCTGACAGAATCGCCGCCGTGGATCGGCGGGCTCGATCGCAGCGCTGTATCGTCCCACTATGCCGATTGACCACGTGGGTCTGGGCGTACCCGACATCGACGCCGCAAGGGCGTATTACGACGAGTTCATGCCCCTCGTCGGGTTCGTGCGGCAGTGGGAAACTGGCTACAGGGCGAGTGATTGGTACGGAGCCCAGATCTTCC
>JBOHUE010000122.1:0-2104 GCA_050734185.1 Candidatus Dormibacteria bacterium | reverse complement strand
GGTGGGCGCCGCGCCGACGACGCGCGCCATGCAGGCCTTCGTCGCCGCGGCGGGCCGTCTCGTTGTGGTCGATCCTGACCATATCGAGCTGGATCCCACGCGCAACGCCGAGCTGTCGCTGCGCGTCGACCCGGACGTGCTCGCAGATGCGCTGCGTCAGGCAGGCGTCCCGCGGCCGGGCGACGCGTGGCTGCAGAGCTGGGCCGGGCCCGGCGCGGCCGTTCGCGCCGGCGTGGACGAGCTCCTCGACTCCGGGGACGAGCCGTTCGAGGGGCGGATCGCGCGCGACGTCGCCACTGGCGCCGGGGACGGCGCCACGGTGTTCGCCGGCTCGAGCATGCCAGTGCGCGATCTGGCCGTGTACATGGCGCCGCATGCGACGCTGCGAGTTCTCGCCAATCGTGGCGCCAGCGGTATCGACGGCAGCGTCAGCAGCGCGCTCGGCATCGCGGTGGTCACGCAGCCCGCCGTTGCGCTCATCGGCGACCTGGCGCTGCTGCACGACGCGTCGGCGCTGTTGTGGAGCACACGCAGTGGGGCGCGTCTCACGGTCGTCGTCATCGACAACGATGGCGGCGGCATCTTCAACCTGCTGCCCCAGGTTTCAGCGCTGCCCCACATGGAGTTCGAGCGCCTCTTCGGCACCCCGCACGGTCCGCGCGTCGATCTCGAGTCGTTCGCGCGAGCCGCCGGTGCCGGGTACGCGCGCGTCACCGCCGCGCCCGAGCTGCACACCGCGATGGCGTCGGCGCGGTCCGAACCGGGCGTGCAATTGCTGCACGTCGTCGTCGACCGCGCACGGAGCGCGTTGCAGCGCGCGGCGGTTGCTGACCGTGTGCGCGTGGTCCTCGAGGCTGGCTAGCGCGCGCCGAGTGCGTGCAGCATGGCCGAGAACTTGATGTCGGCCTCGCGATCCTCGGCCTCGGGCTCGGAGCCCGCGACGATGCCGGCGCCCGCGTACAGCCGCGCCGTCCGTCCCATCAGCTCGGCGCAGCGCAGCGCGATCACCCAGTCGCCATCACCGTGCGCATCGACCCAGCCGGCGAGCCCCGCGTAGAAACGGCGGTCGAACGGCTCGAGCTCGCGGATGAGCGAGAGCGCCGCGTCAGCCGGCGTGCCGCACACCGCCGGCGTGGGGTGCAGCGCAGCCGCGAGCGTCAACGCATCCGGCGCGTCCGGCTTGAGCTTCCCGCGGATCGCGGTGTGGAGGTGCCACAGCGTGGCCGTGCTCATGAGCGACGGCTGCGGGTCGACCTCGAGGTTGTCGCAGAACGTGCTCAGCGTGTCGGCGACGGCCTCCGCAACGAGCCGGTGCTCGCGACGTTCCTTGACCGTCTGCAGCAGCTGCTCACCGCGCTCACGGTCCTCGACTGGGTCGCTGCTGCGCGGTGCCGAGCCCGCGAGCGGGTCGCTGGCGACGCGGTTCCCGCGGCGGCGGAGCAGCATCTCCGGCGACGCGCCCACGAGCGCGTGCGCGGTTCCCGGGAGCGCCACCGCGAAGATGTGGCAGTCGGGGTCGGCGTGGTACAGCCGGCGCGCGATGACGCTCGGGTCGAGCACCCGATCTGTTTCCACCACGAGCGTGCGCGCCAGCACCACCTTCTCGACGTCGTTGCTGTCGATGCTGCGCAGCGCCTCCGCAACGGCGTCCTGGTAGGCGGACTCGTCGGGCTCGTGCGCGGTCGTGACGGCATGGCGGGTGCGGTCGGGCGCCGGTTCCGCAGCCACGGCGCGGAGCAACGCTCGCGGGGCGCCGTGCAGGAACGCAACCGGTGCGCCGTCGAACGGCAGCGCGCCGGCCGAGTGGATGTGCTGGTTCGACCCTATCACCGCGAGTTGCCGGCGCTGCTGGCGTTGGCGGAAGAATGTCCCGAACGGTTGGAGATCGTCCACGAGCCGGGCGAAGTGCCGCTCCGCATCGCGCGCAGCCACTTCGCCGTCACCGGCGGCAACGCCTGGTCGCTCGAACTGGCTTGCGTCGGCGTGCCGCAAATCGTCATCGTCCAGGCCGAGACGCACTGGCCGACCGCGCAGCGCTTGGAGGAAGAAGGGGCGGCCACCTGTCTCGGCTGGCACGCCAACGTCTCGATGGCGACGATTCGAC
>JBOHUE010000121.1:0-5019 GCA_050734185.1 Candidatus Dormibacteria bacterium | reverse complement strand
GGTCGACGGCGCGGAGAACACCCAGGTGTACGGCGTCCAGAACGGCAAGCGGGGCGTGCTGCTGTTCATTCACAAGCAGCCCGGCGCCAACGTGATCGACGCGGTGCGCCGCGTCAAGGCCGCCCTGCCGCACATCCTGGCCTCGGCGCCGCCGTCCCTCAAGCTCGACCAGGTGATCGACCGCACCACCACCATCAAGGCCTCGGTCGAGGACGTGGAGATCTCGCTGCTGGTTGCGATCGTGCTGGTCGTGGCGGTGATCTTCCTGTTCCTGCGCAGCTTCTGGGCCACTGCGATTCCCGGTGTGACCGTGCCGCTCGCGCTGTCCGGCGCCGCCGCGCTCATGTATGTCGTCGGTTACAGCCTCGACAACCTGTCGCTCATGGCCCTCACCATCGTCGTCGGCTTCGTGGTCGATGATGCGATCGTGATGCTCGAGAACATCTATCGCCACATCGAGGCGGGCCTCACGCCTCACGAGGCGGCCGTCCGGGGATCCGGTGAGATCGGCTTCACGATCCTCTCCATCAGCACCTCGCTGGTCGCGGTGTTCATACCGCTGCTCCTGATGAGCGGGATCGTGGGCCGGCTGTTCCGCGAATTCGCCGTCACCGTGACCATGACGATTGCGGTGTCGGCGGTGGTGGCGCTCACCCTCTCACCGATGATGGCCTCCCTGTTCCTGCGCGACGAGCGGCACGCGCGGCACGGACGTCTCTACCTGACGCTGGAGCGCGGTTTCCAGTGGCTGATCGAGCACTACACGCGCGGGCTCGACTTCGTGCTGCGCCACCAGCGCGCCACGCTCACGACCTTTCTCGCCACGGTGGCGACCGCGGTGCTGCTGTACGTGGTGATTCCCAAGGGGTTCTTCCCGCAGCAGGACACCGGAATCATCGTCGGCCTCACGGACGCGCCCCAGAACGTGTCGTTCGACGAGATGGTGCGGCTCGATCACCGGCTCACGGCCGTAATGGCGAAAGACCCGGCGGTCGCGGGCTGGGCTGCTTTCGTCGGCGGCTCGCGGCCGCTCAACAACGGCTTCGTGGTGCTGGGACTGAAGCCCCGCGGCGAGCGCGACGCGACCGCGGACCAGGTCATCAACCGCCTGCGCGCCAAGCTCGCCGCGGTGCCCGGCGGCACCGTGTTCCTGCAGGCGCAGCAGGACCTCAACGTTGGCGGGCGCACCGCCCGCACCCAGTACCAGTACACGCTCCAGGACGTGGATCTCGAAGAGTTGAATGTCTGGGCACCGCGCCTGCTCGGGAAGCTGCAGAAACTGCCCGAGCTGCGCGACGTGGCCTCCGACCAGCAAAGCAGCAGCACCAGGCTGTCGCTCGTCATCGATCGTGACCAGGCCGCGCGTTTCGGCATCCAGCCGGCACTCATCGACAACACGCTCTACGACGCCTTCGGCCAGCGCCAGGTGACGCAGTATTTCACCCAGCTGGCCAGTTACCACGTGGTGCTGGAGGTGATGCCCGCGCTCCTCGGCGAGCCCGATACGCTCAACAAGATCTACATCAAGTCGCCCGCCACGGGTCGGCAGGTGCCGCTCTCGGCGTTCACCCGGTTCGACACCCGCCACACGAGCTACCTGTCGATCAATCACCAGGGGCAGTTCCCCGCCGTGACCCTCTCTTTCAACCTGGCTCCCGGCGCCGCGCTCGGGAACGCGGTGAAAGCGATCCAGAAGACCGCGGCGTCGATCCACATGCCGGATTCGATCTCCGGGAGCTTCCAGGGCACCGCCCAGGCGTTCCAGGCATCGCTCAGGACCGCACCGCTCTTGATCCTGGCGGCGCTGCTGGTGGTGTACATCATTCTGGGCGTGCTCTATGAGAGCTACATCCACCCGCTGACGATTCTCTCCACGCTCCCCTCGGCCGGCGTCGGGGCACTGCTGATGCTGATGCTGTTTCACTTCGACCTGTCGGTGGTGGGGCTGATCGGCATCATCCTGCTCATCGGCCTCGTCAAGAAGAACGGCATCCTGATGGTGGATTTCGCGCTCCACGCCGAGCGCACCGAGCACCTCGCGCCCGAGGCGGCGATCCGCAAGGCGTGCCTGCTGCGCTTCCGGCCCATCATGATGACGACCATGGCGGCGATCCTGGGCGCGCTGCCTCTCATGCTCGGCCGTGGCACGGGTTCCGAGCTGCGCCAGCCGCTCGGCTTTACAATCGTCGGGGGGCTGGTGTTGAGCCAGATGCTGACGCTGTTCACGACACCCGTGGTGTACCTGTACCTGGATCGTCTGTCCGTGCGCTGGGCGCGCAAACACCCGCATGCAGATCCCGGCCGCGGCGTGCTCGCCGCGCCGCAGGGTGCGCGAGGCGGCCCGTGAAGATCCTGATCGTCGAAGACAACGAGCGCGTCGCGCGCTTCGTCACCAAGGGGCTGCGGGAGGCGGGCCACACCGTCGAGCATGCCGCCAACGGGCGGGATGGAATGTTCATCGCAGCAAGTGAGCCGTACGATGTCATCGTCATGGACCGGATGCTCCCCGGCAACATCGATGGCCTCGCGATCATCGCGGCGCTCCGCCAGGCGGGCAATCGCACGCCGATCCTGATCCTCTCCGCGCTCGATGACGTCGACGAGCGCATCCGCGGCCTGCGCAGCGGCGGCGATGACTATCTCACCAAGCCGTTCGCCTTCGGGGAACTGCTGGCGCGGGTGGACGCGCTCGGCCGGCGCAGCCCCGGGGGCGATGCCGAGCGCATCCTGCAGGTGGGCGACCTGCGCATGGATCTGTTGTCGCGGCGCGTGACGCGCGGCAGCCGCGCCATCAGCCTGCGGCCGCGCGAGTTCAAGCTGCTGGAATATCTCATGCGCCACGCGAACCAGGTGGTTACGCGTACCATGCTGCTGGAGGCGGTCTGGGACTATAACTTCGATCCGCAGACCAACGTCGTCGACGTGCATATCAGCAAGCTGCGCCAGAAGCTCGAGCTCGACTCCGAGCGGGCCCTCGTGCGTACGGTGCGCAACGCCGGCTACATGATGAGCGACCATGAATAGCCTGATCCGCTCCTCGGCCGTCACCTGGGCGGTCGCTTACCTGCTGCTCGGGTTCGCCGCGCTGGTCGCGTTCGCAGTGCCGCTGTGGTACGCGTGGAGCGTGACCATCTTCGACGGCCGCGCGGAGATCCTGGCCGATGACGTGCAGCGGCTGACGGAGGTTTTCCACCGCGACGGGGCCGCGGGGCTCACCGCCTACATCGACGCCCGCGTCGGGCTGCAGATCGCGAACGAGCGCACCCTGCTCCTGACCGACGGCGGCTACCGGCGCCTCGCGGGGAACCTGGCCGCCTGGCCGAAGGGGATCCCCGCCAAGGCCGGCATGAACGCGCTCATTGTCGATCTCGCCGGCCAGCCAACCCATACCCAGCTCGTGCAGACGACTCTGCCGGGCGGCTATCACCTGCTGGTGGGGCGCGGCCTGGCGCGCTTCCTGCCGCTCGAGCGGCGCTTCACCTACGGCCTGATCGCCGCCGTGACCTTCCTGTTCGTGGTCGGGGTCGCCGGCGCGCTTCTCATCCGGCGCGAGCTGCTCGCCCGCGTTCAGGGCATCCGCCATACGGTGTCGGCCATCATGGCGGGTGACCTGCGCCAAAGGCTGCCTACGGCCAAGTCCGGCGATGAGCTCGACACGCTCTCCCAGACCATCAACGGCATGCTCGATCACATCGAGCACCTAATCCGCGGCATCAGCAACGTCTCCAACTCCATCGCGCACGACCTGCGCACGCCGCTGGCGGAGCTGCGCTCGCGCCTGGAGGAGCTGGCGTTGACGCGCCCGGCGGCCGCGGAGACCTTCGCCGAGGTCGAAGCGGCAGTCGCTGACGTCGATCGCGTCATGCGCATCTTCAACGCGCTGCTGCGACTTGCGGAGATCGATACCGGCGCGCGCCGCTCCGGTTTCGTGCGGGTGGATGCGGCGGCGGTCGCGGCCGAGGTGGTGGAGTTCTACGAGCCGGCCGCCGAGCAGAAGGGCGTGACGTTCTCGTTCCAGACCACCGGCGACGCCGCGGTGGCCGGCGATCCGGTGCTGCTCGCGCAGGCGCTCAGCAACCTGATCGACAACTCCCTCAAGTGCGTCTCCGCGCGCGGCGCCATCAGCGTGTGCGTCGGGCGGCGAACCGATGGGGCTGTGGAGATCGCGGTCGCGGACAACGGCCCGGGCATCGCCGCTGCCGACCGACCCAAGGCCGTCGAGCGCTTCTTCCGCGGCGACGCGAGCCGCGGCACGCCGGGCGTCGGACTGGGCCTGTCCATCGTGGATGCGGTCGCCCGGCTCCACGGCGGCGTGCTGCAGCTGCTCGACAACCATCCGGGCCTGCGCGCCCAGATGGTGCTGCCGGTCAGTGACGGTCGGTCGAGTCGATGAAGGCGTCGAGGTCGCGCTTCATCTTGGCCATGGACGGCGGGTGCACGTACATCATGTGGCCCGCCCGGTAGTACTCGAGCTGGATACGCGCGCTGGCCGCGGGCGGCACCCCCAGGTGCGTCATGACGTACTCGGTCGCGGAAAAGGGCGTCGCCAGATCGAAGTACCCGCACAGCACCAGCACCTTGAGGTTCACGTCCTGTACCAGTGCCTGGGCGAGATCCACGCCCGAGTTGACGATCGGCTGCTCGCCCCCGTCGGTCTTGTGGGTCCACTTCCACTTCTCACCGATGCCGTAGTTGGTCGTGTGGTAGGTCTCTCCCTGCCCGAACTTGAGATCTGAGTGGTAATAATCGAGGAACGCCGCGGTGAACGCGGCGCCGATCGCGGCCGCCTGCGGATCGTAGTCCGCCTCCTTGGCGAGCGGATCCTGGGTGGGCCCGACGAAGCGCCCATCGAGCCGGCCGATGGTCTCGCGCCGGTCCTTGAGCAGCTGGTGGGCGAACATGATCTCCGAGACCCGCAGGTTGGCGTCCTTCAGGTACTGCACCGGGAGTCCCGTGTACTCGTGCAGCTGCTGCGCGACCGCCTCGCGCTCGGCATCGCCGAGCGCATCGCCCTTGAGG
>JBOHUE010000120.1:0-13686 GCA_050734185.1 Candidatus Dormibacteria bacterium | reverse complement strand
CCTTCTCGCCTGCGTCGCCGCGGGCGGGCTTGCCGGCCTCGCCGCCGTCCGGCTGGTGCGCCGCCGGCGCATGTGAACCCGCGCGCGCTCGCACTGTGGTCGGCATCGGCCGTGGCTGTCGCCGTGTCCACGAACAACCCCATCTACCGCGGGGTCGTGGCGCTCTGTGCCCTCAACCTCATCCTCGCCCGCAGCCGGCCCGGGGCCCGGCTGCGTCCGCTGGTCGTGACCGTGATCGTCGCCGCGGCAACCGCGACGGTGGTGAGCCTGCTGCTCAGCCACACGGGCGCGCACGCGCTCTTCCAGGTCCCCGCCGGAGTTCCCGCCATTGGTGGCGCCATCACGCTGGAGGCGCTGGTGTTCGGCCTCCTCGCGGGCCTTGGCATCGCCGCCGCGGTGCTTGCCGTGGCGCCGCTGACGCTGGTCATCGAGCCACACGACCTGATCGACGTGCTGCCGACGTCGCTGGCGCGCAGCGGCGCGGCGGTCGCGACCGCGCTGAACCTGATTCCCGCGACGGCGCGCAGCGCGGTCGAGATCCGCGACGCGCAACGCATGCGCGGGTGGCGGCCGCACCGCGTTCGCGACTGGCCGCAGGTGGCCGTGCCGGTTGTGCTCACGGCGGTGGAGAGCTCGATCGCGCTGGCCGAGGCGATGGAGTCGCGGGGCTGGGGTGCGGGCCCGCGCACGCATTTCGCGCCACCGCAGCGCTCGGTGGTCGACCTTCTCGTCGCGCTCGCCGCACTGGCCGGGGCGGCCGGCTTTCTCGTGCTGCGCGGCACCGGCGCCGCGCCCGACTGGTATCCGTTCCCCGTGCTCGCGCCGATCCCCGTGAACGCGCCCGCGCTCGTCTGCTGCCTGCTGTTCATCGTGCCCGCACTGGAGCGCAGTCGAGCCTGACCGTGGACGCCCTTCGCTTCGACCGTCTGGGCTACAGGTATCCGAGCTCGACACGCGCTGCGCTCGCCGACATCGACCTCGCGCTCGACGGCGGGCTCACGCTGCTCGCGGGGGATTCCGGGAGCGGAAAGTCGACGCTCCTGCGCGTCTGCAACGGCCTCATCCC
This sequence comes from Candidatus Dormibacteria bacterium, assembly GCA_050734185.1. Lineage (GTDB taxonomy): Bacteria > Chloroflexota > Dormibacteria > Aeolococcales > Aeolococcaceae > JAFALX01. The sequence continues at coordinate 12,620 of JBOHUE010000120.1, read as the reverse complement.
GCACTTCCATGGCGGCGTGATCAGCGGCGCGGCGCTCGTGTTTGGGCAGGATGTGACACGAACGACAACCCGCCGGCTGGCGCGCCAGGTCGGCTTCGTGTTCCAGGACCCGGAGCTGCAGGCGGTGCAGTCACGCGTCGAGCGCGACGTGGCGTTCGGGCTGGAGAACCTGCAGGTGCCGCCAAAAGAGATGCGCGATCGTGTGGACGAGGCCCTCGAGCTGTGCGGCATCGCCGCGCTCCGCGCCCGCACCGTGTCGACGCTCTCCGGCGGTGAGCGCCAGCGCCTCGCGCTCGCCGGCGTGCTGGCGATGCGGCCGGCACTGTTGGTGTTCGACGAGCCGCTCTCGCAGCTCGATCCCGCCGGCGCACTGGCAGTCGTGGATGCGATGGCGGCGGCGATGCGTGGCGGCGCGACCGTGCTCGTCGCCGAGCACCGCGTCCGCCTCCTCCAGCCACTGGCAACGCGCTCTGTCATGACGCGCGAGGGCCGCCTCGGTGCCGGCCTGCCGGCGACATCGTCGATGCCCGCCGCGACGCCTGAGGCCGACAGCACAACGATGCCCGGTGCCGGCTGGCGGTTGCACCGCGTGACCGCCGGCCACGGCCGAACCCCCGTGCTCCACGATCTCGAGCTCGGCGGAGCCGGCGGCGAGGTGATCGCGCTGACCGGCGCCAACGGCAGCGGCAAGACCACCCTGTTGCGAACCATTGCCGGCCTGCTGCCGCCGCTCACCGGCCGCGTTGAGCGCGACCCCGGCCGTGTGGCGTATCTGCCGCAGAATCCAACCGCGCTCCTGCATCGGCAGACGCTGCGCGATGAGGTGGCCTGGACGCTGCGCCACGACCGCGGTGGGCCGGATGCCGAATCCGTGCTGCGGGAATTCGCGCTCACCCAGGTCGGCGAGAGATACCCGCGAGACCTCAGCACGGGCGAGCGTCAACGCGCCGCGCTTGCGGCGGCGCTCGCGGGGGCGCCGGTGCTCGCATTGCTCGACGAGCCGACTCGGGGCATGGACCCCGCCGCGCGCGCGGTCCTCAGCGGCGCAGTGCGGCGCCTTGCGCGCCGCGGTACCGGCGTCGTGCTGGCCACCCACGACGCCGAGCTCGCCGGGGCGGTCGCGAGTCGCGTGCTCGAGCTGCGCGACGGCGGTGTCCATGAGCAGCGCCGCGTCGCAGTGGCCGCGACATGATCCTGCTCGCCATTTCCGCGGCGGGCCTGCTGTTGTTCGTCTGGCCGTTCGTTGCGCTCGGCGCTCCGCCGGTTGCGGCCGCGACGTCCCTCGCATTCGGCACGGTGGCCGCGTTCGCCGTCGTCGAAGCGCTCACACGCCGCCTCGATTCGCGGCGCTTCGCGCTGCTCGCGGCCATCGCCGCGGTCGATGCCGCGCTCCGGCTTGTGCTGGTCGAGGGAATCGGCGGGTTCAGCCCGATCTTCTTCCTGATCCTCGTCGCCGGCTACGTGTTCGGACCGTCATTCGGCTTTCTGTGCGGCGCGACGTCGCTGCTCGCATCCGCGGTGGTCACCGGCGGCATCGGCCCGTGGCTGCCGTACCAGGTGTTCGCGTGCGGTTGGATCGGCGCGCTGGCCGGCCTCGCCGGCCTGCGGCGCACAGGCGCCTACGGTGTCCGTGACGTTGTCGTGCTCGGCGCGATCGCGGTGCTCACGGGGTTTCTCTTCGGCGCGCTGCTCGACGTGTGGGACTGGTCCACCTTCTATCGCAACGCACCCGGATTCGGGTACGTCAGCGGCGCCTCGTCGGGCGATCTCGCGCGCCGCTTCGCATCGTTCTATGTCACGACGTCGGCCGTATGGGATTCGTTCCGCGCGGTGGGTGACGTCATCGCGATCGCCGTCCTCGGTCTCCCGGTCATGGCTGCGTTCGGTCGCATGCGCGACCGGCTGTCGTTCACGCGCGCCGACGCGCCGGCCGCCTCATCACTGCGCTGAAGAGCAGTGCAGGATCACCCCGTCGCAAGCGCGCGGGTTGCGAGCAGCACCGTCGCCACTGCGCCGCCGACGACCCACCACGGTTGCTCGCGCGCTGGGAGGCGGGCGCCGAGGCTGAACGCGATCGGCATCGCGAGCAACATCGCGGCGCCGTAGAACCAGTGGATGCCCTGAGCGGGCCGGTGGCCGGTGCCGACGAGCACGATGCCGATCAGCACTTGCGCCGCGATGACCGCCAGCGTAAGTCGCAGATAAAGGCGCACGGCGGGCATCCAGGACGGGCGCAGCAGCGCGCCGATGGCAGCGAGCGCACCGGCCAGCGCAACGAGCGTGACGATGAACCCGAGGCGATCGTGCAACTCCATGGCGGCGCGCTAGCGTAACAACGCGCAGCGGCCGCGCCGGCGCGAGGCCGGCGCGGCGCGCGTCACGTCAGCGAGCCAGGATCTCGTCGAGGCGCTCGTAGCCCTCTTTCACGCCGTACTCCATGCCACTGGCGACGAACGCGTCGCGACTCTCGAAGGAGTCGACGAGCGAGGTCGCGGTGATTCGCGTCCGACCGTTGCCGAGGTCCTCGAGCTGGCAGCGCTCCAGCGCGACGTGCTCGGGAAACCCCTCGTAGGTGAACGTCTGCACGATGAGGTCGTTCGGACGCACCTCATGGAAGCTGCCGTGAAACCAGTGCTCGACACCGTCGTCGCCACTGTGCAGGTAGCGGTACGAGCCGCCGGTGCGGCAGTCGTAGTGGTCGATGGCCATCGTGAGTCGCCGCGGCCCCAGCCACTGCCTCACGAGGTCGGGATCGGTGTGCGCGCGGAAGACCTTCTCGACGGGAGCGTCGAACTCGCGCGTGATGCGAACCATCGGAACCTTGCTGTCCACGGTGATGGTTGTCTCGTTGGTCGCCACGGTCATGTACCTGCTCCTTCTTCAGCTGGTTGGTCCTGCCTTGCTGGCGATGGGGTGGGGTCGGCGTCCGGCATCGAGCGGAGCACCTCGTCGAGGCGCTGGTAGCGCTCCTCGGCCTCGCGGCGGTAGCGCTCGATCCACGCGGTCATGAGGTCGAACACCTTTGCGTCCAGGTGCACGGGGCGGCGCTGCGCCTCGCGGCTGCGCGTCACGAGCCGCGCGTCCTCCAGCACGCGCAGGTGCTTCGACACGGCCTGGAGGCTGACCTCATACGGAGCTGCGAGCTGATTGACGGTTGCGTCGCCCGAGGCGAGCCGGGCCACGATGTCGCGCCGCGTGGGATCCGCCAGCGCGGCGAAGACGCGCGACAGCGGGTCTTCGGTCTCTCGGGCGGGGGCTTGCTCAACCATCTGGTTGAGTACCGTAGCGAGGGGCTCCGCGGTTGTCAACCTGTCGGTTGAATACGGCTCGCCGCCAATCAGTCAGGCCAGTACTGCTCTTCGCGAATCTCTTTGTCGTCGAAGCCGCAGCGTCGCATGATCGCCCGCGCGTTGCTGATCATCCCCGGATGTCCGCAGAGGAAGACCCCGCCGTTGCCCGGCCGCATCATCGCGTCCGCGTGCTTGCGCAGCACGTCCTCGACGCGGCCGGTCTCGCCTTCCCACGCTTCGTCCTCCCACGGGCGGCTCACCGTCGGCAGATACGTGAACCACGGGAAGTCGCGGCCGAGCATGCGCAGCTCGTCGTGGTAGCCGAGCTCCTCGGAGCGGCTCGCGCCGTGGATCGCGGCGACGGGCACCGGAGTCCACTCGCCGGCGCGCTCGCGGTCGACGAGCGTGCGCAAGAAGCTGACGAACGGCGCGATGCCGGTGACGGTGGCGACCAGCAGGTGCGGCACGGCGACCGGCGCCTCCTTGAGGAAGAGACCCTTGGTGCGCTTCCGCACGACCATCTCGCTGCCAACACCGAGCTCGTAGAGCGGGTCGCTCAGCTCGCCGTCGGGCACGCGCTCGATGAACAGCTCGATCTCCTTCTCCGCGGGCGACGAGCAGATCGAATACGGGCGCTCGATCACACGCCCATTCAGCGGCAGGCCGATGGTGACGTATTGCCCGGGGCGAAATGAGAGCTCGATGTCGGGGCGAATGCGGATCACCCAGAGGTCGGATGCCAGGTCCCGCCGCGACGTGATGGTGGCGGACGCGTACTTCTCGCTATCGATCATTCGCCCGTGAGTGTAGGGATGCGACGGCGCGGCTCCGCTCGGCCCCCTACCCTTCAGCGGCGATGACCGGCGTCCTCTGCCTCAACGGTGGCGACGAGTTTCGCCGCGGCAACGAGCCGCAGGACGCGCTCCTGCGCGATGCCGCGGCGGGCCGCCCGGCGTACGTCGTGGCGACCGCCGCTCGCGAACACCCGGAGATGGTGGTGCTCACCGCGCAGCGATGGTTTGCCGGTCTTGGCCTCGAGGTCGATGAGCTTCGCGCGCGGACGCGGCGCGAGGCCAACGCTGCAGACAGCGCGAGCATCGCCTCCGGCGCCGGCCTCTTCTACCTCGTCGGCGGTGACCCGGGGCGCGTCGTCAAAGTCCTGCGAGACACGCTGGTGTGGGACGCGATCGTTGCGGCGTGGCGCAGCGGCGCGGCTCTCGCGGGGTCGTCGGCGGGCGCGATGGGTCTGTGCCAGTGGACGCTGGTGCGGCAGTCGTACCCGGGCAGCACCCGCAGGCGACCGAACGACGCCCTGAACGTTGTGCCGGGCACGGCCGTCCTCCCCCACTACAACGCGTTCGGACAGCACTGGATCGCGTCGGCGCAGGAGGTGCTCGGGAGCGAGGTCCTGCTGCTCGGCCTGGATGAGCGCACCGCCGCCGTCTGGCATGACGGCACGTGGACGGCGCTGGGCGACGGGGGCGTCACCCTGGTACGCGGCGAGCGCCGCGATCGTTTCGCCGCCGGCGATGGCATCGCGGGCATCCCCGACCCTCTCAGCTGACGGTGATCCCCCACTCCGCCGCGAACGTCTCGCCCGGCTCGAGGACGCGCAGGCCATCGCCGCTGTTGAAGGCGTTCGGTGCGCACGTCATCGGCTCCACCGCCAGCGCGCGGCGGCGGCGCTCGCGCTCCAGCGTGTCGCCGCTGAAGATCATCAGGTAGTCGTGGCCGGGCCCGACCCAGAGCTCCACGGTGCCGTCGCGGCCCGTGAGCGTGACGACGGCGGGGCAGCCCGCCTCGCGCTCCAGCGCGGTGAACGCGGTGTCCAGGCGGAGCGCTCCAAGCGGCCGCGGTTCGCGGAAGTCGAGGTCGGTGCCGGCGACCTGGCGCAAGCCGGCCGGGATCTGACGGTCGTCGGTGGTCAGCGTCGCGCTCGCCGGAACGGTCAGGACGCAGTCGTCCAAGAGGTCTCCGGGCGCCCGTAGGTACGGATGTGCGCCGGACCCGTATGGACAGGGTTCGACCCCGATGTTGGTCGCGGACTGGCGGACCATGAGGCCGGCGGCGCCGACGCGATACTCGGCCTCCAGCTGCAGCTGGAACGGGTAGCCGGGCTGCGGCGGCAGCTCGAGGCCGAGCGCGGCGCGGTCGTCGGCGCGGCGAAGGACCTGCCACGGCAGCCAGCGCGCCAGCCCGTGGATGGCGTTGTGCTGTCCGGGCTCGCTCAGCGGCAGCTGGTAGCGACGCTCCTGGAACCCATATGCGCCGTCCCGGACCCGGTTGGGCCACGGAACGAGCAGCTGGCCACGAGCGCCGTCGGCGATGGCGTCATCCGCGTAGCCGTCGAGGACCGGCCGGCCGGCCATCTCGTAGAGGCGCAGTCCGCCGCCGACCGCGACCGCCACCGCGCGCTGCTCGCCGTGCCGGATCTCGATCTGGTCGCCACTCGGGGGTCTCGGAACCACGAACCTGATGGTCGCGTAATCGGATCGTAACCCGTCTCCGTTTACTCATATGGACGAGGTGGAAACCTCACCACTGAGACCCACCGTCATGAAGAACGGAAATGACCATGAGCTTTCAGACCGCGATCAATGAGATGGATGAGGCCAAGCGCCACGCGCTCGAGCGCGAGGAGCGCCGCCTCATTCGCATCCAGCAACTCGCCCGCCTCGAACGCGTCGTCGAGGACGTCGAGATGCGCAACCTGCACCGTGACCGGCAGGTTCCCACGGAGATGTGGACGCAGCTGCAGGAGCTCGACCACCTCCTCCCCGTGCGTGCACCAGCATCACTGTGGCGCGCCCGCAACACGGCGCGGTTGCATGACGCGCTCCTCGACTGGGAGGCCGACCTGCTCGATGAGGTCGCGCCCCACCGCGTCGCCTACGAAGACACGCACGACGACTGACACGCCGCCACCGGCGGTGTGAGAACAGACCTGCGCACTGGCCGTCTGCCAGACTTCCGCGGGTGAACGTGGCGGAACGGGTTGCGCTGATCGAGCGCAACACGGCGGAGATTCTCGGCGCGGGCGAGCTGGCGCCCCTGCTCGAGTCCGGGACGCAGCTGCAGCACTACATCGGCTTCGAGATCTCGGGCAAGGCGCATCTCGGAACCGGGTTGCTGAGCATGTCCAAGGTGCGCGATCTCACCGCGGCCGGGGTGCAGTGCCGTGTGTTCCTCGCCGACTGGCACACCTGGATCAACGACAAGCTCGGCGGTGACCGCCAGCTGATCCGGCGCATCGCCGGCGGCTATTTCGCCGAGGCGCTCAAGGCGTCGCTGCTCTGCGTCGGCGGTGACCCGCTCCGCCTCGAGGTCGTTCTTGCTTCTGACATGTATGACCAATACCCCGACTACTGGGCGGCGGTCATCGACGTCAGCAAAAACACGAGTCTCGCGCGCATGCAACGCTCCATCACGATCTTGGGGCGACAGGAAGGTGAGGGCGTCGACTTCGCCAAGCTCATCTATCCGGCGATGCAGGCCGCCGACATCTTCGCGCAGGGCGTGCACATCGCACACGCCGGCATGGACCAGCGCAAGGCGCACGTGATCGCGCGCGACGTCGCGCTGCAGCTGCGTGTCGCCCCGCTCTGCGGCCCCGAGGGCAACGCGATCAAGCCGATCGCACTGCACCATCCGCTGCTGCTGGGGTTGCGCAGGCCTCCGGTGTGGCCGGTGCCCGAGTCGTCGACGCGCGAGGTGTTCGCGGCGATGAAGATGAGCAAGTCCGACCCCAGTTCTGCGGTGTTCGTGCATGACTCGCCCGACGAGATCCGCGACAAGATCCGTCGCGCGTTCTGCCCACCACAGGAGGTCGCCTTCAACCCTGTGCTCGATTGGATCGACAAGATCCTGTTCCGCGTGCAGGGCGGCCCGCTGCGCGTCAACCGTTCGCCGCAGAACGGCGGCCCCGTGACGTTCGACGTCTACGAGGACGTGGCCGAGGCGTATACGAGTGGCGCGCTGCATCCGATGGACGCCAAGGACGGGCTCACGGCGCGACTGATCGACCTGCTCGAGCCGGCGCGCAAGCATTTCGCGGAGCCCGAGCACGCGGCGCAGCTGCGCGAGCTCGAGTCGGTCGAGTAGCGCATCACGCGGCCGCCGCTGCGAGAAACACGCGCACCGCATGGTTGAACACCTGCGGACGCTCGGTGTTGCACTCGTGGCCGGCACCCTCGATGACCACGAGTCGCGAGTTCGCGATCCCGTCGTGCAGACGCCCCGCCACCGGCCACGGCGCGCGCGTGTCGTCGCTGCCGTAGACGATCAACGTCGGAGCCACGACCTCCGGCAGCAGCTCGCTGAGGTCCTCGGCGCACGCGGCCGCCATGGCACGCATCCCAGCTGGATGAAACGCGACGATGGCCTTCCGAAACGCCGCGGCCTCGAACCCGGCCACCGGCACAGCGAACATGGCCGGCAGCAGCGCGTCCGCAACCTCCGCACCGGTTCTCTGCGACAGCGCGACGCGTTCCGCCAATCGCGCGCCGGCGTCCTCGGCGCCCAACGAGCCGCGCCATCCCGCGTACGCCGACACGAGGACGAGCGAACGCACGAGGCCGGCGTGCCGTGCCGCAACCGCCAACGCCAGCGCGCCACCGAACGACTGACCCATCAGATGCACCGGGTCCAGTCCGAGTGCGCGGATGAACCCGGCCACACAGGTCACGTACCCGTCCATCCCGAACGCCTGCGGTGGATCGTCCGACGCGCCGGCCCCGGGCGCATCCCATGCGATGACGGTGTGGTCATGAGCGAACTCGTCGATCTGGTTCCACCACGTGGTCGGCCCGTCACTGACCCCGCCATGCAGCAGCAGGAGTGGCGGCCCGTGGCCGGCACGCAGATACGCGATTGTCAGACCGTCGACCTCGACACGTTCCACTGCAGCGGTAGCGCCGGCACGCGCTTCTTCAGCGCAGGCCGACCGCCTTCTGCACGCGAAGCAGCGTGCCGTCCGCCACGGCGCGCACGCGCTCAGCCGATGCCGCGAGCAGCTGGCGCAACGCGGTGTCGTCATTGCGCAGCTCGTGGTAGCGGCGTTGGATCGGCTCGAGGGCCTCGATCAGGACGTCGGCCACCGAATCCTTCAACGTGCCGTACGTCGCACCCGTGAACTCGTCGAGCACCGACTCCACCGGCACGTCCTGCAGCGCGGAGTAGATCTCGAGGAGGTTGGCCACGCCGGGACCCACCGGCGGGGTGACGGCGGGCTCTGCGTCGGTCTGCGCGCGACGCACCTTGCGCCGGATCAGATCGGGCGGATCGAGCATCAGCACCGCATGATTCGGTCGCTCCACCGCAACGCTCTTGCTCATCTTCTCCTCGGGGCTGTCGAGTCCCATCACGCGCGCGCCGACGTGACGGATCAGCGGCTCGGGGACTGTGAGCACGTCGCCATAGAGCGAGTTGACTCGCTGCGCGAGGTCGCGCGCCAGCTCGAGATGCTGCCGCTGATCCTCCCCCACCGGCACCAGGTCCGCGTCGTACAGGACGATATCCGCCGTCATGAGCACCGGATACGTGAAGACGCCGGTGCCGATGCGCTCGCGACCCTGGGCTTGGCTGCGCGCCTTGAACTGCGTCATGCGGTCGAGCCATCCCACCGGCGTCATGCATTCGAGAATCCACGACAGCTCGCTGTGCGCGGCGATCTCCGACTGCACGAAGATCTCGCAGCGCGCCGGGTCGAGTCCGCTTGCGATGTACAGCGCAGCAAGCTCGAGGACGTTGGCACGCAGCAGATCGGGCTTGGGGTGCTGTGTCAGCGCGTGCAGGTCGACGATGCAGAAGTAATTCTCGTAGCGCTCCTGATCACGCACCCAGTTGCGCAGCGCACCGAGGTAGTTGCCGATGTGCAGGCCGTGGTCGGGCTGGATGCCGCTCAATACGCGGGGGCGCGCGCGCTGTACCGCCATGACCAGAGCCTACCGATTGACCGCGAGCGCGTGATCAGGCGGTGCGACGCCGGCCTCGCGAGCGCTGCATGCGCGGCGTCCAGCACTGGTCGACGAACGCCGCGATCTCTCCGATGAGTCGCTCCGGGTTGAAGCGCAGCTCGAGGATGTGCGACGCCTCGAGGAGATGTCCGTTGGGCAGCTCACCGGCGAGCATGCCCGCGTCCGAGAATGGGTGCACCGGATCGCGATGATGACCGATGACCAGCGCCGGCATGGTGAACGTGCGGCGCACGTCGCGATGTGGCGCGACGTGACCGAAGAACAGACCCTGCAGGACGGCGCCGCTCGGTCCCGGTTCCTGGCGGACGACATCGAGCGCGACGTTGCCCCAGAACGGCATGAGACGGCGCGGGATGCGGCGCAGCATCCCGGCGCTCCACGCGAGCGGCCGCTCGAGGAAGTGCATGGCCACGAGGATCGGGCCGAACGTGATGGCAGCCGCGACCAGCCCATTCTCGAGCACCGGCATCTCGAGGATCATTCCGCGCACGCGTCGCGGAGCGATGGCAGCAACCTCGAGCGTGATGTTGGCGCCGAGCGACGTGCCGCCGATCACCGCCTCGTCGATGTCGAGATGATCGAGCAGCGCGACGACCTCGTTGGCGAAGTCGTTGACGGAGTATCGCGTCATGTCGTACGGCCGGTCGGAGTTTCCGTGACCGAGCGGATCAACGGTGACCACGCGGTTGCCCGACTCGGCGAGATGCCGCGCGAGTGGCTCCTGCATCGTCACCGGCAGCAACAGCCCGGGCATGAGCACGACCCAGCGCTGCCCCTCGCCGAAGATCGTGTAGGCGATCCGGCTCCCCCGGTGCTCGAAGCCCCCGCGTTCGGTTCGGACCGTCGGTGCTGAGGTCACTCCGCTTCGTATTTGAAGGACAGGTTCAGCCGCACGCGATAGCGCGCCACCTTGCCGTCCTCGATGGTGAGATCGAGCTTCACCACCTCGGCGACGCGGAGATCGCGCAGCGTGCCGGACGCGGTCTCGACGGCCGCGCGCGCCGCAGCCTCCCAGGACTCTGTGCTCGTGCCCACGAGCTCCGTGACGCGATAAACCGAATCGGCCATGACGCCTCTCCTCAACTGTTCCCGGACCGGTGGTCAGCCATTCTCCCGTACTGGCACAGCGTTCGACCACCGCGCCTCACGGTGCGGGGCAGTTGACCTGCAGGATGATGTGCGAGAACGTCCCATTCGGTCCGAAATCCCCCTGCCACAGCAGAGACCCTGAGCTCTGCTTCTGCGGCCCCTCGTCGAACCTGTACACCTCCGACGAGTAGGCCATCGTCGCCTGCGATGCGCTGTACGTCACGATCATTGCGGCCTTGGGATCACCACCGAAGTACGCGACGAAATGACGCGAGTCGCACCCGGTGATGCCCTGGAACCTCTGGGGCGCGTCCTTGCCCAGCGTGAGGTCGACGGTCTTCCCGCCGTCGGCCGCAGCCGCCACCCCGTCCAGATTGATCAGCGCGCTGTTCGCCGGGATCGCCACCTTTCCCGGCCCCGTCACCAGCTCGAGCACACTGATCAGCCCGATCGCCGCCGCCGCGATGACGCCGGCCACGACGAGGAGAACGATCTTCGTCCGCGACACGATTGGCGATTGTGACGATGCGCGATATCGGCGCCGCCGCGACGCTCTCGGTCACCTCGTGCAGCGACACCGCGATCGGTGGGCGCGGCGGCGGATGCGGTCGCGTAAGGGACGTCACGGAGGCGAGCCACGCGCGGTTGGAGCTCAGGGCGAGCCGAGTGCCGAGCCGCGAGCCGCTCCCTCTGCGCTGACCTGTCGCGAGGCGCACACGCGCATGAGCGGCTCGACGGCGTGCCCGACGCGGCCGTATCCCCGCCGCGACACGACCGCGGTGTCGACGGACGGGTGCCGGCACACGTCTCGGCGACGCCGCTAGCGCTCAGCGGCCCAGTTCGTCAGCGATGTAGGGGTACGGATCCGTGTACACGCCGTTCTTGCGGATCTCGAAGTGGACATGCGGTCCGGTGGACCAGCCCGTGGAGCCGAGGAGGCCAATTTCTTGGCCCGTTGACACCACCTCGCCTGGGTTCACCTCGAGACGGTCGAGGTGGCCGTACAGCGTGATGAAGCCGTCGCCGTGCGCGATGACCACGTAGTTGCCGTAGCCGGCCAGGTGCCCGGTTGTGTCGATGCTGGACGTCGCGAGGACCACCACGCCCGCCGCCGACGCGTGCACCGGGGTGTCCATCGGTGCCGCGAGGTCCAGTCCGGTGTGGAAATGCGGGTAGAAGTTGCCGCCGTACGTGACTGGGGGCTCCAGCGCGAAGCTCGTTGGCCCGAACGGCTGGCTGACGACGCCCGCGACCGGCTCGTGGAACTTGAGCCCGGAGCCGGTCAGCAGCTGTGACAGCAGCGAGTTCGTTCCCGTGGCCGCCGAGATCAGGGCTTCCTGCTGGAGCTGCGTGGCCACCATGTTGAGGTCGGTCGTCACCGCGTTCTCGACGTCGGGAGGTGTGTGCTCGGCCACCGAGCGCAGCTCGGTCGTGGTCTCCGGCGAATGGGCCGCGTCGACAAAGAAGTTGTATTCCTTCGCAAGGCTCTCGTTGAACGACGCGAGCATCGCCTGGTGGTCGTCGACCGCGTGGCGCAGCGCGCTCTCCAATACTCCGATCGCTCCCGGACGGCGCGTGAAGGCGGAGCCGGCAGCGGCGGCCTTCAGCTGCGGGGTCACGGCGGCGATCGTCTGCTCGTCGGTGACCAGGCTGTCCTGCTGCGAGGTCAGCGCAGACTCGATGTTCACGAGCGACCCCCACGACGGGCTGCCTGCGCCGACCGGTGTGGACACCGAATGGGTCCGCAGGGCACTCAGCGTCATCCCGGCGGCGAATGACGGCGCGGGCGCGGCAAGGCTCGAGTGTGACGCCGGCGCTCCGCCGACGGAGCCCGAGATCAGCAGCGCAAGAGCACCCGCCTCGAGCGCGCCGAGCAGCGGCGCGACCGCCAGCGCCCGGCGCAGGCCCGACGGCATCGGCTTGCGCTTGATCCGCGCCAGCGACGCGAGCGCCAGCACCAGGGCAGCCATGCCGGCGATCACGAGCGGCACCAGGAGGCCGACCTCGCCGCGGCCACCGAGGGCGCCGTTGTCACCGTCCGAGGCGCCGGTGGCCGTCGACGGCGGACGGAAATGCACGAGGTCGGGCCGCTGCGTGGCGATCGAGTTGACCGAGATCTCCTGGGCCTGGCTCGCAAGGAGCGCGTTCGGATCGACGGTGATCGGCGGCAGGTTGGCCTGCGTGATGTTGGTGCCGTTGCCCACCGCCGCCGGCTTCGGCGTGGCGGCAGGCGGCGCCGGCGCGCGCGGCGCGACCGGTGCAGCCG
>JBOHUE010000119.1:0-2218 GCA_050734185.1 Candidatus Dormibacteria bacterium | reverse complement strand
GGAGCCGGGCGAGGAGATCGCGGTCGACCTGGAGCGCGGCAAGACCCTCATCGTGCGTTACCTCGCGACGAGCGAGCCGCACGAGGACGGCACGCGCACGGTGTTCTTCGAGCTGAACGGCCAGCCGCGCTCGGTGCGCGTGCCGGACAAGAGCCAGGCGGTGAGTCGCCCGCCGCCGCGCAGGATCGAACCGGGCAACCCACGCCACGTGGGCGCACCCATGCCGGGAACCGTCACGACGGTCGCGGCGACGGCCGGCTCGAAGGTTGCGCGCGGCGAAGTGCTGGTGACGCTCGAGGCCATGAAGATGCAGACCGCGGTGCGCGCCGAGACCGACGGCGAGGTGGCCGAGGTGCTGGCGCGGCCGGGGCAGACGGTCGCGGCGAAGGATCTGCTCATCGTCCTGCGCTGAGGGCTTAGGTCACTGCGGGCCGTGCTGTGACGCTTCTCACGAATACGGCCCTGTCGGTGCTTGGCGTCATGCGTCGATGCCAACACCGGTTGTATGCTTTCCTCAGGCTGTACTTGGTGGGAGATGTGCCGATGCGCGAGCGGCCCGCGATTGCGCGGCGATCCAACCTGGGTCTGGGTCCGGCCTGCCTGGCGCTGCTCGCTCTCGCCATGCACGGTGCGCGCGCCGCTGACCTGATCGGTCCCTATGTCGGCGCTGCCTTCGGCAAGGCGACCGTCGATGCCTCGACCGGGCTGGTCACCGGCTTCGGCATACACAGCTCCGCCTACCAGATCATCGCCGGCTGGCGCCCCATCGAGGAGCTCGCCGCGGAGGTGCAGTACCTCGACTTCGGCCGTTCGAGCGGCTTCTCCGCCTATCAGAATTCCAACGTCACGCTCGCCAACAGCGCCAGCCGCAAGGGCGTGGGGGCCTTCGCCATCCTCTACCTGCCGACACCGGTCGTGGATTTCTATCTGAAGGCCGGGGTGGCCAAGCTCCACACCACGGCGCTCACCACTATCGTCGGGTGCCCGCGGGGCGGCGTCTGTCCGCCGCTCGCGAATCCGCCCCCGGTGGACAGCACCGGCGTCGGCGCCGGCGGCGGCGGCGGTGTGATGTACCGCTTCGGATCGCTCGAGCTGCGCGCCGAGTACGAGCGCTTCGCCGCCCTCGGCGGCAATCCCTACCTAGTGACCGGCGGCCTCACCTGGACGTTCTGAAGGCGCCCGCGGCGCACCTGGGCGCGCGTGCGCTTCAGACCGTGTCCCGGAGGGCAATCCCCGGATCGGCGAGCTTGTCCAGGTTCGGCCGCGCGTGGGCCGCGATCAGCTTGCGCGCCGCCATCTGATCCCTGGGATTGTTGACGGTGTCCATCGCGATCAGCTCCCCGCCGCGCAGGTAGCAGGCGCTGAAGCTGCGTGTCGCGGGATCCCCGCGCGTGATCACCGTGTCGTGCCCGTGACTGATGCCGACGATGATGAGTTTCAGATCGTATTGATCCGACCAGAACCACGGCACCTTGTCGTGCACCGTCGCGGTGCCGAGCAGGTTGAGCGCCGCGCTGGTTCCCTGCTCGAACGCATGGTCGACGGATTCCAGGCGCAGGCGCTGCCCGTAGTGCGGGCTCGGGTGGTTGACACAGTCCCCGGCCGCGTAGATCGCGGGGTCGGCGGTGCGACAGTACTCATCGACACGGATGCCGTTGTTGCACTCGAGCCCGGCGTCGAGCGCCAGCTCATCCACCGGCGCTACTCCGACCCCGACGACGACGACTTCGGCGGGATGCTCGCCGCCGTCATCGGTGAGCACCGCGCCCACGCGGCCGGAAGCGGCATCGCCGCGCAGCCCGCGAACCTTCGCGTTGCACTCGATGCGCACGCCGTGCCGGGCGTGCTCGGCTTCATAGAAGGAGGAGAGCTGCGGGCAGGTCACGCGGTTCATGACTCGTTCGGCCATCTCCAGCACGGTCACCTCGAGCCCCAGCCGGCGCGCGGTGGCGGCGACTTCCAGCCCGATGTAACCCCCGCCGATGACCACCAGGCGCGCGCCGGCGCGGAACCCGGCGCGGATGCGCTCCACGTCCGCGATATTGCGCAGCAGGTGCACTCCGCCGAGGTCGGCGCCGGGAGCGCTCAAGGGGCGCGGCCGGCTGCCGGTCGCGAGCAGCAGCGCGTCGTAGGCCACGAACGACCCGTCGTCGAGCCGCAGCCGCCGCTCACGCCGCTCGAGCTGCGCGACGCGCCGTCCGAGTACGGTGTGCACCTG
>JBOHUE010000118.1:0-9436 GCA_050734185.1 Candidatus Dormibacteria bacterium | reverse complement strand
GTGCCCGTGCGACAGACGTCTGTCGCTTGCGCGGGTACACTGACACCAGAACGGATGTGCCGTCCTTGACCCACCTATCGATCCCGCAGAGGACAGCCGCATGAACCCCGCGCCACGCCGCTGGCAGAACGCAACCTGGAATCCGCTTCCGGGTTTCGACCCGGTGCTCGGCCGCGTTCTCGCAGCCCGCGGCCACGACGCCGGCTCGGCGGCGGCGTTCATCGACGGGTCGCCGGCATCGCACGATCCGCTGCTCCTCCCCGGCATGCCCGAGGCGGTCGCGATTGTTCGGCAGGCGCTGGCCGGCGGCACGCCGATAGCCGTCTACGGCGACTACGACGCCGACGGTGTCACGGCGTGCGCCATGCTCACGCGCGCGCTCCGCGCGGCCGGCGCGGTCGTCATCCCGTACATCCCCAACCGCATGACCGAGGGGTACGGGTTGCACTCGGCAGCGCTCGAGGAGCTCGCCGCTCAGGGCGCCGGCTGTGTCATCACCGTCGACTGCGGCACGAGCAGCGTAGACGTCGCGGCGGGGCGGCCGCGTGGCATGCAGCTCATCGTCACCGACCATCACCTGCCGCTCGCGCCCGACGGCACGGCTCCGCAGCTCGCCGACGTCGACGCGCTGATCAACCCCAAGCTCAGCGGCAGCGAGTACCCGTTCGATGGGCTCGCCGGTGCCGGTGTCGCCTTCAAGCTGGTGCAGGCATTGGAGGAGGCCGGCGTGGTGCCCGAGGGGGCCGTGGCTGACGCCGCGGGCCTGGCCGCGCTCGGCACCATCGCAGACATGATGCCGCTGCGCGGCGAGAACCGCAGCATCGTGCGCGAGGGGCTGCCGCGGCTGCGCGACATCGTCGGTGTGCGCGCGCTCTGCGAGGTCGCCGGCATCGATGGCGATCTCCGCGCCAGCGATGTCGCCTTCGCCATCGGACCTCGCATCAACGCGGCAGGCCGGATGGAGGACGCCCGCCTTGCACTCCGCTTGTGCCTCGCCGAGTCTGGTGACGAGGCGGTCCAGCTTGCCAAGGGGCTGGACGCTCAGAACCGCGAGCGCCAGGCGGCGGTGGCAGCCGCGGTCGCCGAGGCCGAGGAGCGCGTGGCCGATCTCGATGACGAAGCACCAGCGATCGTTCTTGGCGATGCTAATTGGGCCATGGGTATCGTCGGGCTCGTCGCCGGGCGCCTGGCCGAGCGCTATGCGCGGCCCGCGTTCATCGTCTGCCTTGACCCCGTGGAGGCGAAGGGCTCGGCGCGGTCCGTTGCCGGGGTGCATATCGTGCGCGCGCTCGACCGCGCCGCACCCGCGCTGCTGCGCTACGGCGGCCACACCGCGGCCGCGGGCTTCAGCCTCGAGGCATCGCGTTTCGACGAGTTCCGCGCCCTGGTGACCGAGGCGGTCGCCTCGCAGCTGGGCGGCGCCGCGCGCGAGCGAGTTTATGCCATTGATAGCGATATCACCGCAGCCGACGCGACGCCGCGGCTGTGCCGCGAGCTGCAGAGCCTGCAGCCGTGCGGGCTCGGCAACTCGGAGGCGACACTGGCGCTGCGCGGTGCGCGCGTGCTGGGCGCCTCGATGTTCGGCAACGAGAAGCAGCACGCTCGTGTGCAGCTCGCGGGCACCGACGGCGGCATGCTCGAGGCGATCGCGTTCCACAAGCCGCGGCTCTCCGAGCATCTGCCGCGCGGGCGCGCCGTCGACGCCTGCTTCTCGCTCGAGATGGACTCGTGGCAGGGACAGGTGCGCGTGCGCGCCCGCCTGCGTGACCTGCGGCCGGCGGCGGCAGCTGTCGCCGTTCCCGTGGCGCCCTCTCAGACGGGCTGACGACCCGATCCTCGTGGCCAGCAAGCGCACGGCCTACGCCAAGGATGCTCGGGTCGACACGTACGTCAAATCGCTGCCGGCCTGGCAACAGGATGTGGCCGCCCGCGTGCGCGACACGGTGCACGCGGCCGATGCGGCGGTGCAGGAGACGATCAAGCGAACGACGCTTCCCTATTTCGTTCTGGAAGGCAACATCTGCGCGCTCGTTGGCACCAAGGATCACCTGAACATCCTGATCTACGATCCGATCGCGCCCGACCCGCACGGCATCATCAACCAGGGCCACGACAACGCGACCGCGCGAGCGATTCAGGTGTACGAGAACGACCACCTCGACCGGGGCGCGCTGCTGCAGCTGTTTCGCGCAGTCATCGCCAACAACCGCGCCGGCGGATGGCGCAAGGTCAGCGAGCTATCACCTCGGCAACCGGCTCCGGGAACTCCATCGAGATGAAGGTGTGGCCACCTCGGACGGGTGTGAGGGTGGAATCGGGAAAGGCAGCGGCGAGTCGCTCTGCGAGGGCGATCGAGAAGAACGGATCCTCGTCTCCCCAGACCAGCCGCACCGGCTTGGTGAAGTTCGCGAGCCTGGTCGAGACATCGAGGAGATCGCCGGGCTTCATGGTGCCGAGGAGCTTGGCGGTGTCGCGTCGAATCCTCCGGTCGCGGATGCCGGGCTCGATCCAGCTGCGCGTGATCTTCGCGTCCGGCGGGCCGGCAAACGTTCCGCCGTAGACGTTCTTGCGGTGCCGGAGCGAGGTCAGCTTCAGAGCCTCGAGCATCGGTTTGATCAGCGCAGCGTGACTGCCGACCTTGATCAGGGCCGCGAACTCCGGTGGCGGGAACACATCGAAGGCATCGCAGTTGGTCAGCACGAGCCGCCCGATCCGGCTGTGATCAGTGTCGATCACGTACTGACAGAGGGCACCCCCCGTGTCGTTGCCGACGAGCGTGACGTCGGTCAGGTCCAGGGCGGCAAGAAACCCGATGATGATCCGGGCGATTCCGCGAGGGCTCAGGTCGGCGTCGTCGTGCATCGCGATCGGGTGGGATCCGGTGGGCCAGTTCGGCAGGTAGCTCCGAATGCCTCGATGCGCGAGGTCCTCAGCGACGCTGGTCCACAGCCTGCTGTCCACGAGCAATCCGTGCACGAAGACCACCGGTGGCGAGGCGCTCTCCGCCGGACCGGCGACGCTGTAGGTGATCGTGCCCTGGGGCAGGTCGACGCGCATGGGTCCTGCGGAGCTTATTGCTTGATGCGCCGCCGGGTGCTAGCGTCCAGAGAGGCCCGCGCGCGGTGGGCGAGCGGTGGTTGCCGCCGCGGGCCGGTCACCCCCCTGCTGCCGTGGAGGCTGCGAATGCTCGACGAGATGGGAATCCCCCGGCTGGTCGTTGCCGGGTTGGGAAGTGGAGCCGGGAAGACCTCGATCACGCTCGGGCTCGTCGCCGCGCTCCGCGAGCGCGGGCGCACCGTGCAGACGTTCAAGGTCGGTGCCGACTTCATCGACGCCGCGTACCTGGCGCACGCCAGCCGCAGACCCTGTCGCAACCTCGATCCCTGGATGCTCGGCGACAAGGGGGTCAAGCGCGCCCTCGCGCGTGGCGGCGTCGGCGCCGACTGCATCGTCGTCGAGGGCGGCATGGGCTTCTACGACGGGCACGGCATGTCCGTCGACAGCGATCCTGCGACGGCGGGCAACTTCCCCGGCAGCACTGCGGATGTCGCCCGCATCGCCGGCGCGCCGGTGATTCTCGTGCTCGACGCCGGCAGCATGGGCGAGACCGCCGCCGCTGTCGCGCTCGGCATCAAGCAACTCGACCTCGAGGGCAGCGTCATCGGCGTCGTGCTCAACAACGTGCCCAGCGACGTACGCCGGCGCGCCATCGAGGACGCGGTGTGGAGCCTGGCTCGGCTGCCGGTGCTCGGCGCGCTCCCGCGCATCGACGCGGTGCGCATCCCCGAGCTGCGCTCCGGCCTGCTGCCACTGACGCAGAACCCGCACGTCGACGAGGCGATCGACCTGCTGCGCCACAACGTCAACCGCCACTTCGACATGGAGCTCATCGAGCGACTCATGGCGCGCGCAACGCCGCTGTCGCTGCCACCGGTGCGACGGCTGACACCCCAGGGCCCCCCGGTGCGCATCGGCGTCGCGTTCGACGACGCGTTCTGCTTCTACTACGCGGAGAACCTCGAGATGCTCGAGGAAGCAGGCGCGGAGATCGTCACGTTCTCGCCGCTGGAGGACCACTCGCTGCCGCGCGATCTCGAGGCCCTGTATCTCGGTGGCGGCGTGTCCGAGGTGTACGTGCCGCGGCTTGCGGCGAACCAGCAGTTCCTCGCGTCGTTCCGGCGCGCCAACCAACAGGGGTTGCCGATCTATGCGGAGAGCGGCGGGCTGCTGTACAGCGCGCGCACGGTGCGGACCAGCGACGGTGCCACCCATCCGATGGCCGGCGTCGTCCCCGTCGACATCGCGCTCGAAGCCGCCGAGATGCACGCGGGATACCGAGATCTCCGAATTGCATCGACGTGCCTGCTCGGCGCCGCCGGCACGCGGCTCCGAGGCCACGAGTTCCACTTCGGGCGCCTGCTCTCCGGCACCGACTGTCTGCAACCGGCGTTCACGATGCACAACAGCGAGGGTGAGCCCCTCGGCTGTGAGGGCTGGACGGAGCGAGCGCTGGTCGCATCCTTCATCCACCTGCACTTCGGGCAGGATCCCGCGCTGGCGCGGCGCTTCGTCGAAGCAGCGCGGGCGCACCGCGCGACGCGCCGCGAGATGGATCGCGACCTCGAGCTGACGGCGGCGGAACGCGCCACCGTCTGAGAAATCGCTCGCGCGTTTTGCGGCGGCCAACCCACCGCATGTAGGCTGTGAAGCCCATGGCTCAGCCTCCGGCAACGCTCGGCGAACTCCGCCGGTCCGAGTACCGCGTCGTGCCCGTCAAGGCCGAGCTCCGCCGCAACCTGATCCGCAAGCTCACCGGCGGCGGCGTGCTGTTTCCGGGCATCCTCGGCTACGACGACTCCGTCATCCCGCAGGTGGAGAACGCGATCCTCGCCGGCCAGGACATCGTCATGCTCGGCGAGCGCGGACAGGCGAAGTCGCGACTCATTCGCGCACTGACGTCGCTGCTCGACGACGCGCTACCGGTGATCGCCGGCTGCGAGATCAACGACAACCCCTACGAACCGATCTGCAAGCGCTGCCGCGACCTGGTCGAGTCAGAGAAGGAAGCGACGCCGGTTGCGTGGCTCACGCCGGAGCAACGCTTCAGCGAGAAGCTGGCGACACCGGACACATCGATCGCCGACCTCATCGGCGAGGTCGATCCCATCCGCGTCGCAGAGGGTCGATATCTGAGCGACGAGCTCACCATCCACTACGGCCTCATCCCGCGGACGAATCGCGGCATCTTCGCCATCAACGAGCTGCCCGATCTCGCCGAGCGCATTCAGGTGGGACTGCTGAACATCATGGAGGAGCGCGATGTGCAGATCCGCGGCTACCGCCTGCGCCTCCCGCTGGACGTGTTCGTCGTCGCGACCGCGAACCCCGAGGACTACACCAACCGCGGCCGGATCATCACGCCATTGAAGGATCGCTTCGGTGCGCAGGTGCGCACGCACTATCCGCGCACCATCGAGGACGAGATCGCGATCGCCGAGCAGGAGCGCCTGGTCTTCGACGACATGCCGGTCCCCGTGGCGGTGCCCGGCTTCATGAAGGAGATCGTCGCCGAGCTCTCGAGCGTGGCCCGCCGCCACGCGCAGGTCAACCAGCGCAGCGGCGTGTCGGTTCGTGTCAGCACTGCCAATTACGAGAACCTCGTGAGCAACGCCCTGCGCCGCGCGCTGATGACCGGCGAACGCGAGGCGGTGGCGCGCGTGAGTGACCTCCCCGCGCTGCTGGCGTCGACCGCCGGCAAGATCGAGCTCGAGACGTGGGAGGACACCGACGATGCGTCGGTGCTCGAGAAGCTCATGAAGACGGCGACCAACAACGTGTTTCGCCGGCACTTCACCGTGCAGGAGTTCTCGGACCTGGTGCAGCGCTTCGATCGCGGCGGGTTCACCGTCGAGGTCGGCGAAAAGCTGCCCGCGCGGGCGTATCGCCAGGCACTCGCCGAGCTGAAGGGCGTCGACCGCGCTCGGCAGAAGCTGGACGAGGCGGACTCGGACGCGATGCGCATCGCCGTGCTCGAGTTCGTGCTGGAGGGGCTGCACCTGGGCAAGCGCCTCAACAAGACGTCACTCGACGGAAGCTCCGTCTATGGTGGATAAGCGCAATCGCTTCAGCGTCTGGGACGGCACGCAGGATCCGCTGGGAGACGAGGCGGACGCGTTGTTCGACCGGCTCAGTGAGGACGTCTTCCACGGCTGGGATTTCGAGACCGCTCTGCGCCGCCTGTTGAGCCAGGGCTGGCGCGACGGCCAGGGTCATCGCTTCGGTGGCCTCGAGGAGATGATGGAGCGGCTGCGCAAACGCCGCCAGCAGCAGCTCGAGCGCTACAACCTCGACAACGTCTTCAAGGACATCGAGGAGAAGCTCGACTCGGTCCTGCGCCAGGAGAGGGCCGGCATCGACGAGCGCATGGAGAACGCCAGCGACGAGTCGGCGAAGCGCATCCTCGAGCGTGTCGCGGGCAAGCGGCGCGAGCAGCTCGATGCACTGCCGCGCGATCCAGCCGCGGCGATCCGCGAGCTGCAGGGCTACGAGTTCATGGATCAACGCGCCGAGCAGGCGTTCCAACGGTTGCTGGAGGAGATCAAACAGGGCGTCGTCGACACCTACTTCAAGCAGATGACCGAGCAGATGCAGTCGATGTCACAGCAGGACGTCGCGGCATTGCGCGAGATGGTGAGCGACCTCAACAACCTTGTGCGGCAGCGGCTCGAGGGTGTGCCGGAGGCACAGCTGCAGCACAACTACGAGCAGTTCCTGCAGAAGTGGGGACGCCTGTTCCCCAACGCACCGGCTACGTTCGACGAGTTCCTCGAGCAGCTGGGCCAGCAGATGGCGCGCATGGATTCCCTCATGCAGTCGCTGTCGCCGGAGATGCGCCGCCAGCTGGCGGAGCTCGCCGCCTCGACGTTCGATGATGCCGGCCTGCAGGCGCAGCTCGCCGAGCTCATGGGCGGGCTCGAGCTGATGTCCGACCGCGGCCGGCTCGGGCAGCGCTACAGCTTCTTCGGTCGCGAGTCGCTGCCGCTCGACGAGGCGATGAAGGTCATGGATCGTCTGCAGTCAATCGAGGATCTGGAGCGCGGCCTGCGCGGCATCTACCGCGGCGAGCAGGTGAGCGAGAGCACGCGCGAAGCGCTGCAGGAGCTGCTCGGGGAAGACGCGGCCCGCGACCTCGACCGCATGCAGCGCATGGTCGAGGAGCTCGACAAGCGCGGGCTTGTCGAGAGCGATCGCGACGGGCTCCGGCTGTCGGCGCGCGGCATGCGCCGCATCGGTCAGAAGGCGCTCGGCGACCTGTTCACGCGCCTTCATCGCGATCGCTTCGGCGAACACCCCGTCGCGAAGCGCGGCACTGCCGGCGAGCGCGAGGAGGAAACCAAGCCGTACGAGTTCGGCGACCAGTTCGACCTCGATGTCCGCGAGACGCTGATGAACGCCGTCGAGCGTGAGGCGGCGGAGCGTCGCGCGGCGCCGGCCGATGGGGTCCTGCCGGACACGCCATCACACAGACAGCCGCTCCCGCGACTCACGGCGGATGACTTCGTGGTGCATCGGAACGATTCGCTGTCTCGTTCCGCGACGGTGCTCATGCTCGACATGTCACGCAGCATGCCGCTGCGAGGCTACTTTTACGCCGCGAAGAAGGTGGCGCTCGCGCTCGACTCACTCATACGCAGCCAGTACCCGCGCGACACGCTGCACGTCATCGGGTTCAGCGACCTGGCGCGCGAGATCAGCCCGTCGGCGCTGCCCCATCTGTCGGTCAACGAGTACGTGTACGGCACCAACATGCAGCACGGGCTGATGCTGGCACGCCGGCTCCTTGCGCGCGACCCCGGCGAGAACAAGCAGATCATCATCGTCAGCGACGGCGAGCCGACCGCGCACATCGAGAACGGCAGCCCCGTCTTCTTCTACCCGCCGCTCCCCGAGACGTTCCACAAGACGCTGCTCGAGGTGAAACGCTGCACGCGCGAGCACATCGTGATCAACACGTTCATGCTCGAGTCGAACCACCACCTGGTGCAGTTCGTGAACCACATGACGCGGCTGAACCGAGGGCGTGCGTTCTTCATCAGCCCCGACCGCCTGGGCGACTACGTCCTCGTCGACTACGTGACCGCGAAGCGCAGAGCGGCGTGAGCCCGTGGCGCTCCACCCGCGCCGCCGGCTCGCCGTCGCCACGCAGTGAGCGAGAGACCTGACGATCGCATGGCGTTCGCGGAGCGCATCCGGCTGCAGGTCACATCGCGCTACCGCGGCGCGCACGTCGACGTCGACACCGAGCGATTCTCGCTTCGAGTCACCGGCGAGGGGCTCGACGCCACCCTCCGGCTGGGACCGCTGCACCAGTCGGTCCTGCGCGATCCCGCGCATACCTCGGCGCTGATCGCACGCTTCGTCAGCGGCGTCGAGAGTCAGCTCACCCCGCGCGCGGCAGGCGCCTTCAAGCTTTCCGGCCTGCTCTGGTGCGTTCGCAGCGCGGAGTACATGAAGGACATCGCGCGCGCGTCCGATCTTCTGGTTCGCGACCTGCCGGCGGATCTCGTCGCGTTCGCCGCCGAAGAGCTACCCGGACCGGCGCTTCGCGGCGTCCCCCGCGACGGGTGGGCGGGCGCCGGCCTCGACGACGAGGTGGCGGCGGCGGTGTCGGAGCAGACTGCGACGCGCTTCGAGCGACTTGCCGAGCGTATTCGGAGCGCCACCCGCGTTCCCGCCGATGGCTGGCGAATGGCAGGCGATCCGATGTTCCAGGGCAGCGCGCTCCTGGTGCCCGAGGTGCTCGCGGCCCTGACCGAACGCGCCCAGGGCGACGTCCTGCTCGGCATTCCCGACCGCGGCGTCGTCCTCGCGCTGCCGGCGCGGCTGCCGTCGGCGGGGCGGTTCGACCGCCGTGTGACCGCGGAGTGGCGCGAGGCGATGAACCCCTGCTCGCATGCCGTGCTGGAGACCGACGGCACAGAGCTCCGCGCGCACCTCACCGGCTCCGGCCGTCGCGCCTGGGTGATGCCGTGGCTGTCTCAGCCGTGGACCACGGGCGGCTCGGTCGACCTCGACGGCTGAAGCAGGCGCCGCGGCTGTACCGCTTCGCCGAGGAGCTCCGGCTGGCGCTGCGCGGCCATCACCCCGAGCGCGCCGAGCGCGACCATGCCGACGAAGGCCACGGTTCCAGCGATGGCGCGGGGCGAGGGGCCTGCGGCCGCCGGCCCCGGAAGAGAAGGGCCCTCGTTGAACCAGACGGTCAGCGCCGTCTGCCGCGCGGTCCCCTTGTCGTTGCGTGCGCTGCTGCGCTCCACCCGGATCGCTGCCGGCGTGAGCGGGTGACGGGGGTCGTCGAGAACCTGCCGGAGGAGTTGTGTCGTGCGTGCGGGAACAGCGCTCATGCCCATGGTCGGACAGGATAGCGTTGCATGATGAG
>JBOHUE010000117.1:0-2901 GCA_050734185.1 Candidatus Dormibacteria bacterium | reverse complement strand
GTTCTGACCATCGCCAAGATCGCGTCGACGCCGGAACGCTACCCGCGGCGTGCCGGCGTGCCGGCCCACCGTCCGCTGCAGTAGCAGCCCGGCCGGGACGCTACGCGGGATCGGGCGGTGCGCCGAGCCGCTCGCGTATGGCGCGCTCGGCCTCGCGCCGCTCGTTCCACGGGACCGGTCCGGACGCGAGGATCACGCTGCCCTCGTGCCCCTTGCCCGCGAGCAGGACGGTATCGCCGTCAGCTGCTGCGGCCACCGCGTGCGCGATCGCCTCAGCCCGATCGGGGACGATCCAGAGCGTCTCTCCCTCGACCGCGCCACCGCCGCGCGCGCCGGAGGCGATGTCTCCGAGGATGTGTCCCCTGTCCTCGCCGCGCGGGTCCTCGTCGGTGAGCACCACCCGGTCGGCCAGGCGGGCGGCGACCGCTCCCATGGCCGGCCGCTTGTCCACATCGCGCTCGCCGGCCGACCCGAACACCACCCAGAGGCGACCCGCCGTGATCTCGCGCAGCTCGCGAAGCACCGTCTCCAACGACTCCGCCGTGTGCGCGTAATCGACGACGACGTTGAACGGCTGTCCCAGGTCGACGCGCTGCATGCGCCCGGTCACATGGTCGAGGGACTCCACGCCCGCCACCGCCTGGCCCAGGTCAGCTCCCGTGGCGCACGCGGTGGTGATGGCTGCGAGCGCATTGGCGACGTTGAAGCGACCCGGGAGCTGCAGCCGTACGGTTGCGTCGCCCCACGGTGAGCGCAGGTCGAACTCGGCGCCGGCCGAGCCACCGCGAACCGCAACGGCACGGGCGTCCGCGGCGATCGCCGGATCGGCGCTGTACGTGATCGACGTGGCGGCGCCGATGCCCATGAGAACGGGGAACGCGAAGTTGTCGGTCCGGTCCAGCACCGCGATGCCGTCGGGCCGCTCCGCCACCATCCGCGCCAGCCGAGCCTTGGCTGCGAGGTACGAGTCGCGGTCGCCGTGAACCTCGAGGTGCTCCGATGTCACCCGCGTGTAGACGGCGCAGCGATACGCGATGTCGTCGACGCGATGCAGCGCGAGCGCGTGCGACGACGTCTCCAGCGCGACGTGCGTGCAGCCACGGCTCCGCATCCCGGCGAGCGCGTCCTGCAGCTCGACCGCCTCCAAGGTCGTCTGCCGCGAGGTGTTCGCCGTCACCTCGTCACCGCAGCGGGTGTCGATCGTCGTGAGCGAGCCGGCGCCGAGGCCGGCGGCGCGCCATGCCGACCAGAGCAGCGTCGCCGTGGTGGTCTTGCCGTCGGTACCGGTGATTCCCGCGACGAGCAGGTCGCGGCTCGGGTCCCCGGCAAGGGCCGCCGCGAGCGCCGACAGCGCCACGCGCGAGTCCGCGACGACGACGAACGGCGTGCCCTCCGGCAGCGGCGGATCCGGCTCGCGCTCGGCCACGACGGCCACCGCGCCGGCGACGACGGCGTCGCGCGCGAAGGCGTGGCCGTCGACGTGGAACCCGGAGACGGCGACAAAGGCGGCCCCGGCGCGCGCCTGCCGGGAGTCGTAGACGACGGAGTCGACCTCAGGGTCGCCGGCGATGCGCGCGGCGTCGATCCCGGCCGCCGCAAGGACCTCGCGAAGCCGCGGCATCAGCTCGGCGGTGGGGCCAGGTATCGCAGCAGGTGCCAGCGTCCGTGGTCGTAGTCGAACACCCAGGTGCAGCCCTTCGGCCAGCGCACCTCGTCGGGGAGGACGGCTCCGCGCTCCTCTGCGAGCTCGAGGAGCTCCGGGATCAGGTCGCCGTGCGTGCTGGCTGCAACGGATACCTCCTGCAGCGCGTGCTCCAGCGCGGCGAACGCCTCGAGTGGCCCGCGTCCCTCGAGAAGGTTCGGCTCGTCTTCGACCGTCAACCCGCGGGCCTTCGCCAGCGGCACCACCGTCTGTACGCAGCGAAGGGACGGGCTCGACCGGACGTGGTCGATGTGCTCGGCCTCCAGCAGCGGCACCAAGCCGTGGGCCTGACGCCACCCCTTGTCACTGAGCGGTCGCTGGTCGTCCGGTGCCTTCCAGGACGCCCGGTCGCCGGCGTGCGCGTGGCGGATCAGGAACAGCCGACTCACGTCCACTGCCGCGGACGTGCCCGCCTCACGGCGACCCACGCGCCACCCCAGGCCCTCCGGCCGCTCTCGGCGGCTGCGCGTTCGAGGCCGACAAGCTCGCCGAGGGCGAACCGATCCTCGACCGCCGACGCGTGCTCGCGCAGCCACTCCTCGGCAACGACCGCATCGTGGTGATCGCCGAGCACCCCCTGCAGCCCGGCCACCGCATCCGCGAAGGACGCGACCGCCGGCCGCGAGACACTCGTCACCGCCTCGGCGGCATAGCGCGCGCGCTTGGCGAGAATGCGGATCTCGTGCAGCTCCATATCAGTGGGGTGCGGCGGCAGCTGCTCCACCCGCTTGCGGAGCTTGCGCCACGGGCCGCGAGCGAGCGGCGGCAGCAGCGCTGCGGCATCGCCGGATGCCTCGGGGGCGGTGTGTGGCTGCGAGGCAGCCGCAACCAGGTCATCGAGCAGATGCCGGTACCCTTCGCCGCGCATCGCGTCGAGCAGGCGTCCGCGCGCCGCCTCCCGCCCCACCTCGAGCTCGCGGAGCAGCGCGCCGCCGGCGAGTGCCTCCGGTCCCGGCAACGTCTTCAGCGCCCTTCGC
This sequence comes from Candidatus Dormibacteria bacterium, assembly GCA_050734185.1. GTDB lineage: Bacteria > Chloroflexota > Dormibacteria > Aeolococcales > Aeolococcaceae > JAFALX01. The sequence continues at coordinate 222 of JBOHUE010000117.1, read as the reverse complement.
AACCGTTGCAGCAGCACGTCGGTGTCGCGCACCGCACCGAGCAGGTCTGCCAGCGCGCTCAGCTCCTCGCGCAGCCTGGTGACCCACTCCTCGTCGAGCAGCGGGAGGAATGTGCGCAGGTCGGAGCGCAGCCGCCGCGTCGCGACACGAGCCTGGTGAACGCCCTCGGGATCGTCGCCGAGGCGCACCGCCGCGTCGTTGAGCAGCAGCTTGCTCACGGCC